>NZ_DKHD01000023.1:37238-167947 GCF_002453565.1 Pseudomonas sp. UBA6753 | reverse complement strand
TCCTCTTGGGAGGCGAAAGTCGAGATACTGGGAGCGGCCTTGTGTCGCGATGGGCTGCAAGGCAGCCCCAACAGGCAGAATCAGAACAACCAGTGATACAACAGGTACACCACCACCGCCGCCAGCACCGGCCGCAGCACGCGGTAGGCCTTGGGGTTGGCGCGCTTGAACTGCTTGACCTTGCTACTGATACGGTTGCTGAAGCGCTTGCTCCAGGCGTAGGCCTGGTTGATCCCGCCCACACGCTCGTCGTCGGTGTTCTGTGGCGCGGTGGCACGGCCGAGGAAGGCGCTGACCTGGCGGTTGATGCGGGTCATCAGTGGGCTGCTCAGCGGGCGTTCGATGTCGCAGAACAGGATCACCCGGGTAACGTCGGTCTCGTTCTTGACCCAGTGCACGTAGGTTTCATCGAACATCACATCCTCACCGTCACGCCAGGCATATTCCTCGCCATCGACGTAGATGCGGCAAGCATCGGAGTTGGGGGTGGACAGGCCCAGGTGGTAGCGCAGGGAACCGGCGAACGGGTCGCGGTGCGGGTTCAGGTGGCTGCCGCCGGGCAACAGGGCGAACATCGCGCCCTTGACGTTGGGGATGCTGCTGACCAACTCGACGGTGCGCGGGCACAGGGTTTCGGCAGAAGGCAACGGTTTGTCGTACCACTTCAGGTAAAAGCGCTTCCAGCCTTTCTTGAAGAACGAACCGAAGCCTGCGTCGTTATCCTTCTCGGCGGCGCGGATGTAACCCTCGTCGAACAGGCGCATGGCCTCTTCGCGGATTTCCTGCCAGTTGTCCTTCAGCACGTCCAGCTCGGGGAAGCGCTGGCGGTCCAGGTAGGGCTTGGACGGTACGCCGGAAAACAGGTACATCAGGCTGTTATAAGGGGCGAACAGCGCCGAATGGTTGACGAACTGGCGCAACACCGGCAAGCGAGCCTTGCCGCGCAGGTGCACGAACAGCACGCTGCCAAAAAACACCAGCAAGACACCCGCCTTGGCTGCAAAGGAAAAGGTCATGCTTTCACTCCTTGAGGAAGAAACAGGGCTGCGCGCCCTGCACTCCGATAAATCATCCTGCCATCATAAACTGATGCCGCCCCGGTAAAAACAGCCCGGGCAGCAACTCAATCATGAAGATTTTGCAATAAACCAAGCCGCCGAACGTTGCGCGGGATCAGCGGCAAGGCCATTACTGCTGGTTTTCCTGCTCGCTGAACATGTCGCTGAACAGCATGCTCGACAGGTAGCGCTCGCCGGAGTCCGGCAGAATCACGACGATGGTCTTGCCCTGCATTTCCGGCTTTTCGGCCAGGCGCACGGCCGCTGCCATCGCCGCACCACAGGAAATGCCACAGAGGATGCCCTCTTCCTGCATCAGGCGGATGGCCATGGCCTTGGACTCTTCGTCGGTCACCGTTTCCACCTGGTCGACGATCGACAGGTCGAGGTTCTTCGGCACAAAGCCTGCGCCGATGCCCTGGATCTTGTGCGGGCTGGGCTTGAGCTCTTCGCCGGCCAGGGTCTGGCTGATCAGCGGCGATGCCACTGGTTCCACCGCCACCGACAGGATCGCCTTGCCCTGCGTATGCTTGATGTAGCGCGAAACACCGGTGATGGTGCCGCCGGTGCCGACGCCCGCCACCAGCACGTCGACCGCGCCGTCAGTGTCGTTCCAGATTTCCGGGCCGGTGGTTTTTTCGTGGATCGCCGGGTTGGCCGGGTTTTCGAACTGGCCCGGCAGGAAGTACTGGGCCGGGTCGGAGGCGACGATTTCGTTGGCCTTCTCGATGGCGCCCTTCATGCCCTTGGCCGGGTCGGTCAGCACCAGCTCGGCCCCCAGCGCCTTCAGCACCTTGCGGCGCTCCAGGCTCATGGAGGCGGGCATGGTCAGCATCAGCTTGTAGCCACGGGCTGCGGCGACGAAGGCCAGGCCGATGCCGGTATTGCCCGAGGTGGGTTCGACGATGGTCATGCCCGGCTTGAGCTTGCCGCTGCTTTCGGCGTCCCAGACCATGTTCGCGCCGATGCGGCATTTGACCGAATAGCCCGGGTTACGCCCTTCGATCTTGGCCAGGATGGTCACGCCGCGCGGGGCAATGCGGTTGATCTGCACCAACGGCGTGTTACCGATGGAGTGGGCGTTGTCTGCAAAGATGCGGCTCATGGCAGGGGTCCTTGGCATGAAAAAAAGCAGGGAAAGACCTCAAGGGTAAGCCCGGGCCGGTGGCCCGTAAAGCCTGTTCGAACTCACGCGGACTCGTTGCGGTCAACCGCATATCCTGCGTTGGAGACACTTCGATGAGAGCCCGTTATCGCTGGCCGCTGATCGGCCTGGCCAGCCTGATCGTGCTGTTGGTGGCGCTGCACCTGGCCCTGCCCTACCTGGTGCGCGACTACCTCAATGACAAACTGGCCGACATGGGCGACTACCGTGGCCAGGTGGCCGATGTGGACCTGGCCTGGTGGCGCGGCGCATACCAGATCAATGGGCTGAAGATCGTCAAGACCACCGGCAAGGTGCCGGTGCCGTTTCTCGACGCGCCGCTGATCGACCTGTCGGTGAGCTGGCACGCCCTGTGGTACGACCGCGCAGTGGTTGCCGAAGTGGTGTTCGACCGGCCGGAGCTCAACTTCGTCGATGGCGGCAACAAACAGAACTCGCAGACCGGTCAGGGCACCGACTGGCGCCAGCAACTGGAAAAACTGCTGCCAATCACCCTTAACGAGGTTCGCATCGACAAAGGCGTGCTGACTTTCCGCAACTTCAACTCCAAGCCACCCGTCAACCTGAAGGCCACTCAGCTCGATGCCAGTATTCGCAACCTCACCAACATCCGTGACGAAAAGGGCCGACGTGATGCCAGCTTTGATGGCACGGCGCTGATCGTAGGCGATGCCAAGGTGGAAAGTCGCGCCACCTTCGACCCGTTCAGCGATTTCGACGACTTCGAGTTCCGCCTGCGCGCCACGGGTATCGAGTTGCGCAAGCTCAACGACTTCGCCAGCGCATACGGCAAGTTCGACTTCAATGCCGGGCACGGCGATGTGGTGATAGAGGCCGAGGCGACCAACGGCCGATTGAATGGGTACATCAAGCCACTGTTGCGGGATGTGGATGTGTTCGACTGGCAGCAGGATGTGCAGGAAAAGGACAAAGGCTTCTTCCGCTCAGTCTGGGAAGCGCTGGTGGGCGCGACCGAGACGGTATTGAAGAACCAGCCGAAGAACCAGTTCGCGACCCGGGTAGAGCTCAGCGGTAGCGTGCACAAGCAGGATATCAGCGCCTTCGAGGCGTTTCTGCAGATCCTGCGCAACGGGTTCATTCAGGCGTTCAATGCGCGGTATGAGCGTGACGCGCCGGATTCCGACTAGGATCGAGTGACGGGGCATTCAGGGACTGAATACCTGGTCTGCGTTTCCAGTCGGCGAACCCCGCGTTATAGTCGGTGACAAATCGAAAACAGGTGTTGGGCCTCTTCGCGGGCACGCCCGCTCCCACAGGTACCCCACAGATCCGGAAGTTTGTGCAATTCCTGTGGGAGCGGGCGTGCCCGCGAAGAGGCCCTGACAGGCATACGGCAGAGGACAGACCCATGAAGTTCGAAGGCACCCGCGACTACGTCGCCACAGACGATCTGAAACTGGCGGTAAACGCGGCCATCACCCTCGAACGCCCCTTGCTGGTCAAGGGCGAACCCGGCACCGGCAAGACCATGCTCGCCGAGCAGCTGGCAGCCTCGTTCGGTGCGCGCCTGATCACCTGGCACATCAAGTCCACCACCAAGGCCCACCAGGGCCTCTACGAGTACGACGCGGTCAGCCGCCTGCGTGACTCGCAGCTGGGCGTGGACAAGGTCCACGATGTGCGCAACTACCTGAAGAAGGGCAAGCTGTGGGAGGCCTTCGAGGCCGAGGAACGGGTCATCCTGCTGATCGACGAAATCGACAAGGCCGACATCGAGTTCCCCAACGACCTGCTGCAAGAACTCGACAAGATGGAGTTCTACGTCTACGAAATCGACGAGACCATCAAGGCCAGACAGCGCCCGATCATCATCATTACCTCCAACAACGAAAAGGAGCTGCCGGACGCTTTCCTGCGCCGCTGCTTCTTCCACTACATCGCCTTCCCCGACCGCACTACCCTGCAGCAAATCGTCGACGTGCACTACCCGAACATCAGCCAGTCGCTGGTCAGCGAGGCGCTGGACGTGTTCTTCGACGTGCGCAAGGTACCAGGCCTGAAGAAAAAGCCGTCCACCTCCGAACTGGTCGATTGGCTCAAGCTGCTGATGGCCGACAACATCGGTGAAGCGGTGCTGCGCGAACGCGACCCGACCAAGGCCATTCCACCGCTGGCCGGCGCGCTGGTGAAGAACGAGCAGGACGTACAACTGCTCGAGCGCCTGGCCTTCATGAGCCGGCGCGGCAACCGCTGACAGGAGCCGGGCCATGCTGCTCAACCTGTTCAATGAAATGCGCGCGGCCAAGGTGCCGGTGTCGGTACGCGAACTGCTCGACCTGCACCAGGCCCTGCAAAAGCGCGTGGTGTTCGCCGACATGGACGAGTTCTACTACCTCGCCCGCGCCATCCTGGTGAAGGACGAGCGCCACTTCGACAAGTTCGACCGCGCCTTCGCCGCCTACTTCAAGGGCCTGGAAAACCTCGATCGGCATATCGAGGCGTTGATTCCCGAAGACTGGCTGCGCAAGGAGTTCGAGCGTTCGCTGACCGATGAGGAGCGCGCGCAGATCCAGTCGCTGGGCGGCCTGGACAAGCTGATCGAAGAGTTCAAGAAGCGCCTCGAGGAGCAGAAGGAGCGTCACGCCGGCGGCAACAAGTGGATCGGCACCGGCGGCACCAGCCCGTTCGGCTCGGGCGGCTTCAACCCCGAGGGCATCCGCGTGGGCGAGGCCGGCAAGCGCCAGGGCAAGGCGGTGAAGGTGTGGGACCAGCGCGAATACAAGAACCTGGACGACCAGGTGGAGCTGGGCACCCGCAACATCAAGCTGGCCTTGCGCCGGCTGCGCAAGTTCGCCCGTGAAGGCGCCGCCGAAGAGCTGGACATCGACGGCACCATCGACCACACCGCGCGGGATGCCGGGCTGCTGAACATCCAGATGCGCCCCGAGCGGCGCAACACGGTGAAGCTGCTGTTGCTGTTCGACATCGGTGGCTCGATGGACGCCCACGTCAAGGTCTGCGAAGAACTGTTCTCGGCGTGCAAGACCGAGTTCAAGCACCTGGAGTACTACTACTTCCACAACTTCGTGTACGAGTCGGTGTGGAAGAACAACCTGCGCCGCACCTCGGAGCGCTATTCCACCTTCGACCTGCTGCACAAGTACGGCGATGACTACAAGGTTGTGTTCGTCGGCGACGCGGCCATGGCGCCCTACGAGATTACCCAGCCGGGTGGCAGCGTGGAGCACTGGAACGAAGAGGCCGGGTATGTGTGGATGCAGCGTTTCATGGAGAAATTCAGGAAGATCATCTGGATCAACCCGTACCCGAAGCAGGCCTGGGACTACACCGCATCGACCCACCTGGTGCGGGACTTGATCGAGGACAAGATGTACCCGCTGACCTTGCAGGGGTTGGAGGAAGGGATGCGTTACCTGTCCAAGTGATTTTGCCGGTGCCGGCCTCTTCGCGGGCTCGCCCGCTCCCACAGGTCCCCCACAGGCGTCAAGGCTTGCGCGATACCTGTGGGAGCGGGCGAGCCCGCGAAAGGGCCAGCGACCTTACAACCAACGGTCCAGGTAAGCCTGCTGCTCCCGCCACGCCTCATCCTGCACCACCGCCCGGAACCGCACCACCGCCCCCGGCATGCACTGCGCCAGTTGCGCCAGCGCCAACGGCGTCAACGCCCCCAGCCGCGGATAGCCGCCAATGGTCTGCCGGTCATTGAGCAACACGATCGGCTGCCCATCCGGCGGCACCTGCACCGCCCCCAGCGGAATCCCCTCGGAAATCATCGGCGCGCCCTGGTAGACCAACTGCGGCCCCAGCAGGCGGATGCCCATGCGGTCGGCACGGCTGTCCAGCGTCCACTCGCGGTTGAACGCCTCGAACAGGCTGGTACCGCTGAAGTCACCGATCTGTGCGCCGATCACCAGGTCGAGCACAGGCTTTTTTGCGTACTGTGGCCGCAGCGCTGCCGGTACCTCACGCAAGGTCGCTGAAGCGCTGGAAAATGCCAGCAGCTGGCCTTTGCCGAGCGCAGAGCCCTGGCCATCGATACCGCCCAGTTCTTCCCGCACGACCGTGGCACGGCTGCCCAGCACATCCTCGCCCAGGAACCCGCCAGGTGCTGCCAGGTACGCCCGCGCGCCCTGCTTCGGCTGTTTCAGGGTCAACCGCTGCCCCTTGGCCAATGCAAAGCTGCGCCAGGGCGCCAGCGGCTGATCATCGACCCGCGCATCCAGGTCGGCACCGGCCAGGGCCAGCACACAATCCTGCTCTGCGACCACACAGAAACCACCTAGCGCCACCTCGACCACCGGCGCCGCCAACGGGTTGCCCAGCAGCCAGTTGGCCCAGTGCATCGCCACCCAGTCCAGCGCCCCGCCCTGGGTCACGCCCAGGTGGCGTACGCCGAAGCGCCCGGCATCCTGCAACTGGCACAGCGGCGTACTGGCCTCGATCTTCAACTGCTTCATGCTTGTGCCTCCACATCACCGCCCAACGCCACGAACTCGCTGCGCGAAACCGGCACGAAGCGCACCCGGTCACCGGGTTGCAACAGGCTGTAGCCCTCGCGTTCACGGTCGAACAGGCGCACCGGGGTACGCCCGATCAGGTTCCAGCCCCCCGGCGATACCGCCGGATAGGCCGCCGTCTGGCGCTCGGCAATGCCGACGCTGCCGGCCGCCACGCGCTTGCGCGGGGTGCCAAGGCGCGGGCTGGCCAGGCGTTCGTCCACCAGGCCCATGAAGCCGAAACCGGGGGCGAACCCCAGGGCGAACACCGGGTACTCGCGCTCGCTGTGCAAGCGGATCACCTCTGCTTCACTCAAGCCACTGCGGGCCGCCAACACCGGCAGCTCCGGGCCGACGCTGGCGTCGTACCACACCGGGATCTCATGGCGGCGGCCACCGCTGCCCGTGTCTGGCTGCAAGCTCTCCAGCGCACGGATGATCAATGCCCTCGCCTCACCCGGTGGCAGGTCGAACTGCACCATCAGCGTGGTGTAGGACGGCACCAGGTCCAGCAAGTGCTCGCCGAACGCCGCGTGCAGGCGCTGGCTGGCGGCAAGCATCCACGGCATGTTGCCCTCGTCGATGGAATCGAACAGGCGCACCATCAGGCTGTCGATGGCCACAACTTCAATACGCGGCTTCATCGCGACTCCAGGGCATCGAGGGCCTGGCGAATCTGCCGCACCGCCGCTACCGAACTGTCATTGTCGCCGTGCACGCACAGGGTGCTGGCTGCAAGCGTCAGTGCACTGCCATCGTCCGCCACCAGCGTGTCGCCACGAGCCAGGCGCACGGCCTGCTCCACCACCAGCGCCGGGTCGTGGTGCACCGCACCGGGCAGGCGCCGCGACACCAGGTGCCCGCTGGCGGTGTAGGCGCGGTCGGCGAATGCTTCGAACCACAGCGGCACGCCGATTTCATCGCCCAGGGCCTGGGCGGCGCGGTTGTCGGCGGTGGCCATCAGCATCAACGGCAGGCCGCCGCCATAGGCCGCCACAGCCTCCAGTACGGTACGCAGCTTGAGCGGGTCGGCCATCATGTCGTTGTACAGCGCGCCATGGGGTTTCACGTAGGCCACGCGGCCGCCCAACACTTTGCAGATGCCTTCCAGCGCACCGATCTGATAGTGCAACAGGTCGCGGATTTCCTCCGGGCTGCAGGCCATGGAACGGCGGCCGAAGCCGACCAGGTCAGGGTAGGCCGGGTGCGCACCGATGGTCACGCCGTGCTCCAGCGCCAGGGCCACGGTACGGCGCATGATGCCGGGGTCGCCGGCGTGGTAGCCGCAGGCGATGTTGGCGCAATCGATGTAGGGCATGACTTCGGCATCCAGGCCCATGCGCCAGCTGCCGAAACTCTCGCCCATGTCGCAATTGAGTAGCAGGCGTTCCACCGCACGGCCTCCGTTGTCGTTGTTCATATGCCTACCTTAACGCGCCTGCAGCTGTTTGCCGCGGGTTTCCGGCAGGCTCAGCGCCGCCACGATCACCACCCCGTAGGACACGGCAGAGAACACGCCGATACCCAGGCCCAGCGGTACCTTCTGGCCGAGCACGCCGATCAGCAGCGGGAACAGTGCCGCGATGACCTTGCCGATGTTGTAGCAGAAGCCCTGCCCCGAACCGCGGATACGCGTGGGGAACAGTTCGGTGAGGAACGCGCCCATGCCGCTGAAGATGCCCGAGGCGAAGAAGCCCAGCGGGAAGCCCAGCCACAGCATCACGCCGTCGCTGACCTGCATTTGCGTGTACAGCAGCACGATGACGAACGAGCCCACGGCGAACAGGATGAAGTTCTTCTTGCGCCCCAGCAGGTCGGACAGGTACGCACTGACCACATAGCCGACGTAGGAGCCGACGATCACCATGGCCAGGTAGCCACCGGTGCCCAGCACGCTCAGGCCGCGCTCGTTCTTGAGGAAGGTCGGCAGCCACGAGGTAATGGCGTAGTAGCCGCCCAGCGCGCCGGTGGTCAGCAGGGACGCACGCACGGTGGTCCAGAGCATGCCCGGGGCGAAGATTTCGTAGAACTGCGCAGGTGCCTCGGCGTTTTCCACCGCCTTGGCCTCGCGGTATACCTCGGGGTCCTTGACCAGGCGGCGGACGAAGATCACGAAGATCGCCGGTACCAGGCCCAGCAGGAACAGCGCGCGCCAGGCCTGCTCGGCCGGCAGCCAGGAGAACAGCAGCGCGTACAGGATGGCGGTGAGGCCCCAGCCAAGCGCCCAGCCGGACTGCACCATGCCCACCGCCTTGCCACGGTCCTGGGCGCGGATCACCTCGCCGATCAGCACCGCGCCGGCGGTCCACTCACCGCCAAAGCCGAAGCCCATCAGGGTACGGGCGATCAGCAGCTGTTCGTAGTTCTGGGCGAAGCCGCAGAGGAAGGTGAAGAAGGCAAACCACAGCACCGTCAGTTGCAGGGTGCGCACGCGGCCAATGCGGTCGGAGAGAATGCCGGCCACCCAGCCACCCACGGCCGAGGCGATCAAGGTGCTGGTGTGGATCAACCCGGCTTCGGTGGTGGTGATGCCCCACAGCATGATCAGCGTCGGAATGACGAAGCTGAGCATCTGTGTGTCCATGCCATCCAGGCCGTAGCCGATCTTGCAGCTCCAGAACGTCCGGCGCTGCTGTGAGTCGATGTCGCGATACCAGGCGAAGGGCCCGGACGAAGATGGGGAGCTGACCTGCTGCTGCACGCCGGTGGGGTTCATGCTTGCCTCGGCTTGTTGGTATTGTTTTATGGGCGACAATGGGGTCGCGGCCTGGCTGCCATTGTTCAGAGGCCGCGCCATTTGCGTCCAACGAGAAAAACCGCCGGTCTGGAACAAGAAAAACTGATCATGAACCTTCGCTTCCTCGAAACCTTCGTCTGGGTCGCCCGGCTCAAGAGCTTCCGCCTGACCGCGGAAAAGCTGTTCACCACCCAGGCCTCGGTGTCCAGCCGCATTGCCGCGCTGGAGGCTGACCTGGGCGTGAAGCTGCTGCTGCGCGACTCACGCGGCGTCAGCCTGACCCCGGAGGGCGGCAAGGTACTGGAATATGCCGAGCGCATGCTGGAAACCGCCAAGGCCATGAAGCAGTCGCTGGACAGCGACCGGGCCAAGGTCGGGCGCATCCGTATCGGGGTGATGGACACGGTGATCCATACCTGGATGAGCGCACTGGTGGCGGAGCTGACCGAGCGTTACCCGCAGGTGGAGATCGAACTGGTGGCCGACACCGCGCTGAACCTTCGCGAGCAATTGCAGAAGGGCTTTCTCGACGTGATCCTGCAGACCGACCTGCTGCGCGAGCAATCGATCCGCAGCCTGGACCTGGCGCGCTACCCCATGGGTTGGGTGGTGGCCTCCGGCTCGCACCAGCACCGCGACTATGCCTCGCTGGCCGAGCTTGGGCGGGAACGCATCATCACCTTCTCGAAGAACTCGCGGCCGCACCAGGAAGTGCTGAGCCTGCTGCAGGGCGCGGGGGCCGAAACGCCGCGGCTGAACTGCGTGAACTCGGTGGCGGCGATTACCCGGCTGTTGCGTGACGGTTTTGGCATTGGTGCGTTGCCGCCGGCGCTGGTGGATGCCGAGTTGAGCCGGGGTGAGCTGGTATTGCTGCAGGGGCTGCAACCGCCGCCGAGCCTGGAGCTGGTGGTGGCCTGGCAGACCGGGGTGGCGTTGGTGGATGAAGTGGTCGGGGTTTGCCGGCAGGTGCTGGAGCGGTATGCGCGGGATGTGGGTGGGCAGCGCATAGTGTTGGTCTGACTGATTGGCTTTGTCTGTGCGGGCCTCTTCGCGGGCTTGCCCGCTCCCGCAGGTACTGCACGGCTCTCAAGGCCTGTGATGATCCTGTGGGAGCGGGCAAGCCCGCGAAAGGGCCGGCACAGGCACAGCAAAAATCAGCGCCAGCTCTCTTTCACCGCCCCACGCCGCCCGCCCAGGATCACCCAGCCAATCGCCAGCAACAGGCTCTCGACCACGAAGGCCAGCACAAACCCTGCACCAAGCCCCCAACCAACCGCCTCGGGCACCAGCAGGATCTGGTAGCTGTAGCCATTGAGGGTTTCTTCGCGCAACTGCGGGTCGGCCTGTACCAGCACGTGCCAGGTACGCTGCGCCCATGGCGCTTGCAGCGCCTGCCATTCGTTTTCCAGCAGTTCGTTGCGGATCATCAGGCTTTCGATGCTGTTGGCATCACTGTTGAACACCGGGTCGTCGCTGCTGCGGTAATGCCGCAGCAGCGCCTGCAGGTCACCATTGAAGAAGCGTTCGGCGGTCTGCCGGAAGCCGTCGAGCGCCTCGCGTGATTCGAACAGGTGCGCCTCGACCCGCTGGCTGTAGTCCTTCACCAGCCCCGGGACCTGGATACCGGCCAGCAGGCCGAAGGTAAACAACAGCAACCGCAGGTAACTTCTGAACATGCCGCGTCCTTAGCTTTGGCCGTGCGCCACGCACTCGCCGTGCCGCCAAAGGGCCCACTGACCCGGCTCGTAGCGCTGCCAGGTCTCGTTCTCGGTCAAGGCCTCGGTGGCGATCACCGTGACCACGTCGTTAGGGGTGGTTTCGGTGTGAAAATCGACGATCAGGTCGACGTCCTTCAACCGCGCCGCACCAAAAGGTGCCCGGCGGGTAATGTGCACCAGCTTGGTTGAACAGAAGCAGAACAGCCAGTCGCCGTCGCTGAGCATGCAGTTGAACACGCCCTGGCCGCGGTAGCCGGCACAGGCTTCGACCAGCACCGGCAGCAGCTGTTCCACCGGAACGGGCTCGGGGAAGGCGCTGCGGATGCGGTTGAGCAGGTCGCAGAAGGCCGCCTCGCTGTCGGTATCGCCCACCGGCCGGTAGAAACTGGCCTGGCCCTTGAAGTCGCCCAGCTGGCCGTTGTGCGCGAAGCACCAGTTGCGGCCCCACATCTCTCGCACGAACGGGTGGGTGTTGGACAGGCATACCTTGCCGACGTTGGCCTGGCGGATGTGGCCGATGACCACTTCGCTCTTGATCGGATAACGCTGCACCAGGTTGGCCACTTCCGACTCGCTGCTCGCGGCCGGGTCCTGGAACAGGCGCAGGCCACGGCCTTCGTAGAAGCCGATGCCCCAGCCGTCACGGTGCGGGCCGGTACGGCCGCCGCGCTGCATCAGGCCGGTGAAGCTGAAGACGATGTCGGTGGGGACGTTGGCACTCATGCCCAGCAGTTCGCACATAGGCGTGTCTCCGCTTACAGACGGGGCTCGACCCGGCCGCCGCCTCGGGAGACGGCTGGGGCGGCAGGGGGTGGCGCATCACGGTAACGGTCGCGGCGCTCCGCGGCCAGCGGGCCCTGGGCGCCAAGCTGGTCATCTTCGGCAGCCTGGCGCTGGGCAGCGGCCTCGGCCTGCGCGCGGCGCTCGCGGGCGCGCTTTTCCAGCGGCAAACGCAGCAGTACGAAAAGGAAATACAGGGAAAACGCGCCCATGCCGTACATGGCGAAGTCGGATACCGCGCGCCAGGCGTTGTTGCCGACCTTGAAAGCGACATCCAGGGCGGTGATGGCAATGGCCGGGGCGAAGCTGTCCTTGACCGGGTCGACGATGGTCGGGGTCAGCAGCAGCACCGCCAGCACCACCCGCAGCGGTTCGCGCAGCCAGCGCCACATCCAGCCGGTGAGCTTGAAGCCCACCATCAGGCAGCCCAGGGCGGCAACGGCGTAAAGGCCCCAGGCGAGGGTGTAGTCGTTCTCGGTCATGGTGTTCGTGCAAGCCAGGCAAAGAGATGCCTATGATAAACACTTTTCCGGGCGCAGACAGCGTTTGCCTGTGCAGGCCTCTTCGCGGGCTTGCCCGCTCCCACAGGTTCACCACAGATCTTGGAACTGTGCAGTGCCTGTGGGAGCGGGCAAGCCCGCGAAGAGGCCTGCACAGGCAACCCCAATCAAGAGATCCTCAATGCCAACCAAGCCCCAACCCCCGATTGCCCACCAGGCCCAGGCCAGCGACCCGTACGCCTGGCTGCAACAGCGTGACACCCCCGAGGTGCTTGCCTACCTGCAGGCCGAGAACGCCTACCAGGAAGCCTGCCTGGCCGACCAGGCGCCGCTGCGCGAACAACTGTTCGAAGAGATCAAGGGCCGCATCCTGGAAACCGACCTGTCGCTGCCGGCGCCCTGGGGCCCCTACCTGTACTACACCCGTACCACCGCAGGCGACGAGTACCCGCGTCACTACCGCTGTCCACGCCCGGCCGACGACTCCAACACGGTCGATGAAAGCCAGGAGCAACTGCTGCTCGACCCCAACGCCCTGGCCAATGGCGGTTTCCTGTCCCTCGGCGCGTTCAACGTCAGCCCTGACCACCGCCTGCTGGCCTACAGCCTGGACACCAGCGGCGACGAAATCTTCACCCTGTACGTGAAGGACCTGGCCAGTGGCAGCGTCACTACCCTGCCCTTCGACGACTGCGACGGCAGCCTGACCTGGGCCAACGACAGCCAGACGCTGTTCTTCGCCGAACTGGACGACACCCACCGTCCGTGGCGCCTGCGTCGCCACACCCTGGGCAACGAAGGCGCTCAGACCGTGTTCGAGGAGCCCGACGGGCGCTTCTTCCTGCACTGCTACCGCACCAGTTCCGAGCGCCAGCTGGTGCTGCTGCTCAACAGCAAGACCACCAACGAAGCCTGGGTACTGGACGCGGAAACCCCGCAGGCACCGTTCACCTGCCTGGCGCCACGGGTCGAAGGCCACGAGTACTTCCCCGACCACGGCCAGCTCGACGGCCAGTGGCGCTGGTTCATCCGCACCAACCAGGACGGCATCAACTTCGCCTTGTACCACGCCCCGGTCGCACCGGTGCCCAGCCGTGAGCAATGGCAGGTGCTGGTAGCGCACCGCGACGCGATCATGCTCGAAGGCCTCAGCCTGAATGCCGGCGCGCTGACCCTGAGCCTGCGCGAAGGCGGCCTGCCGATCATCGAGGTACGCCCGCAGGGCCTGGCGGCCTATCGCGTCGAACTGCCCGACGCGGCCTACAGCCTGTACGTGCAGGACAGCCTGGAGTTCGCCAGCCCACGCCTGCGCCTGCGCTACGAAGCACTCAACCGCCCGGCCCAGCTACGCCAGCTGGAGCTGGCCAGCGGTGCCCAGGCGGTGCTCAAGCAAACCCCGGTGCTGGGGCCGTTCGATGCCGACGACTATGTCAGCGAGCGCCTGTGGGCTACCGCAGCGGACGGCACCCAGGTGCCGATCAGCCTGGTGCGCCGCCGCCAGGACCTGGGCCAGACCGTGCCGCTGTACCTGTATGGCTACGGCGCCTATGGCGAAAGCCTCGACCCGTGGTTCTCGCACGCGCGCCTGAGCCTGCTGGAGCGCGGCGTGGCCTTTGCCATCGCCCATGTGCGTGGCGGCGGCGAACTGGGCGAAGCGTGGTACCGCGCCGGCAAGCAGGAGCACAAGCACAACACCTTCAGCGACTTCATCGCCTGTGCCGAGCACCTGATCGCCGAGGGTGTCACGGCCGCCGACCGCCTGGCCATCAGTGGCGGCAGCGCCGGTGGCCTGCTGATGGGCGCGGTGCTCAACCTGCGCCCCGAGCTGTTCCGCTGTGCGATTGCCGAAGTGCCGTTCGTCGATGTGCTCAACACCATGCTCGACCCCGAGCTGCCGCTGACCGTGACCGAGTACGACGAATGGGGCAACCCTGAGGAGCCGGAGGTGTATGAGCGGATCAAGGCCTACGCACCGTACGAGAACGTGAAGGCACAGGCCTACCCGGCGATGCTGGTGGTGGCGGGCTACAACGACAGCCGCGTGCAGTACTGGGAAGCGGCCAAGTGGGTGGCGCGGCTGCGCACGCGCAAGACCGACGACAACCTGCTGCTGCTCAAGACCGAGATGGGGGCTGGGCATGGCGGGATGAGCGGGCGGTATCAGGGGCTCAAGGATGTGGCCCTTGAGTATGCGTTCGTGTTCGGCGAGCTAGGTCTGGCTTGAGAGAGCCGGGGGCGCTTTGCGCCCCTTTCGCGACACAAGGCCGCTCCCACAGGGATCGCGCATGTCCTGAATCCTGCGCGATCCCTGTGGGAGCGGCCTTGTGTCGCGATGGGCTGCAAAGCAGCCCCAAAATCCCACAGCCAACACGGCCCTCTCAGTCAATCATCCTGCACCGCCGGCTTCGGCGGGTCCTGGCGCAACCCCGGCAATGGCTGATCCTTCGGCGGCCCGGGCACCGGCATCGGCGGCAACAGGGGCGCCCCCGGTTGGCTGTCATAGGCCTTGGGCGGCGTACTCGGGGTAATCTGCGGATATGGCGTAGGCGTAGGGGTACCCGGTGCACCGGGCACCGGCGTGCTCAACCGGGGTGGCGTGCTGGCAGCTTCGGCCATGGGCAGGCCGGCGAACAACAGCACAACGAGGATCGCGCGAAACATCAGCAACCTCCTGTCGGGAACCTTCCTACAGGCTACGCCTAAATCAAAGCTTTCGCCTGTCCGCATGCCCCGCAAGCGCGCTAGACTCAATGCATAACCGTCATTTGCCTGATCAGAACAAAGGAAACACCATGAGCTCCACCTCTTCCGCCGCCGCCACCGCGCGCCTGGACCGCATCCTGGCCGATGCCAAGCGCGACAAGGAAATGGGTTACCGCGACAAGGCCCTGAAAATGTACCCGCACGTCTGCGGCCGCTGCGCCCGCGAGTTCTCCGGCAAGCGCCTGAGCGAGCTGACCGTGCACCACCGCGACCACAACCACGACAACAACCCGCAGGACGGCTCCAACTGGGAGCTGCTGTGCCTGTACTGTCACGACAACGAGCACTCGCGCTACACCGACCAGCAGTACTTCAGCGAAGGCTCCACCAGCACCCCGAGCATCGCCAAGGCCACCCACAACCCGTTCGCCGGGCTGGCGGGCATGCTGAAGAAAGACTGACCATCGATTCGCCCCCCGCTGCTACCGGGCAGCCCGTATAATCGCGCTTTTTTTCGCGAAGGGCCCCGGTACGTGGCAAACAAACGATACAGCTGCATCGGCCTGTTCAACCCCAAGTCGGCAGAAAACGTCGGCTCGGTGATGCGCGCCGCGGGGTGCTACGGCGTCAATTCGGTGTTCTACACCGGCAAACGCTACGAGCGTGCCCGTGACTTCGTCACCGACACCAAGCGCGTGCACTACGACATCCCGCTGATCGGCATCGATGACCTGCAGCGCATCATCCCGCTGGGCTGCACGCCGGTGGCTGTGGAATTGGTGGAAGGCGCGCGGCCATTGCCGGAATACACCCACCCGGACCGGGCCATCTACATCTTCGGGCCGGAAGACGGCAGCCTCAGTGCCGATGTGCGGGCGTGGTGCGAAGAGACCATCTACATTCCGACCGAGGGCTGCATGAACCTGGCAGCGACGGTGAATGTGGTGCTGTATGACCGCATGGCCAAGGGGCTGAATACCCGTTCGGGGCCCAGGTTCAAATAGCCGACTGAACGATGGCGGCGGCCAACAGGTCACCTGCATACACTTCAGACGGAGGCCTTGCCATGCTTGATATCCATTCGGCAGCGACATCGCAAGACAAGAACGTTCATGGCCTGGAGCGCGCCAGTTCGCTGGCTGGCGGCGCGTTGATGGTCAGCAAGGGGCTGCGCCACGGCGGCCTGGTCGGGTTATTGCAGATCGCAGTTGGCGGCCTGGCACTGGCTCGGGGCTTCAGCGGGCATTGTGCGACCAAGGCCTGGTGGCAGCGGCACCGGCAGGAGTATCACCGCTTGCGTTCGGACATCGAGCGCAGTGCTGCGGAACTGGAGGCGTTGAAGGCCAGTGCCGAGGCGGCGACGCGCGGGGTGACGGTAACCGGGAAGGATCCGTTGGCCAGTTGATTTTGCACCGCCTGTGCCGGCCCTTTCGCGGGCACGCCCGCTCCCACAGGGACGGCACCGTCTTGAGGGCAGTACATTACCTGTGGGAGCGGGCGTGCCCGCGAAAGGGCCAGCACTGGCAATAGAAAGGCCTAGAGCAACGCCTTGCTCTGCAACACCTCGGAGCGCCGCCCCAGCACGTTCTCACTGATCTGTATGAAGTCTTCGGTGCTGACGCTGGGCAGGCGCATCAACCCGCGTGCCACATCGTCCAGCGAGCGTTTGGCCTGGGTGTGGATGCGGATTTCCTTGTCCAGCGCTTGCAACAGCATCACCCCGCGCGCCACCTGCGCCGGGGTGGCATGCTCGCCCTTGAGCCGGGTGACCTTGGCGCCCTGCTTGCTCAGGCGAGCCTGCCAGGCCTGGTAACGGTCGTCACTCACCCCGCCCGAGCGGCGCAGCAACTCGCTGGCGTAGTAGTCGGTCAGGCTTTCCACCAGCCAGTCACTGCCGTCACGCCCATGGATCTGCGCAAACAGTTGCACCACTTCGCGCAGCAACGGGCTGCTGCCGTTCTCGCTGACCATAGGCCGGGCACTGTGCAGGTACAACGAGCCCTGCGCGGCGGTCGCCCCACGCCACATGCCGTCGCGAGCGCCGACCAACAGCAGCTTCGGCGGGTTGCGCGGGAACACCGCCTGCAATTGCGGCCAGACAAAGGTCAGCAAGGTCAGGTTATCCATGCGCCGCATACCCTGCCCCACCGGTGCGGCCACGGTGACGTCGGTTTCGCCCAGGCGGGCGCGGCGGCTACCCAGGTCGCCAGCGAGCATCCAGCCGGTGGGGCGGTCGAACAGGCGCGAAACGTTGTCGATGCGGAACTTGTCCTTGCCGATGCGCGGCCAGGAAGTCTCGATGCTCTTCCAGCCTTCGGGCAGGTCGAACGCCAGCCGCGCCACCAGCTCGGTGCCATCCTGCTGGTCGAGGCGCGCAGGCGGTACCAACTGGTCGCCGAGGAACAGCGCCCAATGCGGAGTGATGCGCGACGAATAGGCGCCGCTGCCGCGTTTCTGGTCCAGCTGCACGCGGTAGCTGAGGCTGGTCTTGCCGGCCGCCGGTTGCCACACGCCGCGCTGGCCCTGCAGTTGCCATTGGCCATCAGCCTGGAAGCCGCTGTAGGCCCCCGCCTTGCCCAGGTCGAAGTCCAGACTGCGCACGGCACTGCCTTCGGCCAAGGTGAGGCGGACCTCCGCCTGGCCACTGGCCGGCAACAGGCGCACCTGGTAGTCGAGGTCGACCTTTTTCGCCCAGGCCGGCGAACTGGCCATCAGGCCAAACAGCAACAACAGCTGGCAACGCATACAGAAACTCCTTGTTTCCCCGTGGCAGCGGGCCGCGCCGGTCAGCTGGCGCGGAAGATCAGGTGGTCTTCCCAGTCGTCTTCGTGCACATCGTGTTCACTGAGCATGCGCCCCGACTGGGAAATGCGCTGTTCATGGACCTGCTGGCGATCGCCGCAGACCAGGTGGTGCCAGGCCGGCAGGTCCTTGCCCTCACTGACCAGGCGGTAGCCGCAGGTGCTCGGCAGCCACTTGAACTGGTCGGCCTTGCCCGGGGTGAGCTGGATGCAGTCAGGTACCTGGGCGAAGCGGTTGGGGTAATCGCTGCACTGGCAGGTGTGCAGATCCAGCAGTTTGCAGGCGATGCGCGTGTAATAGACGCTGTTGTCGTCCTCGTCCTCGAGCTTTTGCAGGCAGCACAGGCCGCAGCCGTCGCACAGCGACTCCCACTCTTGCGGGCTGAGTTGTTCGAGGGTCTTGCGCCGCCAGAACGGTGCGTTTTCAGCGATCATGACACGGGTTTCCTGCATTCATCTTGGGGCCACGGCGCGCGGCGGCGCCAGTCTAGAGCCTGGCCTTCGGCAAAGCCAGACCGCTTGTCAGTCGCGACGCGACGCAGTAGCGTGCGCGTTTCCCGTCCTTTTGCAGGAGCCGCCATGAGCGCCAACCCCCGCATTGCCGATTACGCCATCAACGAGCAATTCATCAACCGCTGGTCGCCACGTGCCTTCACCGCCGAGCCGATCAGCGAAGAAACCCTGCTGAGCTTCCTCGAAGCCGCACGCTGGGCACCGTCGGCGTACAACTCGCAGCCTTGGCGCTTCCTGTATGCCCGCCGCGACACGCCGAACTGGGAGCGCTACCTGAACCTGCTGGTGCCGTTCAACCGCAGCTGGGCGCAACAGGCTTCGGCGCTGGTGCTGGTCATTTCCAAGACCACCTTCGCGGCACCCGGCGCCACTGAAGAAAAGCCGGCGCTGTGGCACACCTTCGACACAGGTTCCGCCTGGGGGCACCTGGCCCTGCAAGCCAGCATCAGCGGCTGGCACACCCATGGCATGGCCGGCTTCGACCAGGAACTGGCGCGTCAGGAGTTGAAGGTTCCGGAAGGCTACGTGCTGCATGCCATGGTGGCGATCGGCAAGCTGGGTGACAAGGCCAGCCTGGACGAAGCCCTGCAGGCGCGTGAAGTACCGAGCCCGCGCAAGCCACTGAGCGAGCTGGCTGCCGAGGGTGATTTCAGCCTGTAAGCCTTGCATTGGCTGCACCGGCCTTTTCGCGGGCTCGCCCGCTCCCACAGTTACAACACACCCTTCGAGGGCGGTGCAATACCTGTGGGAGCGGGCAAGCCCGCGAAGAGGCCGGTACAGGCACTACAAAATCAATAGCCCCGGGCGAAGTCCACTTCACCTCGCAACCCCTGCCCCGCCACGTACGCCCGCACATTCTCGACAAACAACCGCACCATCGCCGCCGGCGAGGTGGGCGCCGAGCTGTGCCCGGTCAGCAGCAAGCCCCACGCCGTCCAGAACGGGTGCTGCCTGGGCAACGGCTCCTGCCGGCAGACATCGATCACCGCCCCCGCCAGGTGTCCTTCCTTCAGCGCCTCGACCAGGTCAGCGTCGACCACCGCCGCCCCACGCCCGGCATTGATGAACAGCGCCGTGGGCTGGAAGCACTTGAACAGTGCCGCGTCATACAGGTCGTGGGTGGCCGGGGTATCCGGCAGCAGGTTGAGCACGTAGTCGACCTGGCCAACCATGCGCGGCAGGTCGGCCAACGCCGCTACCTCGACGAACGGCGCCTGCTCGCGGGCGCTGCTGGCAACGCCATACAGCACCACGCCAAACGCCTGCAGGAACTCGGCCACCCGCTGGCCAATGTCGCCAGTGCCGACGATCAGCACCTTGCGCCCTTCCAGGGTACGCCCCGGGCGATCGTCCCAACGCCGCTCGACCTGGCTGACCAGGCGCGACAGCACCTCGCGCTCATGGCCGAGCATGTAGGTGAGCATGTACTCAGCCATCACCTGGCCAAAGATGCCCACGGCGCGGGTCAGGCGATAGTCGCGCGGCAGGCCCTCGGCCAGCAGCGGGGTGATACCGGCCCAGGTGGACTGCATCCAGGCCGGCTTGTGGCCCTGGCGCAGCAGGCTTGCCAGCAGGTCCGGCTGGCCCAGCCACACCGGGCACTGTGGCGCCTGGCCGGCCAGTTCGGCGGAGTCGCCGCTGGTCAGGATCTCCAGCTCTGGCGCGGCTGCACGCAAAATCTCGGCGTATCGAGCATGATCATGCTCAGCAATCAGTACTCGCATGATCAGGCAGGGTCGTTACGGCGCAGCAACTCTTCGGGCAGGTGCTCGATGTAGTCGTCTTCCGGCGGCGGCATCTGCAGGTGGTAACCCTGGTTGTCGAGGTTTTCCAGCACCTTGGCGATATCCTCGCGGGCCAGCTTGCGCTCGGGGGTAAGCACCAGGTCGAAGGCGTGCACGGGGGTGCCGAAGAACGGCAGCAGGCCTTCGGGCACGCGCTCCAGGCCGTCAGCCTTGAGCACGTACAGGTACATTTCGTTCTTGCGGGGGCTCTTGTAGATAGAACAAATGCGTTTCATCGGGTCTCTCCGGCGCCTGCCAGGCTGTCCAGCAGGGCCTGGCCCATGCGCTCACGGCGCCAGCCGCGCAGCGAATCGGGCAATTGATAGGGGCCATTGGGATAGCCGCTCTTGAGCAGCGCTTCCAGGGCTTTCTTGCGCAGCATCAGCTCGGGGGCAATGCCCAGGCGCTCACCTTCGGCCTGGCCGATGGCACGCAGCTGCTTGAGGATGCCGCTGGCCTCGATCGGCAAAGGCTCGGGCAAGGCCTGTGGCCATTGCTCGGCTGGCAAGCTGGCGGCACGCTTGATCAGCTGGATGAGGAACTCACCGTCCTGACGAATGGTGCGTGGATGCATCTCGTCGATCTTGGCCAGCGCCGACAGGTTGTTCGGCTGGCTCTTGGCCATGGGCCACAGCGAGTGCTCCTTGAGAATGCGGTTGCGCGGCACGTCGCGGTTGCGCGCTTCACGCTCGCGCCAGGCGCACAGCTCACGCAGCACTGCCAGTTGCTGGGGGGCCAGCTTCCAGGCCAGCTTGACGTCGCGGTACAGGCTTTCGGGCTCGACTTCGCGGCGCAATGCGGCCACCAGCTCGGCGCCGTCCTCCAGCACCCAGGCGTACTTGTCGTCACTCAGGCGCGGGCGCAACACGGTGAACAGCTCGGCCAGGTGCACGGCATCCTCGGCGGCATAGCTGACCTGGGTTTCCGAGAGCGGGCGCTGCAGCCAGTCGGAACGGGTTTCGCCCTTGGGCAGGTCGATCCCCAGCACTTCCTGCACCAGGCGCGAATAGCCCATGGAGAAGCCCAGGTTCAGGTAGCCGGCGGCCAGTTGGGTGTCGAACAGCGGCTGTGGCAGCTTGCCGGTCAGGCGCAGCAGCACTTCGAGGTCTTCGCTGCAGGCGTGCAGCACCTTGACCACGCCGCTGTCATCCAGCAGTTCGGCCAGGGGTTGCCAGTTGCCGATCAGCAACGGGTCGATCAGGAAGGCACGCTGGCCATCGCCGATCTGGATCAGCCCGGCTTTCGGGTAGAAGGTGTCGACCCGCATGAATTCGGTGTCGACGGCGACAAAGGGCAGCTGATGCCAGTCGCGGCAGTGTTCGGCCAGGCTCTGGTCGTCACGGATCCAGTGTATTTCGATGGCCACGAGGCTCTCCCACTAACATTGGCGCGCAGTATATACGGCGCGGGCACTGCTGGTGAAACCCGGGCCATCCTTGATATCGATCAGCGGTGCTGTTGCGCGTGTTCAGGCAGCAGCAACTCTCGTGCGCAAAATCCGCAAGCTTCGCGATCCCTGTGGGAGCGGGCATGCCCGCGAACACGGGCGNNTGCCATCCACCGCGTCGCCTGCTTCGCGGGCATGCCCGCTCCCACACAGTCCGCGCAAGCTAGCGCTTTTTGAATGCGCTTCGCCTCAGCGCTTGGCCGCCAGCCATGGCCGGCAGCTGGCGAACATGTCCAGCGACTGCTGGTAGACCTCGGTGTGTACCTGCAACAGGCCGAGCATCGAGTGGAACAGGTTGTCCTGCGACAGCGGTGCATCGCTGAGCTTGGCCAGGCAGTCGGTGTCGACGCCGAAGTCCTCCTTGTAGCTGTCGGAGAACCAGGTCAGCAGCGGCACGTGCTTCTGCTGCTCGGGGGCGATGGCGTAAGGCGTGCCGTGCAGGAACAAGTTGTACTCCCCCAGCGACTCGCCATGGTCGGACAGGTAGATCATCGCCGTGTCGACCTTGTCCTGCTTGCTGCGCAGGGTGTCGATCAGCGAGGCCAGCACCTTGTCGGTATAGGCCAGGGTGTTGTCGTAGCCGTTGACGATTTCCTGCTCGCTGCACTGGTCCAGCGCGTTGCTCTGGCAAACCGGGGCAAAGCGCTGATCGGCGCCGGGGTAGCGCTTGAAGTATTCAGGCCCGTGGCTGCCCATCTGGTGCAGCACCAGCACGGTGTCCTTGTCGAGGTTGTCGATCAGCTCACCCAGGCCCTGCAGCAGGATCTGGTCATGGCATTCACCATCAGCGCACAACTGCGGGTCCTGGAGTTTGCTGACATCGATGAACTGCACGCGGTCGCAGGTACCCTTGCAGCCCGACTGGTTGTCACGCCACTGCACCGCCAGGCCGGTACGCTGGAGGATGTCCAGCAACCCTTCGCGGTTCTTCGCCACGCGGGCATCGTAGTCCTTGCGCTTCATGCCAGAGAACATGCACGGCACCGAAACGGCGGTTTCCGTGCCGCAGGAGTGCACATCGGAGAACGCCAGCAGGCCCTGTTCCCTGGCAAGGTTCGGTGTGGTATCGCGGTTGTAGCCAAGCACGCCGAAGTGGTCTGCCCGCGCACTTTCGCCCACCACCAGCACGGTCAGCGACTTGCGTTCGTGCTTTTGCCAGGCAGCATCACGCTTGGCATCTTCGCCATAATGCTGGAAGGGCCGTGATGCGGTACCGACGCGCTCGCTGACATAACCGATGGAGGCACCCACGATGTTGCTGGGGGTGAGCATCAGGCGCAGTTCGTGGTGGTTGCGAAACAGCGACGACAGGCCTTGGTAGTTGACCAGTGCCACCGAGCCCAGGGCCACCACGCAGGCACCGCCAACCACCAGCTTGCCGAGCAGTTCACGGTGCCAGGCGCGATAGGCGATCGGCGCCTTCCACAACAGCACCGAAGGCACTACACCGAGGCCCAGGATATACAAGGCAAACTTCAACGAAAGCAGGTCACGCACTTCCGCCACGTTGGTTTCCGCGATATTGCGGAACATGCCCGCGTCAATAAGTACGCCGTACTGGTTCATGAAGTAAGCCACGCCCGCGCCGCTCATGAACAACACGACAAGTATTGGCTTCAATACATAACGGAAGGCGAACAATGTAAGGATCAGGTTGAACGCGAACAGCATCAGCACGGCAAACGCCAGGCTCAGCCAAAGCCCCGGCAAACCGGGCGGCACGACCTGTTCAAGATGCTGCCAGAGGAAGACATTGAAGCCGATCAGCAGGTAAAGGCTGGCCAGCAGCGTGACCCATTCAGTCCGCAGGGATTTGAAGTTGAGCATCAGTGTTCGCAATCAAGAGTGATTATCAGCCCGAGGGCCTGCGCGGCACCGGGGAAACTTGGCTGAACTCTAGAAAGCGTGCCATCAATATTTTGTGAAAAAGACGCCAACAAATTCGTGAGCAGGCGCCTTTTCTACATTAAAAGAAGTTCATTCAGCGCTTGTTCAGCCTCGCAGGCGTGCCTTGGCATACGGCTCGCGGTCGATGTCCAGCACTTCCACGCACAGCTGGATATCCAGCCCCGGTTGCTCGGGGATGGCCTCACGCAGCACATCCAGCAGACTGGCGGACAGTTGCGTCTTCACCTCGGGTGAGCGCCCGCTGAGGATGGCCAGGCGCACATGGGCAAAGGCACGCTCGCCGGGCGCGGTACCCACCCGATAGTGCTTGAAGGCTTTGGCGCGGCTCTTGATGTCGGCCTCGTCGGCGAACTGGCCACTGCCGACCAGGGCATGGTTCAGGCGCAGCAGCAGGACGTCGACGTTCAGCTCGCGCAGGTTTTCGCTGTATTCCAGGTTCAGGTGAGGCATGGCGCAGGTTCCGGGTCACGGGGAGATGCGACAGCCTACCCCAGTCCCCTACCTGCGCAAAGACGACTATCCTCAAAGGTCAGAACCATCCGCCAACCCCCGACAGAGGTGAAGAAATGCCAGTTCCGCATGATCTGCTCGCTGACCTGCACGTTACCGCTGATGCATTCCAGGCGCTCATGGACAAGGACCAGACGCTGCACTCACTGCACAAGGAATACAACGCCAAAGACAAAGAGGTGGTCGCCGCCGAAGGCAACGGCACCAACGACGAAGCCGTCAACCGCCTGCGCAAGGAACGGTTGCTGATCAAGGACAAGATCGAACGGATCATTCATCCGCCCAAATCCTGACAGGAATTCATTGAATCCACCGGCCTCTTCGCGGGTGAGCCCGCTCCCACAGGTACAGCGCCAGACCTGAAGGCAGCGGAGTTCCTGTGGGAGCGGGTTTACCCGCGAAGAGGCCAGCAGCCTTCACATACCAGCCGCAGCCTTCAACGCCCCATCCAGGTCCTCGACCAGGTCGCGGTAATCCTCGATCCCCACCGACAACCGCAGCAGGTTCTCGCTGATCCCCATGACGCCCTTCTGCTCCGGACTCAGCGAGCAGTGCGACATGCTCCAGGAGTGGTTGATCATGCTTTCCACCCCGCCCAGCGAGTCGGCCAGCACGAAGATCTGCAGCGCCTCCACCAGGCGGTTGAGCGCGGCGCGGTCGCCCTTGACCTTCATCGCCACCACCGCCCCGCCACTGCGCATCTGCCGTTTGCACAGCTCATGCTGCGGGTGGCTCTCCAGCCCCGGGTAATACACCTGCTCGATCTGCGCGTGGCTTTCGAGGAAGCGCGCCACCTGCAGGGCATTGGCACACTGGCGCTCCATGCGCACATCCAGGGTCTTCAGACCGCGCAGGGCCAGGTAGCAGTCGAACGGCCCCTGCACCGCGCCAATCGCCATGCTGATGCGGCGCAGGCGCGCCAACAGCGCATCATTGGCAGCTACCACCACGCCACCGGTGAGGTCGGAGTGGCCGCCGATGTACTTGCTGGCCGAGTGCATCACCAGGTCCACGCCCAGGGTGATCGGGCGCTGGTTCCACGGCGAGCAGAAGGTGTTGTCGATGCAAGTGAGGATGCCCCGCGCCTTGGCCAGGTCGCACACCGCCTTGATGTCGACCAGGTGCAGCAACGGGTTGGTCGGCGATTCGATCCAGATCAGCTGGGTTTCCGGCTTGATGGCGGCGGCCACCGCCTCAAGGTCGTTGAGGTCGACGTAGGTGGTGGTCAGGCCCGAGGTGCGGCTGCGGTAGTCTTCCATGATGCGGAAGGTGCCGCCGTACACGCCGTTCATAACCACCACGTGGGCATCCTTGGGCAGCAGCTCCAGCACGGTGGCGGTGGCGTTCACACCCGAGGCGCAGGCGACCGCGCCAACGCCCTCTTCCAAGGCGGCGACACAGGTTTCATAGGCATGCCGGGTGGGGTTGCCGACGCGGCTGTAGGAGTATTCCGGCTTGTCGTCCAGGCTGCGCTTGGTGAACGAGCTGGCGGTGACGATCGCCGGGAAAATAGCGTTATCGGCGACGCTGAACTGCTCACCGGCGTGAATGGTACGGGTGGCGAAATTGCGCGGCTTGTCGGACATGGTCAGGCCCATTGGCAGAGTGAAAGCTGCAACTATCGCACAACCCAAATCTTCTGGCCTTGGGGTAATCTGTGAAATATTTTTCTCCACGGCCCACGCGCGATATGGATAGCTTCGACCAGCACATTCTCACCCTGCTTCAGCGCGACGCCTCGATCTCGCTCAAGGACCTGGCCGAGGCCGTAAACCTGTCTACCACGCCGTGCTGGAAGCGGGTCAAGCGCCTGGAGGAAGACGGCTACATTGTCGGCCGTGTCGCCCTGCTCGACCCGGAACGGCTGGGGTTGGGGCTGACGGTGTTCGTCCAGCTCAAGACCCAGCGCCACGACAGCGCCTGGCTGGAGCAGTTTGCCGCGACCGTGACCGGGTTCGAGGAAGTGATGGAGTTCTACCGCATGTCGGGGGACTGGGATTACATGCTGCGGGTGGTGGTGGGGGATATTGCGGCGTATGACCGGTTTTACAAAAAGCTGATCACCAGTACTGACGGGCTGTCGAACATCACTTCCAGTTTTGCCATGGAGCAGATGAAGTACACCACGGCCTACCCGGTGCATCGTTCCTGATCGGTGCTGGATTCTTCGCGGGCTTGCCCGCTCCCACAGGAGTACCACAGGTGCTGAAAACTGTGGGGTCCCTGTGGGAGCGGGCAAGCCCGCGAAGAGGCCAGCACAGGCAACCGATCAATCCGCGGCCAGCACCGCCGCAATCCGGTTCCCGGCCTTGGCTTTCTCGACCTTGATCGCCACGAACTTCGAGGTCGGGGTATAGGTCCCCTCGCCATAGCTTTCCAGCGGCACCAGCGGGTTGGTCTCCGGGTAATAGGCCGCCGCCTGCCCCTCGGGCACGTCATACGCCACCAGGCGGAAGCCTGACACGCGCCGCTCCACGCCATCCTCCCACAGCGACACCAGGTCCACATGCTCGCCCGGCTCGAAGCCCATCCGGCGGATGTCCACCTCGTTGACGAACACCACTTCACGCAGGCCGAACACCCCGCGATAACGGTCATCCAGGCCATACAGGGTGGTGTTGTACTGGTCGTGCGAGCGCAGGGTCTGCAGGATCAGGTCGGGCTTGTCACCGCGCGCCAGCACCTTGGCATTCACCAGTTGCTCCGGCAGCTGGTGCGGGCTGAAGCGCGCCTTGCCTGTGGCCGTGCGCCAGGTACGGTCGGCGGCATTGTTGCCCAGGTGGAAGCCGCCGGGGTGCTGCAGGCGCTCGTTGAAATCGGTAAAGCCGGGGATCACATCGGCAATCATGCTGCGGATACGGCCATAGTCGGCAACTGCGTATTCCCAGTCGATCGGCTGCTTGCCCAGGGTCGCCTGGGCCATGCCGGCGATGATCCATGGCTCCGAGCGCAGGTGCGGCGAGCGCGGGCGCAGCTGGCCGTGGGAGATGTGCACCATGCTGAAGGTGTCCTCCACCGTCACGCCTTGCGGCCCGCTGGCCTGCATGTCGATTTCGGTACGGCCCAGGCACGGCAGGATCAACGCATCGCGGCCGGTGACCAGGTGCGAGCGGTTGAGCTTGGTGGAAATCTGCACGGTCAGCGCGCAATTGCGCATGGCCGCATGGGTGCGCGGCGTATCCGGCGTGGCCTGGGCAAAGTTGCCACCCAGGCCGATGAACACCTTGGCCCGCCCCTCTTCCATGGCCTTGATCGCCAGCACGGCGTTGTGCCCGTGGGCACGCGGCACGCGGAACCGGAAGCGTTTTTCGATGGCATCCAGCAGCGCCGCCCCGGGGTTCTCGTCGATGCCCATGGTGCGGTCGCCCTGCACGTTGCTGTGGCCACGCACCGGTGACAGGCCGGCACCGGGCTTGCCGACGTTACCGCGCAGCAGCTGCAGGTTGACGATTTCCTGAACGGTCGGCACCGAGTGGCGGTGCTGGGTGACGCCCATGGCCCAGCACATGATTACCCGTTCGGCCTTGCGGTACATGCGCGCGGCCAGTTCGATCTCGGCCTGGGTCAGGCCCGATTGCTCGACGATGTGCGCCCAGGGCGTGGCATCCACGGTTTCCAGGTATGCGTCGATGCCACTGGTGTGCTCGGCGATGAAGGCATGGTCGAACACCGCCGGTTCGCCATTGGCCAGGGCTTCGCGTTCCCACTGCAGCAGGTACTTGGCAATGCCGCGCATCACTGCCATGTCGCCGCCCAGGGCCGGGCGGAAGTAGGCCGTGTTGGTTGGTTCGGAGCCATTGCTGAGCATCTCGAACGGGTGCTGCGGGTGCTGGAAGCGCTCCAGGCCGCGCTCCTTGAGCGGGTTGAAGCAGACCACCTGGGCACCACGCTTCACCGCTTCACGCAGCGGCTCGAGCATGCGCGGGTGGTTGGTGCCGGGGTTCTGGCCGATGACGAAGATGGCGTCGGCCAGCTCCAGGTCGTGGAACACCACGGTGCCCTTGCCCACGCCGAGGGTTTCCGACATGCCCACGCCGCTGGCTTCATGGCACATGTTCGAGCAGTCGGGGAAGTTGTTGGTGCCGTAGGCGCGGACGAACAGCTGGTAGAGGAACGCCGCCTCGTTGCTGGCCCGGCCCGAGGTGTAGAACTCGGCCTGGTCGGGCGATTCGAGTGCGCGCAAGTGTTGGGCAACCAGCGCAAAGGCTTCTTCCCAGCTGGTTTCCACATAGTGGTCGGTGGCCGCGTCGTAGCGCATCGGGTGGGTCAGGCGGCCCTGGTACTCCAGCCAGTAGTCGGTCTGCTCGGCCAGCGCACTGACGCTGTACCTGGCGAAGAACGCCGGGTCCACCGAGCGGCCGGTAGCTTCCCAGTTGACTGCCTTGGCGCCGTTCTCGCAGAACTTGACCATGTCGTTTTCCGGCGACTCGCCCCAGGCGCAGCCTGGGCAGTCGAAGCCGCCGTTCTGGTTGGTCTTGAGCATGGCCCGCAGGTTCTTGAAGGCATTGTCGCTGCCCAGCCAGCTCTTGGTCACGCTCTTGAGCGCCCCCCAGCCGGCGGCGGCGCCCTTGTAGTCCCTGATGTGTTGGTCCTGGCTCATGCGATGAATCCTCACGCGTCGATGCTTTTTTTCAGCCTATGGAGCGTGGGGTAGAGCCGTCCAATCGAAAGATCTTACGGGGTGATAGGTGGTATCGATCACGGGCTGGAACCGCGCCGCGGCCTTCGCGGGCGCGCCCGCTCCCACAGGTACAGTGCAGTTCCCGAGAGCAGCGGTAACCCTGTGGGAGCGGGCATGCCCGCGAATTGGGCGACGCGGTCAACACTTTGAAATACGTGGCCTGCAGCCATGATAGAGGCCATCGATCAATCGGTCGGACAAAGCAATTTGACGGCCCTGCGCCCAAGTTATAGCTTGAATCGAGTCCCTACCCATTCGAGCGCGAACGTGGAACAGAACAGCCGGGCCCTGATCGACGGCTTCAACCGGAAAATCGACTACCTGCGGATGTCGGTCACCGACCGCTGCGACTTCCGTTGCGTGTACTGCATGGCCGAAGACATGCAGTTCCTGCCGCGCCAGCAAATCCTCAGCCTCGAGGAACTGTTCCAGGTGGCCGAGCGCTTCGTCGCCCTCGGCACCCGCAAGATCCGCCTGACCGGCGGCGAGCCGCTGGTGCGCCAGGGCATCGTCGACCTGTGCGGGCGCATCGCCGCCCTACCCGGCCTGCGCGAATTGTGCCTGACCAGCAACGGCTCGCAACTCGGGCGCCTGGCCCAGCCGCTGTTCGACGCCGGGGTCACGCGCCTGAACATCAGCCTCGACAGCCTGGACGCCGAGCGCTTCAAGCAACTGACCCGCACCGGCGACCTGCACCAGGTCATCGCCGGCATCGACGCCGCCCGCCAGGCCGGCTTCAAGCGCACCAAGCTCAACTGCGTGGTCCTCAAGGGCCGCAACGATCATGAACTGGTCGACCTGGTACGCTTTGCCATCGACCGCGAGCTGGACATCACCTTCATCGAAGAAATGCCCTTGGGCGTGATCAGCGAACATGAACGCGGCGAGTCGTTCTGCTCCAGCGATGAAGTACGTGCGCTGCTGGCCGAGCAGTTCACCCTGGTCGAATCGACCGAGTCGTCCCAGGGCCCGGCCCGCTACTGGCGCCTGGCCGAAGCCGCCAACACTCGGGTCGGCTTCATTTCGCCACACAGCCACAACTTCTGCGCCACCTGCAACCGCGTACGCCTCACCGTCGAAGGCCGCCTGCTGCTGTGCCTGGGCAATGAACACTCGGTAGACCTGAAGCAGGTGCTGCGCGCCCACCCCGGCAACCCTGAACGCCTGGAAAAGGCCATTCGTGACTCGCTGCACCTCAAGCCCTACCGCCATCATTTCGAAGTCGGTGGCGACGTGCAGATCCTGCGCTTCATGAACATGACCGGCGGCTAGGCAGCCGTCTCTGGATTTCCATGATCGTCCACCCCACCCCCGATGTGCTGCGTGTGCTGTTCACCCTCAAGGGTTCGATCGTCAAACGCATTGCCCTGCGCTGCCTGACGGTCACCCTGCTGGCCGCGCTGATCGTGTTGGTCGAGCGGCATTTCCCGGCGTTTTTCTACCCGGTCAGCGCCACCCCGTTTACCTTGCTGGGCCTGTCGCTGTCGATTTTCATGAGTTTTCGCAACAACGCCTGCTATGACCGCTGGTGGGAGGGGCGCAAGGCCTGGGGCAAGCTGATCATCGAAACCCGTTCGTTCGTGCGCGAAAGCCTGGTGATTACCGACGAAACCCTGCGTGCCGAACTGTTGCGCAGCCTGTGCGGCTTTGCCCATGCGCTGAATGCACGGCTGCGCAGCGAGGACGAACTGGCCGCCGCCCGGCCCTGGCTGGCCCGGCCCGAAGCGATCAGCCCGCACAACGTGTGCGACGCCATCCTGCGCGAAATCGGCGGGCACTGCTCGCGGCTGGCAACACAGCAGCAGATCAGTGACTGGCGCTACAGCCTGCTGGAGCAGCGGCTGGTGGGCCTGACCGAAGTGCAGGCCACCTGCGAGCGGATCAAGGGCACACCGTTGCCGTTCCCCTACACGCTGTTGCTGCACCGCACCATCTACATCTTCTGCCTGCTGCTGCCGTTTGCCCTGGCCGAGCCGCTGGGCTGGCTGGCGCCGCTGTTCACCACCATCGTGGGGTACACATTCTTCGGGCTGGACGCGATTGGCAACGAACTGGAAGACCCATTCGGGCGCGATGAGAACGACCTGCCGACCGATGCCATGGTGCGGACCGTGGAGCGCGATGTGCTGGCGGGGTTGGGGGAACAACAGCTACCGCCGGCGTTGTTGCCGGTGGACCATGTATTGAGCTGAGCGATTGTTGTTGCCTGTCCTGGCCTCTTCGCGGGCTTGCCCGCTCCCACAGGGACCTGTGGAGTACCTGTGGGAGCGGGCAAGCCCGCGAAGAGGCCGGTACAGGCGAAAACTCAGCCCCGGCTTGCACAGGCCTCGATCGGCTTCAGGTGCTTGACGAAGTTGCACGGCCGGTGCCGCGCATCCAGCTGCTCCGCCAGGATGCCCTCCCACGCCGTACGGCAGGCCCCGGTGGAGCCCGGCAGGCAGCACACCAACGTGCGGTTGGACAGCCCGGCCAGCGCCCGGCTCTGCACGGTCGAGGTGCCGATATCGAGAATCGACAGGGCCCGGAACAGTTCGCCAAAGCCATCGATGCGCTTGTCCAGCAGGCACTCGACCGCTTCCGGCGTGCTGTCACGCCCGGTAAAACCGGTACCGCCGGTGATCAACACCACCTGCACCTGCTCGTCGGCAATCCAGGTGGCGACCTGGGCGCGGATCTTGTAAAGGTCGTCCTTGAGCAACGCCCGCGCCACCAGGCGGTGGCCGATCTCCACCGAGCGGCTGGCCAGCAGCTCACCGGAGGTGTCGTTGTCGTAGGTACGGGTGTCGCTGACAGTCAGCACGGCGATGTTGAGCGGTACGAAGACCGCGTCGGGTTGGACGCGCACGGTGGGGCTCCTCGAGTGGCAGTGCCGCCACGCTAGTGGCATGGCCCGGGGGCGTCCAATCGATATGGCGTACCGACTGATCAATGACATCTATCGCAGACGTGGGTTAAGGTCTGCATAACCCGATACCAGGCACTTCCATGGACATCAAGCAGCTCAAATTCCTCATCGCGCTCGACCAGACACGCCACTTCGGCCAGGCGGCGGCGCTATGCCATATCACCCAGCCGACGCTGTCCATGCGCCTGCGCAACCTGGAAGACGAACTGGACCTGGTGCTGGTCAAGCGCGGCCAGCGCTTCGAAGGCTTCACCGAGGCCGGCGAGCGCATCCTGGCCTGGGCCCGTACGCTGCTCGCCGCCCACGACGGCCTGCAGGCCGAGGCCGCCAGCTGCCGCGGCCAGGTGGTCGGCAGCCTGCGCCTTGGCACGGTGCCGCTGGCCAGCTTCAACCCCATGCACCTGCTGCTGCCGCTGCGTGAAAAATACCCCGAGCTGCACTTCCAGATCAGCTCGCTCAGCTCGGAACAGGTCATCGACGGGCTCAGCCGCAACCAGCTCGACCTGGGCATCTGCTACCTGGACCAGGTCAACACCAGCTTCTTCGAAGTGATCGAACTTGGCACCACCACCATGGGCCTGCTGCACGATACCCGGCACTTCAAGTTCACCAGCGACACCCTGCGCTGGGACGAGCTGGGCGACATTCCGCTGGGCCTGCTGAGCAAGGGCATGCACTACCGCCAGTCGCTGGACCTGAGTTTCCGCAGCCGTGGCCTGGAGCCGAATGCAGTACTGGAAAGCGACTCGAGCTTCCAGCTGATCCAGGCCATCAACACCGGCATGTGCTGCGCGGTCATGCCGCTGGGCTGCGGCCTGGAAGACCTGAGCGAGCACCTGCGCATCCTGCCGGTGGCCGACGCCGCCATCCACAGCCCGGTCGGCCTGCTGCTGCGCCGCAGCGAGCCGCGTTCGGCAATTGCCGAGCAGTGCTTCGATGAGGCGCGGGCGCTGTTTCAGGCCAACTGAACGCTGGTTGCCTGGCGGTACTGGCGCGGGGTGAAGCCGGTCAGTTGCTTGAACTGGCGGCTGAAGGCGCTGTGGTCGGTATAGCCGCAGCACATCGCCACTTCAGTGATCGGCAGTTCCGAATGCAGCAAACGGTGGGCGTGCTCCAGGCGTGCCTTGTGGATCATCTGCCGTGGCGTGAGGTGGAACACCCGCTTGCAGTAGCGCTCCAGCTGGGCCACGGAAATGCCAGCGATACGGGTCAGCTCGCCCATGCTGATCGGCTGGTGGAAATGCCGACGGATATGCTCGTCCACCGCTGCCAGGCGCTGGTAGGCGGGATGGCTGTCGGCGGCTGATTGCAAGTCGACCGAGATGCCGACCAGGCCAATGATCTCGCAGGCACGGTTGTACAGCGGGCGCTTGTGGGTAAGGCACCAGCCAGGCTCTCGGCTGCCGTATAGGTGCAGCTCCAGCTGGTCTTCCAGCACCAGGCCCTCCTTGAGAACGCGACGGTCCTGCTCGGTGTAGCCGGGGCCCAGCTGTGCCGGGAACACTTCGGCGCTGGTCTTGCCCAGCAGCGGTTGCAGGCGCTTGAGGCCACAGCGCTGGACCAGGGTGTTGTTGGCCAGCACATAGCGGGCGGCCGGGTCCTTGATGAAGATCGCGGCGTTGGGGATGGCGTCGAGGATCGGCAGCAGCAGGGACACACCGGCGAGCAGGGCCTCGAGGTTGGCGGGGCGGTGTTGGTCGAGGGACTGGTACAGGGTTGCCAGGGGGGTGTCGGTCATCTGTCGGTTCTCTGTTGGCTGTGCCGGCCCTTTCGCGGGCACGCCCGCTCCCACAGGTCCCCCACAAATTTTGAATCCTGTGCTGTACCTGTGGGAGCGGGCGCGCCCGCGAAGAGGCCAACGATACCCACATACCTCTACAGCCCTTGCTCGGTATGGCTTACAGCCTATCCACCACCTTGCCATCCCGCCATTTCTTTTTTGCAACTGTGCCGATTTCGTCATCCCCCCTGCAGAAAACCATCAAGAACCGCCGCCCCGATCGGTCCACTCTATGCCCCACGCAAGCCGCCCCAAGTCCTACAAGAGCGCGGCCCAAAAAGCCGCATCTCGTGACATCAGACCTGCCTATCCAATAACCAACAAAAAGGCGAACCCATGTCAGGCAAATTCAAAAAACAGTTGTCATTGCTGGACCTCACCTTCATCGGCCTAGGCGCCATCTTCGGCTCCGGCTGGCTGTTCGCCGCCAGCCACGTCTCGGCCATCGCCGGCCCGGCCGGCATCCTGTCCTGGTTCCTTGGCGGCTTCGCCGTACTGTTGCTGGGCATCGTCTATTGCGAACTGGGCGCCGCCCTGCCACGTGCCGGGGGCGTGGTGCGCTACCCGGTGTACTCCCACGGCCCGCTGCTGGGCTACTTGATGGGCTTCATCACCCTGATCGCCTTTTCCAGCCTGATCGCCATCGAAGTGGTCGCTTCGCGCCAATACGCCGCCGCCTGGTTCCCCGGGCTGACCAAGGCCGGCTCCAGCGACCCGACGGTACTCGGCTGGCTGGTGCAGTTCGCCCTGTTGGGGCTGTTCTTCTTCCTCAACTACCGCAGCGTGAAAACCTTCGCCAAGGCCAACAACCTGGTCAGCGTGTTCAAGTTCATCGTGCCGCTGCTGGTGATCGGCGTGCTGTTCACCTTCTTCAAGCCGGAAAACTTCGAGGTCCAGGGCTTTGCCCCGTTCGGTCTGTCCGGCGTTGAAATGGCGGTATCGGCCGGTGGCATCATCTTCGCCTACCTGGGCCTGACGCCAATCATTTCGGTGGCCAGCGAGGTGAAGAACCCGCAACGCACCATCCCCATCGCGCTGATCCTCTCGGTACTGCTGTCCACCGCGATCTACGCCCTGCTGCAACTGGCCTTCCTCGGCAGCGTGCCGACCGAAATGCTGAGCAACGGCTGGGCCGCAGTGACCAAGGAACTGGCCCTGCCCTACCGCGACATCGCCCTGGCCCTGGGTGTGGGCTGGCTGGCCTATCTGGTGGTGGCCGACGCGGTGATCTCGCCCAGCGGCTGCGGCAACATCTACATGAACGCCACCCCGCGCGTGGTCTATGGCTGGGCGCAGACCGGCACCTTCTTCAAGTACTTCACCCGTATCGACGCCGAGTCCGGCATCCCGCGCCCGGCGCTGTGGCTGACCTTTGGCCTGTCGGTGTTCTGGACCCTGCCGTTCCCGTCCTGGGAAGCGCTGATCAACGTGGTTTCCGCCGCCCTGGTACTGAGCTACGCCGTGGCCCCGGTCACCGTCGCCGCCCTGCGCCGCAACACCCCCGACATGCCGCGCCCGTTCCGGGTCAAGGGCATGGGCGTGCTCGGCCCGCTGTCGTTCATCATCGCCGCGCTGATCGTGTACTGGTCGGGCTGGAAAACCGTGTCGTGGCTGCTGGCCCTGCAGATCGTGATGTTCGTGCTGTACCTGCTGTGCGGCCGCTTCGTGCCGACCCAGCACCTGTCGCTGGCCCAGCAAGTGCGCTCATCGGCGTGGCTGATCGGCTTCTACGCGGTGACCATCCTGCTGTCGTGGCTGGGCAGCTTCGGCGGCATGGGAGTACTCGGCCACCCGTTCGACACCGTGGTCGTGGCCGCTTGTGCGCTGGGCATCTACTACTGGGGCGCTGCCACCGGCGTGCCTGCCCACCTGGTGCGCCTGGAAGGTGAGGACGAAAGCGAAGCCAGCCATGAACCTCTGGTAGGCCAGCGTCCGGCTGCACTGGCTCCGTAACGGCTACTGGCCCTATCGCCGGCAAGCCGGCTCCCACAGGGGCCGCGCTGCCCCAGAGGCCGATGCAATACCTGTGGGAGCTGGCTTGCCGGCGATGAGGCCCGCACAAACAGCACAAGACTTGGCTGATCAAAGAATGGACAAGCTCATGAAACAGATTCACGTCATCGACTCGCACACTGGCGGGGAACCGACTCGCCTGGTGATGAAAGGCTTCCCGCAACTGCATGGCCGCAGCATGGCCGAGCAGCGCGACGAGCTGCGCGAGCTGCACGACCAGTGGCGCCGCGCCTGCCTGCTGGAACCACGTGGCAATGATGTGCTGGTCGGTGCGCTGTACTGCCCACCGGTATCGGCCGACGCCACTTGCGGGGTGATCTTCTTCAACAACGCTGGCTACCTGAACATGTGCGGCCACGGCACCATCGGCCTGGTCGCCTCGCTGCAGCACCTGGGCCTGATCGCACCGGGCGTGCACAAGATCGATACCCCGGTCGGCCAGGTCAGCGCCACCCTGCATGAAGACGGCGCCATAACCGTTGGCAACGTGCCGTCCTACCGCTACCGCCAGCAAGTGCTGGTGGACGTGCCCGGCCATGGTCCGGTGCGCGGCGACATCGCCTGGGGTGGCAACTGGTTTTTCCTCGTCTCCGAACACGGCCAGCGCATAGAGCTGGGCAACCGCGAGGCGCTGACCGAGTACACCTGGGCGATGCTCAAGGCCCTCGAAGCCCAGGGCATCACCGGTGAAAACGGTGCCCCCATCGACCACGTCGAACTGTTCGCCGACGACGCCAACGCCAACAGCCGCAACTTCGTGATGTGCCCCGGCAAGGCCTACGACCGCTCGCCCTGCGGCACGGGCACCAGCGCCAAGCTGGCCTGCCTGGCCGCCGACGGCAAGCTCGACGAAGGCCAGACCTGGGTACAGGCCAGTATCACCGGCAGCCAGTTCCAGGGCCGCTACGAGCGCGACGGCGAACGCATTCGCCCGTTCATCACCGGCCGCGCCTACATGACCGCCGACAGCACCCTGCTGATCGACGAACAGGACCCGTTCGCCTGGGGCATCTGACCCCGGCTTTTTCCAAAAAATCGAATATCGCGAGGAGTGACAACAATGACCAACAACATCTTCACCGGCACCATGCCCGCCCTGATGACCCCCTGCACCGCCGAGCGCAAGCCGGACTTCGACGCCCTGGTGCGCAAGGGCCGCGAGCTGATCGAGGCCGGCATGAGCGCCGTGGTGTACTGCGGCTCGATGGGCGACTGGCCGCTGCTGACCGAAGCCGAGCGCCAGGAAGGTGTAGCGCGCCTGGTGGCCGCCGGCATCCCGACCATCGTCGGTACCGGCGCGGTGAACACCCGTGAGGCGGTATCCCACGCCGCTCATGCGGCCAAGGTTGGCGCCGCCGGCCTGATGGTCATCCCCCGCGTGCTCAGCCGCGGCGCCTCGCTGATTGCCCAGAAGCACCACTTCTCGGCCATCCTTGCAGCCGCGCCGAAGCTGCCGGCGGTTATCTACAACAGCCCGTACTACGGCTTCGCCACCCGCGCCGACCTGTTCTTCGAACTGCGCAGCGAGTTCCCCAACCTGATCGGCTTCAAGGAGTTCGGCGGTGGCGCCGACCTGCGCTACGCCGCCGAGCACATCACCTCCAAGGATGACGACGTGACCCTGATGGTCGGCGTCGACACCCAGGTGGTGCATGGATTCGTCAATTGCAACGCCACCGGCGCCATCACCGGCATCGGCAACGCCCTGCCGCGTGAGGTGCTGCACCTGGTGAGCCTGAGCAAACAGGCGGCCAAGGGTGATGCCAAGGCCCGCCGCCTGGCGCGTGAGCTGGAGGCGGCGCTGGCGGTGCTGTCGTCGTTCGATGAAGGCTGCGACCTGGTGCTCTACTACAAGCACCTGATGGTGCTGAACGGTGACAGCGAATACAGCCTGCACTTCAACGAGACCGACGTGCTGACCGACGCCCAGCGCAACTATGCCGAGCAGCAGTACGCGCTGTTCCGCAGCTGGTACGCCAGTTGGTCGGCTGAGCAGAACCTGGCCTAAGCAGCCACTGCTTTCTCTGTGGGAGATTGCCCAGCCCTTGGGGCTGCGCGTTCGCACAGGGAACAATGTTCGAGAGCGTGTCACCTTCCCTTGTGGGAGCGGGCGTGCCCGCGAAGCGGCCAACGCGGTGTATGGCACCGGCTCCGCCGGTGTTCGCGGGCTCGCCCGCTCCCACAGGTTTGGTGCGAGGCTCAGAAAGTGCCCGCTCCCACAGGGTAAGCAGTACACCCTTGCAACTGCATGTAATTTCCAAAGGAGGCTCCATGACCCTCACAGGCAACCTGCTGATCGGCCAGACGCCGGTAACCGGCAGCCGCGACGCCATCCGTGCCATCGACCCGGCCACCGGCCAGGCGCTGGAACCGGCCTACCTCGGCGGCACCGGCGAACATGTGGCCCAGGCCTGCGCCCTGGCCTGGGCGGCGTTCGATGCCTACCGCGAAACCTCGCTCGAGCAACGGGCACAATTCCTCGAAACCATCGCCACGCAGATCGAAGCGCTGGGCGATGCCCTGATCGATCGCGCCGTGGCCGAAAGCGGCCTGCCCAAGGCGCGCATCCAGGGCGAACGTGGCCGCACCTGCACCCAGCTGCGCACCTTCGCCCGTGTGGTGCGGGCCGGCGAATGGCTGGATGTGCGGGTCGACAACGCCCTGCCCGAGCGCCAGCCCCTGCCGCGTGCCGACCTGCGCCAGCGCCAGGTGGCCCTGGGGCCGGTGGCGGTATTCGGCGCCAGCAATTTCCCATTGGCCTTCTCGGTGGCCGGTGGCGACACCGCCTCTGCCCTGGCCGCCGGTTGCCCGGTGGTGGTCAAGGCCCACGGTGCCCACCCGGGCACCAGCGAGCTGGTCGGCCAGGCAGTGGCAAAGGCCGTGAAGCAGTGCGGCTTGCCGGCCGGTGTGTTTTCGCTGTTGTACGGCTCAGGTCGTGAAGTGGGCATTGCGCTGGTCAGCGACCCGCGCATCAAGGCCGTTGGCTTTACCGGCTCGCGCAGCGGCGGCATTGCGCTGTGCCAGGCGGCCCAGGCCCGCCCGGAGCCGATCCCGGTGTACGCCGAAATGAGCTCGATCAACCCGGTGTTCCTGTTCGACACCGCTCTGCAGACCCGCGCCGAGGCACTGGCACAAGGCTTCGTCGCCTCGCTGACCCAGGGCGCCGGCCAGTTCTGCACCAACCCCGGCCTGGTGATTGCCCGCCAGGGGCCGGCGTTGCAGCGTTTCATCGACGCCGCCAGCGAACACGTGCGCCAGGCTACGGCGCAGACCATGCTTACCCCGGGCATCTTCAGTGCCTACCAGGCCGGTGTCGGCGCCCTGGCCGCAAACGCCAATGCCCAGGCCGCCGCCAGTGGCCAGGCCGGGCAAGGCCCCAACCAGTGCCAGGCGCAGCTGTTCGTGACCCAGGCCGAAGCGTTCCTCGCCGACCCGGCGTTGCAGGCCGAAGTCTTCGGTGCGGCGTCGCTGGTGGTGGCCTGCGCCAACGCTGAGCAAGTGCGCCAGGTGGCCGAGCATCTGGAAGGCCAACTGACCGCCACCCTGCAACTGGACGAAGCAGACATCGCCAGCGCCCGCGCCCTGCTGCCAACCCTTGAGCGCAAGGCTGGCCGCATCCTGGTCAATGGCTGGCCGACCGGTGTAGAGGTATGCGACGCGATGGTCCACGGCGGGCCGTTCCCGGCCACCTCCGACGCCCGCACCACTTCGGTGGGCACGGCGGCGATCCTGCGCTTCCTGCGCCCGGTGTGCTACCAGGACTTCCCCGATGCCCTGCTGCCGCAGGCGCTGAAACACGGCAACCCGCTGCAACTGCGGCGCCTGCTCGACGGTAAACGGGAAGGCTGAGCATGGTCGAAACCGCTGAAACCGATATCGCCGTGGTCGGCGCCGGCATTGTCGGCGTCGCCTGTGCCCTGCAACTGGCCCGCCAGGGCCGCCGGGTAACCCTGGTGGACCGCCAGGCACCCGGCCAGGGCGCGTCCTACGGCAACGCCGGGCACCTGGCCACCGAGCAGGTATTCCCGATTGCCGACCTGTCGATTCTCAAACGCCTGCCGCGCATGCTGCTGGACCCGATGGGCCCGCTGCGCCTTGACTGGAAGTACCTGCCCAAGGCCATGCCGTGGTTCACCCGTCTGCTGCTCAACCTGCGCCCGGGCCCGTTTCAGCGCAGCGTGGCCGGCATCCGCACGTTGAACGAAGGCAGCCTGGGTGCCTGGCAGCGGCTGCTGGGTTCGATCGGGCGCAGCGAACTGTTCCAGGAAGATGGCTCGTTGCTGGTGTTCGAGCGGCCGGAGTCGCGCCAGGCCCTGGAGGCCTTGCGCGCACGCATGCAACAGCAGGCGGTGCCGGTGGACTTCTGGTCGGCCGACACCGTGCGCGAGGCGGCGCCGCAACTGAGCCCGTCGTTGCAGGGTGGGCTGTTCTTCCCACGTACCGGGCACTTCATCGACCCTTACCGGGTGGTGTGCGAACTGTTCGAAGCGGCCAAGGCCAGTGGCGTGCGCTTTGTACAGGCGCAGGTCGATGGCGGGCGGCTGCACAGCGGCGGGGTCAGCCTGGCCAGCGACCAGGGCACGCTCGAGGCCCGCCAGGTGCTGATCAGTTGTGGCGCGCATTCTGCGCGGTTGACCGGCGTGCTGACCGGCAAGCAGGTGCCGCTGGACACCGAGCGCGGCTACCACCTGATGTTGCCTGGCGAGCATCAGCGTTTGCCGTTTGCAGTCACATCGCTGGAGCGCAAGTTCATCATGACGCCCATGGCCGAGGGCTTGCGCCTGGCCGGCACGGTGGAATTCGCCGGGCTGGACGCGCCGCCGAGCATGCAGCGGGCGTGGCAGTTGCACCGCTTGAGCAAGGGGTTGTTCCGGAGGGACCTGAGTGTTGAGGGAGCGACGCCGTGGATGGGCTTCCGGCCTTCGTTGCCAGATTCGTTGCCGGTGATCGACCGGGTGTGTGATGGGCGGGTGCTGTTGGCGTTCGGGCATCAGCACCTGGGGTTGACCCAGGCGGCGGTGACTGCGGAATGGGTGGGGCGGTTGGCTGACAGGGAGAGTGGGGCTGATATGGCGGCCTACCGGTTGGATCGGTTCTAGATTCGTGGGGCCGCTGTGCGGCCCATTCGCCGGCAAGCCAGCTCCCACAGGTACCGCATAGACCTCAAGCCCTGTGCCGTACCTGTGGGAGCTGGCTTGCCGGCGATTGGGCTGCAAAGCAGCCCCTTTCATGCCTCAGCGATAACGCTCGAGCCAGTGCGCATACGGTGCCGGCAAGGTCCAGGAGGCTTTCTCCACGCCCAACTCCTTGGCCGCAAAGTAAGCCCAGTGCGGGTCTGCCAGGTGCGCACGCCCTACCGATACCAGGTCCAGCTGGTTGGCCTGCAGCGCCGCTTCCGCCAGTTGCGGCGTACCAAACCCCCACGCCGAGGTCACCGGCAGCTTCGCCTCACGACGCACGCGCTCGGCAATCGGCCCCATGAACGCCGGGCCCCATGGGATCTTGGTGACGGGAATGGTGAAGCCGACACTCACGCTCAGCAGGTCGAGGCCGCCAGCCTTGAAGCGGCGCGCCAGTTCGATCGACTCTTCCAGGGTCTGCTCATCGCGGCCGTCGTATTCCAGCACACCAAAACGCGCGGTCAGGGGCAGATTCTCTGGCCATACCTCACGCACCGCTGCCAGGGTTTCCAGCAGGAAGCGGCTGCGGTTGTCGAAGCTGCCACCGTAGGCGTCGGTACGCTTGTTGGAGTGTTCGGAGAAGAAGCTCTGGCCCAGGTAGCCATGGGCAAAGTGCAGTTCGATCCACTCGAAACCGGCATCGCGCGCACGGCGGGCGGCATCGACGAAGTCCTGCTTGACCCGGGCGATGTCGTCCAGGGTCATCTCGCGCGGCACTTGTGGCAGGTGCGCACCGAAGGCGATGGCGGACGGGGCGATGGTTTCCCAGCCGCGGGCGTCGTCGGCGGCAATGTGGTCGTCACCCTCCCACGGGCGGTTGGCGCTGGCCTTGCGCCCGGCGTGGGCAATCTGAATACCCGGCACGGAACCGGCGGCCTTGATTGCCTGCACCACCGGCACGAAAGCCTGGGCGTGGGCATCGCTCCAGATACCGGCGCAACCGGGGGTGATGCGCCCTTCCGGTGCCACGGCAGTGGCCTCGACCACCAACAGGCCGGCACCGCCACGGGCCAGGCCGGCCAGGTGCACGTGGTGCCAGTCGTTGATCATGCCGTCCTCGGCCATGTACTGGCACATCGGCGGAATGGCAATGCGGTTGCGCAGGGTGACGTCCTTGAGGGTATAGGGTTCGAACAAAGCGGACATGAGCAAGCTCCCGGGCTGTCTGATTACGATAGTTCGATCATAATCGAACTATGGCAATTAATGATAGCCCCGTTATCATGACGACCATGCGAGCCTATCAACATCCCAATTCTGAAGACCTTACCCTGGAACGCCTGCTCTATGCCCTGAGCGACCCGGTGCGCCTGGGTATCGTGCGCCACCTGGCGGGCGTGGCCGAAGCCAGCTGCGGCGAGCTGGACGGTGGCCGGCCGAAGTCGAGCATGTCCCACCATTTTCGCGTGCTGCGTGATGCGGGGTTGGTGCATACCCGCAATGTGGGAACCACCCATATGAATTCGTTGCGTAGCGAGATGCTGGGGGAGCGGTTTCCCGGGTTGCTGGACTGCATTCTGCGGCAGAGCTGATTTTCCTGCCCCGGCCCTATCGCCGGCAAGCCAGCTCCCACAGGTACTCCACAGTTCCTGAGACCTGTGGAGTACCTGTGGGAGCTGGCTTGCCGGCGATAAGGCCAGAACAGGCAACATCAGTTCTCTTTCTTGCCCAGGGCAAACCGGCACACCTGCCCTCCCCTGAGCATGCACTCCTCATGGCTGACCTCGGCCCCACCCAAGGCCCCGATCAGCGCCAGGTCCAGCTCGCACACCACCGGGTGCGCCTTGGCCAGGTGATGGAATACGCAATTGTGCGCAACGATCTGCGGCTCGCCCCCCGAGCGGAAGAACACCTGCGCCTCGTACCCGGCATTGTTCATGTGCTCGACGATACGTGCTTCATCCACCACTTGATGCTCCAGGTCCGCCGCCAGCTTGCGCCCCAGCTGGCGCATCAGCGCCAGCAACGCCTCCTGCCCCAGCAAGCCGGCCACTTCCGCAATCAGCAGGTTGGCCAGCAACGGATACTGCCGCGGGAACAGTTCGCGGGCCTGTTCGGTCAGCTCGTGCAACTGCTCCGGGCGGCGCCCGGTGGGCCGGGTAGCGCCACGCTTGACCAGGCCGTCGCGCTCCAGCGCCGCCAGGTGCTGGCGCACCGCCGTGCGGGTGATGGCCAGGGCCTGCGCCAGGTCGTCGATGCTCATGCCGGCCGACTGGAGCAGCAACGCATGGAGCAGGTCCTGTTGGGTACGGCCCAAGCCTTCGAGCATCAGAATTTGTCCGGGAACTGTTTGACCAACGCCGCAGCCAGGGCGTCGGACAGGGTCAGGATATGCTCGCGCATCATCGCCCAGGTGCGCGCCTCGCCCACGTAGTCAGCGGCCGCCAGCTGGTCGATCTGGGCCACGTGGTGCCCGCCGTGGGCGCTGAGCAGCGTCAGCAGGGTCGGCTCGGGCAGGTTCGGGTTGGCCTTGGCCAGGAACGCAGCGATGGCCTTGGCATTGCTGGTCAGCTCATTGACTGCGGCTTGCTGGCCTTTTTTGTCCTTGGCCACGGTGGCGTCGCTGTAGTGCTTGATGGCGCCCCAGTGGCCGGCCAGCAGTTTCAGCAACTGATCGGCGGCGGGCTGGCCGTACAGCGGGGCAATGCTGTTGGCGATCCTGGTAGCGTCGGTAACCACTTCCTTGGCAGCGACTTCAGCCTCCTTGGCGTTGCCGGCCTGGTTGGCGACAGCATAGTTGCGCACCCAGAAGATGTGCTCGACCCAAAGGTCGCGCAGGGCCATGCGCGTGGTCATTGCAGCAGATTCGGCGGGTTTGGCGGCGGGGGAGTCGCTGGAGTAGGAGTAGCTTTGGCTCCATGCCGGCTGGGTACACAGGGCGAGCAGCAGTAAGGCGGCAATCTTGATGTTCATGACGGCACCCTCCTGGAGGGGATCGACTGACAAGATTAATTTAAGCATCAAAATATGTTTTTATTGGGTTCAGCCCAGATTTCAGATCAGTGGTTCTCCTGTACCGGCCTCTTCGCGGGCTTGCCCGCTCCCACAGGTACACCACAGCTTTCGAGAACTGTGATGTACCTGTGGGAGCGGGCGAGCCCGCGAAAGGGCCGGAACAGGCAACAAAAAAGCCACGAGGTCTCCCCCGTGGCTTCTGTCACAACAATGGCCGATTACAGCGCCATGTCATTCTCAGGCTTGCTCTCGACCGGCTGGCTCGGTGCAACCGTGGTGCCGACGCTCTCATCGATCACCGGTGGCTTCTCGAGCTGCAGCACTTCAGCGGTGTAGTTCCACTCTTTCTGGGTGGCCGCCGCCGAGTCGTTCAGCTTGGTGCCGTAGCTCGGCACGATCTGCTTGATCTTGGCCTGCCACTCAGGGGTAGCGACCTTCTCCTTGAACACGGTTTCCAGCACGTTCAGCATGATCGGTGCCGCAGTCGAAGCACCTGGCGATGCACCCAGCAGGCCGGCGATGGTGCGGTCTTCGGAAGCGACCACTTCGGTGCCCAGCTTCAGCACGCCGCCCTTCTCGGCATCACGCTTGATGATCTGCACGCGCTGACCGGCCTGCCACAGGCGCCAGTCTTCCTTCTTGGCGTTCGGGAAGTAGGTGCGCAGGGCTTCGAAACGGTCGTCGTCAGACAGCATCAGCTGGCCAGCGAGGTATTCCACCAGCGGGTACTGATCGATGCCGACCTTGGTCATCGGCCACACGTTGTGGGTGGTGGTGCTGCTCAGCAGGTCCAGGTACGAGCCGTTCTTCAGGAACTTGGTCGAGAAGGTGGCGAATGGGCCGAACAGGATCACGCGCTTGCCATCCAGCACGCGGGTGTCCAGGTGCGGAACCGACATGGGTGGCGCGCCGGTCGAGGCGATGCCGTAGGCCTTGGCCATGTGCTGCATGGCCACGGTCGGGTTCTCGGTCACCAGGAACGAGCCGCCCACCGGGAAGCCTGCGTATTCCTTGGCTTCAGGAATGCCCGACTTCTGCAGCAGCTTCAGTGCGCCGCCACCGGCACCGATGAACAGGAACTTGGCGTCGGTGGCCGATTCGCTACCGTCCTTCAGGTTCTTGTACTCGACGTGCCACGAGCCGTCCTTGTTGCGGGTGATGTCCTGCACTTCGCTGGACAGCTTCAGGTCGAAGTTTTCCTGGGTTTTCAGGTGGCCGACGAACTGGCGGGTGATCTCGCCGAAGTTGACGTCGGTGCCGATTGGCGTCCAGGTCACGGCCAGCTTCTGGTTAGGGTCGCGGCCTTCCATCATCAGCGGGACCCACTTGGCGATCTGCGCGTGGTCCTCGGAGTACTGCATCGGGCGGAACAGCGGGCTGGCCTGCAGCGCGTCGTAACGCTTTTTCAGGAACTTGATGTTGTCATCGCCCCACACGAAGCTCATGTGCGGCGTGGTGTTGATGAACGAATGCGGGTTCTTCAGCACGCCCTGGCGGACCTGCCACGACCAGAACTGGCGGGAGATCTGGAAGGCCTCGTTGATTTCGATGGCCTTGGTGATATTGACGTTGCCGTCCTTGTCTTCCGGGGTGTAGTTCAGCTCGGCCAGCGCGGAGTGGCCGGTACCGGCGTTGTTCCAGCCGTTGGAGCTTTCTTCGGCCACGCCATCCAGGCGCTCGACCATTTCCATCGACCAGCTTGGCTCCAGCTCGTGCAACCACACGGCCAGGGTCGAGCTCATGATGCCGCCGCCGACCAGCAGCACATCTACTTTCTTGGTTTCTGCGGCGTGCGCTTGCATGACGCTTGCAGCGACAGCCAGACCCAGCAAGGTCTTGCCAGCTTTCTTGAACATTGATCGATTCCAGTCAGGAGAACAGGGGGTGGGCCTGTGGCTGGCCCAAGTAAAGCATGTTCTGCAGCGCAGGCTTGTTGTTGATCATTGTTCAGCAGCCAGAGAACCAGAAAACGACTCGGCCTTTTGTCGAATTGACCGACAAGGCTGAATCGTTTTTCCGATTGTAGCTCAAATGCCAGCACAAACAAATTGCCACCCAGAGCGTCAAGGCGACGGGTTGCCTCAGTGGCAGATTGTCACGCGGAAAAACAAAAACCCCCGATCACGTAAAATGACCGGGGGCCTTGGATCACGCCGCAAGCGTCGCGATCAGGGTACCGCCAAGATTACTGCTGCTGAGGCAGTTTATCGATCGGGCCGCAGCCACCGATGATCTTGGAGATGGAAACCGAAGGGTGGAACAGGTAGTCGTAGGTGCAGTTTTTCGGCTGGTTGTAAACCTGGCCAGTGCAACCCGACAGCAGGGCGACACCCGAAACGACAGCAACGGCTACGGTAGCCTTGAACAGCTTTTTCATACTAAGTCCTTTAAATGAATCATCTTCGGCCATCATTCTGATGGCGGCGGGATGATACAGAACCTAGGCATTGGATCCAAGCCGCAAAGTGCACTGGCTGGTTGCACGTGTGCAACAACAAGTTGCCTTTGTAAGAAATTTCTCGCACTTCTGAAAAATCAGAGCTTGCTTCCAATTTCCTGGTAGACGGTTGAAAAGCGGGCCGGTGGCGACGATAGTCTTGAACTCTGCCTACGCACCACCAACAGGAGTTCCCCATGCTCGGCGTCACCGACTACGGCGCGTTCGTCATCGCCTTCATCATCGTCCTGGCCATCCCCGGCCCGGGCAACTTCGCCCTGATCACCGCCACCGGCAAGGGCGGGATCAAGGCCGGCATGGCCGCGACCTGCGGGGTGATCCTGGGTGACCAGGTGCTGCTGTGGCTGGCGGTGGCGGGTGTTGCCACCCTGCTGGCGGCCTACCCTGCCGCCTTCCACGTGGTGCAGTGGGCCGGTGCTGCGTACCTGGCCTACCTGGGCCTGCGCATGCTGCTGAGCAAACCCGGTGGCGCGCCGCGGGCCAGCCGCATGGAAAACGGCCAGTACCTGCGCCAGACCATGATGATCACCCTGCTCAACCCCAAGGCGATCATGTTCTACATGGCGTTCTTCCCGCTGTTCGTCGACCCGGTGAAGCACCAGGGGCTGGTGACCTTCGGCTTCCTCGCGGCGACAGTGGCGGTGGTGACCTTCCTGTACGGGTTGATTGCCGTGGTGCTGACGCACCAGTTGGCCGAGCGCATGCGCGCCAATCCGCGGATTGCCAATATGTTCGAGCGGTTGGCGGGGGCTTGCCTGGTGGGGTTCGGCATCAAACTGGCGGCAATGCGCTGAAGGCCCTGGGGGCGCATTGCGCCCCCAGTCCTACAGCTGAAACTCAGAATTATCCCCTTCCCTGTAGGCCATTTCCCAAACATACTGCCAACCCGCTCAAACTGTTGCGACGGATTGGGTCGCGCTCTAGTCTCGGCTTGTCGTTGCAAAATCAACGACCGGCTTTGACAGGCCGACTACTCAAGTTTCCGTTGCAGCGTTATGGCAGCTGTGCATGGGGCACATTCGTGTGCGCCGGGTCTTGGGTAACCGGTCTGTCAACCCATGTATAGCTGCCCCCATTCGTTTGACAGCGTTGCCAGGCGGCTCCACTTACCCAAGGAGCTTTACATGCGCAAGATGGTCCCCGATCCACCCCACTCCCTCGATTCCACCCAGGCTCTGCAAGACACCCTGGTCCAGTCCTCAGAGTACGTACTCTGCGCCCTGTTCGTGGCCCGCCAATCCGTGCAACTCAAACCCACAGCCCCGAGTTCGATCGTGATGCAGGCCGTGATCCATGAAATGGAGGCGGTACAGGGCCTGGTCGAGTCGGCATTGATGCAATTGCAGATGCAGGCCCATTTACCGGCTGAGCCACGAACTTTGCACTAGCAGGCCTGGCCTCTTCGCGGGCACGCCCGCTCCCACAAGGGTAATCATTGCCCTCAAGTACTGCGCCGTACCTGTGGGAGCGGGCGCGCCCGCGAAGAGGCCGGCCCAGACACCCAAGATTCCAGGGAGAAAAACAATGCCCACCGACGACACAAAGCAACCCACCACAGTCGGCAAGACCTGCTTCTACCAAGGCGAAAACAACACCCACCCGCTGTTCCGCATCGAACCCGGCATCCCCTGCCAGGACGCCCGCGAACAGGCATCCGAACTGATGGGCTACGTCCGCGACCTGATCATCACCGGTTTGATGGATGGCGACCAGAAGCTGATCTGGGCCTCGCATTACCTAAGTGCCATGGCTAAGGCGCTGCTGGATGATGCTGAATTGGGGATGATGAAAAAATAAGAAATAAAGAAGCCCTTGGAAACGCAAAACACCCAGGGGCTTCATTCATCGCATCTCGTCGCGATCACACCCAAATACGCTCCGGCCCCATGCGGTAATACGACCTCTTCCATCGCGATGTAGTCCATTTCCCAAACAAACAGCAAACCCGCTGTATTCGTTGCCAGTGCACAGCCCACACCTTAGCCTCGTCTCTTCATCGCCATTCAGACCAACGCAGGAAGGCGATCGTCGGGCTAGGCGCAACCAACCATTGCGTAATGGCCTCCACCTCGTTTCCGCAGGACCACTCGGTCACTCATTCATCGACAAGGAGTAGCCACTAGGCTACATTTAATGCATGCCGAATCAGATCGACACAACGTCTGAATTTGAAGATTGGCTGGATGGCGTAAAAGACCCAATCGGCAGAGGTGCTGTCACCTCAAGGATTGCCAGAGCCGAAAATGGCAGCTTCGGTGATACCGAATCGGTTGGCGATGGTGTCAGTGAGATGCGCGTGTTTGTCGGCCCCGGATATCGAATCTACTTCGTACGAACGGGCCCAACCCGCTACCTGATGCTCTATGGCAGCGATAAAACGGATCAACACAGAGCCATCAAACGAGCCAAGGAAATCCTTGATGCAATACGAGGTAAAAAACGATGAGCTACAAGTCCACCCCTGAAGACATGCCAATCCTTGATCTGGACTTGAGCAATACCAAACGATTCGAGGCATCCCGGTTTCTCGACAGCCCAGAAACCATCGCAGCATTTCTGGCAGAGGCTATGAAGGCTAACGATGCTCAAATCCTGATGCATGCCCTGGGTGAAGTGGCAAAAGCCAAGGGCGTGAACCAGTTTGCGCAAGACGCTGGCGTCAATCGCGAGTCTCTCTACAAAACTTTGAAGGGCGGCGATAAAACCCGATTTTCTACAATTCAGAAGCTGATGCTTGCCTTGGGCGTAGAACTCACCGTCAGGCCGCTCAAGAAGCTCCCCGCGTCTTCATAGGCTCGCCCGCGCAATTGGGATGTTCGCTACAAACAACTTCGCGCCACACAACGAAAAAGCCCCTGGAAACTTTCGCTCCCAGGGGCTTCATCTTGTATGGCGGAGAGATAGGGATTTGAACCCTAGGTACTGTTGCCAGTACAACGGATTTCGAATCCGTTTCTGGCCTCATATTTTTTTGATAGAAATTTATAAATCTCAATAAAATCAATCAGTTCAACGCAACGTGACACAACAGCATTCCACAACTTTCGGGGGATTAATTCCCCCAAAATTCCCCCAAGGTTTTGAGTAGTCGCGAGCTTTACGTTTAGGCTAGCATCTAGCCACCATAAACTATGCGGAGCAACCACATGGGCGCCAAGGAAGACCTGATCAAGAAGCTACAGCAGCGAGCAAACGCCGAAAGACTCAAGGATAGGCTTCTGGCTGAGCAGCACGCCCTATTCGTCGAAAAGCTGCCAGATCTATACAAGCTCCTGGAGGGCGCCGTCGACGGCGTGCCGGGAGTTGAGGTTTCCCACCAAGACCATAGCGCAGACATGGACAGACATTATCCTAGCCTGATCATAGAGTTCCTAGGCAGCGAAATCCGGTTCGACCCGATTAGCAAGAATGGAGAGTATGGAGTACGGGCGAGGAATCTGGACTATTCAGATCTTTTGTTTCTCCCTACGGACAACGAGGCATGGACAGCAGAGGTTTCTTCGGACGAAGTCTCTGAGCTCACCGAGGACCTGATCATTAATCGGTTGTCTAAGCTTCTTGATGAGGACAGCAAGGAAACCATCCACCTGTGGGATTGACGTCCCGGTGTAAAACTGATGCACGCTAGGCCCGGAAGGTCAGTGTAGTGGCGGCAGATCCTTACCGCGTGCCTTGGCCACCACACGAAGCTGATAATCGGAAACGGCCTGGAACAATGACTCGGCCAGCAAGCGCAAGCGCTCGACCTCCTCAGGTGGCGCGCAACGGTCCTGAGCCTGGTGATAATCACGCATGGCATCGATAGCCTGCTGAATCAGCGGCTCGCCAGCCTCGACCAGGCCAATGAAGGTGCGCTTGTCCATGTCCCACTCCGATGCTCAGTCGGAGCAGTATAGTCAGCGACAAGCCCCTGCCGCCGCCTCAAGCTGCTTCTCGTAGCCAATCCGCTGTCTTCGCTCAGCCAGCAGCGCACGCACCTTAACTTCCAGGCTGTCGGTCTTTCGCAAGCCGGCAGCTGCCCACGACGGTATAGCCACCTCCGGCGCGCGGCACGGCACCTGCACCGGCACCTCAACGCGGACGTACTGGATCTGCGGCTCTACCTTGCCGGCGCACCCGGCTAGGCCCAGGGTTAGCACCAATCCGCTCCCACAGGAAAGGCCACGGATTACGCGGCCTGCAGATCGAAACCACCCTGTTCCGCTCCCACAGGAGCGCGAGTTCAGGCCCAGGCTCATAACCCCAGCTCCTTGTCGATGATCGAGGTAGCGGCAGCGCACTGGTCACCACCGGTCCGCTCCTGCTGCAGGCGGTTCGCCGCGGCGTAGTCGACATCCGCGCTGGCCTTGGCCTCACCCACTGCCTTCTCGGCGCCGGCCTGGCGTGCGTTAGCGGCCAGGGCCAGGTCGCCCAGTGCCTTACCCTGCTCCTGCGCCAAGCCAGCCAGGTTGTCGCGCGCGGCGATGCACTGAGCGGCCTTGTCGTGCTGCGCATCGAGCAGCGGCCGGAAGTGCCCGGTGGCCGCCCAGGTGCCCGCCATAATTCCGATCAGGATCAACAGCCCAGCGCCGGCAAGCCGCGTCACCCAGCCGTTCACGCCGCACCTAAGAAAAGATCCCGCTCAGCGGCTCGCCGGCGGACCAAGCCATCGAGCACCTTCCCGCCAGCCTTGTTCCAACGCGGGAACTGCTCGGCAGCGGCTGGGTAGTTGCCGGCGTTGAGCAGTCGGCGGAGCGTGGATGATTCGAGATTGGCCGCGCCAAGGTTGTAGGTGAAGCTCATCAGGGCGTCCCATTGGTTTTGGTTCAGCTGGGAGGTGACCAGGCGCTGCACTTCTGGCTCGAAACGCTGCACGTCGTTCAGTAGCATGCGCTCGGCCTGCTCCTTGGTGATCGACATGCCAGCCTTCACGCCACGGGTTGTGCCGTAGCCGATAGTCCAGACCCCGACTGAGTCCTGATAGGCCTGCAGGCGCAGGCCCTCGAACGACTTGATGAGGCTCAAGCCGCGTTGCGATGTACGCATGGGTTTTCTCCAGGCAAAAAAATACCGCCAGGTGGCGGTCGGTGGTTTCGGTGCGGATCAGGCCGGCGGCGCGGGCCAGTCGATCTCGCTGGGGTAGCCTTCCTGCTCAGGCAGGCGGCTGAGCGCAACGCGGTAGCGCTTCCATTCCTTGAGTAGCGCGGCCTCTGCCTCGGTGGCCTCGTCCAGCTCGACGGCATCCTGCAGCGGGGCAATCGCGGCATCGGCCACGGCGCGGCGCTGCGCCTGTTCGGCAACCACAGCGGCCAACAGCTGCTCGGCAGCGGCTTGGGCCTTGGCTTCAGCAGTGACCACCTGCGACCAGTCAATCACGCCGGGAGTCGCGGCCAGACGTTCGCCCAGGTCCAGGCCGGGCAACTGCACTTGGCCGTCAGCCGGATACAGGTCGACCGGGAAGCGTGCACCCTCTGGCGCGTCGGCGTCATGAGGCAGCATCAGGGTTAGCACCAGGGCGCCGTCGATGCGCTCGACCGGGGCAATCACGAAATCACAGCCCACGGCCTCGGCCGGCAAGGTCGACCCATCAGCCAGGCGCGAAAAGTCCAGAGCTATGCCGTTCACCTCCAGCAAGTCGCCGGCCTTCACAACCGAAAGGTGGATGTCAGAACGAACCGGGGAAAGCTTGATAATCATTAGAACCACCTCCCGATGGCATGAGCAGAAATCTGGACGGCGGTACCCGCAGCCCTGGACACCATGTCGAACCCGCGCAGTGTGACCGTAGATCCGCTGGGAGTGCCTGCAATGGCAGTCCAGTTGGCAGCGGACCCCCAGCGGAACGAGCCAGGTGTTACAACCGGAATTCCAATGAACGATGCAGGGAAGGACCACAACCGCGTGCCTTGATAAACGCCGCCGGTGTATACGGTATCGATTGCCTGGTCAGTAACACTGATACTCAGCCAGCATTCCATGGTGCCGTCGGCATACTTCGTGTACTCGCCATTTGCATTGCTGCCGCGCTCGAAGATGGTCCCAGTAGGGGTGCCGCCGCTCTGGCTGACAGTACCCACAATGTCAGCTACAGCGGCCGCTTTCAGGCCAAGACCGGAGCGCCCCAACGCAGCGGTGTTGCCGCCAGTACCACCCTTGGCCACCGGCACAACGTTCTCGGTGGAGACAGCCCCCAGGCCGGCCAGCGTCGAGCCCCAGGTGTTGGCGATATCGTTGAACTTGTCGGCCAGGGTCTTGGTGTAACCCTGAACCGGTGCGATCGCATAGGTGCCGCCGGCTACCGTTACCCCTTTATATGCCGGCAAGATGCTCAGCACCGTAGCGCTGGCAATGTTGGTCACCTCATACCAGTTGCCGTCGGGGCCCAGCAGCGCATCGCCCACCCGGGCGTTCGCGGAGAAGTTGGTGCCGGCACCGGTCACCGTTGTTTGGCCAGCCGTGATCGCCACGGTGCCAATTCTGTACCAAGCCATAATGAATTCCCGTTTTAATTCAAAGTGCGCGCATAGGGCGACCGGCAAAAACCGTCCGTCCATTTACACCAGACGCGTTCGTGCCGGCGTTAGCTCCGGAATACGCTTGGAGAACACTTCTGTTTCCTACGTGAAAACCTGCCGGGTTCTCGTAGATGGTGTACCCGTCGTAGAACTGCGGCAATAAACTTGAAGCCAGGAAGTAGTCATCAAAACTACCAGTCCAAGGCATTTGAAAACTCGACCACAGCGTTGAACCGATAGCAATGTCAGAACCTGCAACCTTGAATCGATCAGAAGAAGGTGCGCCACCGCTCAACAGTATCAAGTTATCATTGCTATTAAACGTAGCTTCTGACAGTTCGTTCTTTATCCGAATTCCATAATCACCTGACGGCGGGCTTGTGGCTACGCTAGTTCCTACCATCCACTTGACGGTATAGTACAAAGTATTGAACGCCCCTCCGAACCAGCCATCCACTGTGAATCCAGTCCACGCCCCAGGTGAGCCGCGCACCCTGTAGTTACAAACCATCATGCCCGTATCGGAGCGCAGGAAGACCATCGGTTCTTCAGTGGTTGTAATAGCAGGACTAAAGGTGCCTCCCCCACTCGTAATGTAATCTCCAGCCCCCCTCCGTCCTATTGCAAAAGAGCCACTACTCGCAACTCTGATCGCCTTATTGCTATTGTCGATCTGGACTAAATTACTGTCATTCCTGGCCCTAATCCCGTAATCAGCAGTAGCATCTTGGGCGTCACCGAAGGAAAGCACTTTGACAATCCACTTTAGGCTGTAAGCTCGGCGCAAATGAAGCGTACCTGTGCTCCACCAAGCCTCTATGCCGCCAGCCGAATTTGGGGTAGACGACTGCACTACAACAAATGAATTAGCCTTTATCTGAGGAATTGAGAAATACTGATCCCAAGCCCCATTGCCGGTAACCTGCAGGGTATAAATCGACCTTAGCGCCGTGACAGATGTATCGAGCGTGATAACTCCGGACGCATTTCTCGTTCGGGTTCCATATATCGCCATCAGGTCAATCTCCCCACCGCTGTCCGCTCAACCCCGTTGGCGTCGTACACATAGAGCCCACCGTTGTTGAGCAGGATCGATCCGTCAGCGGTCTGGCCGCGGATCGTCACTGCGCCGCTTACCATGTTCAGCTCGATGAGCGGGCGCCCCTGCGAATCCACGGCCTGCGAACGCAGGGTCATGCCGAGAATGATGTTCTGGATGAACGCCGTGTTGATAAGCGCCGTGTTGATGAACACCTGGCCGTTTTGCACCACGAACGGTGACGCCAAGGTACCGTTGATACCATTGACCACAGCGAAGCGGTCCGCCGACACCAGAAACTGGCTCTGTAGGCCGGCCGGTCCGTTTTCGATGCCAAGGCCGATGCCAGCGGCCACATACTGGCCTTGGGCGTTGACCTGCATCTTGACCGACCACATGGTGCTGGCCTTGTCGTCGAGTGCCGCCAGGGCCTGACTGGTAACCTGCACCGCAGCGCTGGTCTTTTGGACTTCGGTGTTGGTTTTTCCAATCTCGCCGTTGGCTTTGTCCAGCCCCGAGTTGAACGACACTTCCAACGTCTCGGTTTTCTTCGCCTGGGCATCGATTGCGGTGGCCCGGGTCTTCGCTTCCTCGGCAATCTTGGCCGTGCTTTCCCAGGCCTTCAGAGCGCCGGCAAGCTCACCCTCGGCATTGTCGTCCCGCCCAGCCGTGTACACCGCCTCAATATTGGTGCGCATCGAGGCAACCGCCTGATTGGTGTCCGCCTGGGCCTGCTCCACGGTCTGGATCTTGCCGGTGTTCTCGTCCACCTGGGCGCTGACGGTTTCGACCAATAGGCCCAACGCCTCGTCCGCATCAGCCCGAACAGTCGCCTCGTTCTCTACAGCCGCTTCCCGCGCCTGACGCTCGCCTGTCACCGCGCTGTCACGGTCAAGCTTCTCCTGATCGAGTGTCTGATTAGCGGCATCGACCCGGGCACTGACCGATTGGAGGCGCGAGGCAGTCGAGCTTTCGTTGTTGGTGACCGTGGTCTCCAGCTGCGAAATGCTCGCGGTGTTGCCGGCCACTTTGGTATTTACCTCGGTGAGTCGGCTGGCCGTCGCGCTCTCGTTGGTAGCCACCGTGCGCTCCAGGGACCGGACGCTTGCGATGTTGTCATCGACGCGCGACTCCACCACCACCAGCCTGGTGGCCATGGCTTCGTTCTGCGTTGCGCGCGTGCGCGTCTCTTCCGAGACCTTGGCCAAGGTGTCCCAGCCCCGCAATGCATCGTTGAGGGCCCCTTCCCCGTTGTCATCGCGGTAGGCCGACTGCACGGCCTGGAGCATGGCCGCGCTTACCGTGACCTTCCCGTCGACTGTCGCGATGTCGGTGGTGTTCTTGGCCACCGCCTGCGCCAGGCCATTTGCCGTCGAGGCAATGCTGCCGATATCGACCCAGTAAGTCGGGTTCGGCGGGGCGTTGCTGCCGTTGGCTGCCGCCGGTACCGGCGCAATGGCCATGTACAGACGCTGTCCGCTGCGCACGGCGTCGTCCTTGGCGTAGGCGTTGGTGGCGACGTACTCGAGCGGGTCGGTCAAGTCAGTGATCAGGCCCTCCAGCTCCTGCTTGGCCGCCTCGATACGGCCATTCACCGACTCCGGGCCCTCGCCGGAAATCTTCTCGATTTCTTCCAACAGGTTCTGGCCCAGCTGCGTCTCGCTGATCTGACCTGCCAGGGCATCAAGAAAGGTGCTGACATCCGTCGATGTCGATGCTGGGACCTTCAAGAAGCCACTCAGCCCATATGCGTTCCGAGAGCGGATGAAGTAGAAGTAGTTCGTGAAGAAAGCCAGCCCTGTGTGGGTAAGGCTCATGCCCCGTCCCAGGTACTCAGCCTGTTCCGCAGTCGCGAGCGGATCCATGCTGTAAAAATACTCGTAGGTACCGCCGTTTAGCCCGTGCTGCACGTTGCTTGGGAATAGCGTGATGGTATCGATGGTGGACTGCACCCGGCATGCTTCAGGAACGGGTGGCCCATCGATGTTCACGGTGATGCTGGCCTCTCCGGAACGAGTTAACGGGCCGGTGGCAGCAACACTCATGGTGTAGGTGCCAGATGGAAGACCAGAAAGCGGCAGTTTGCGCGTTGTCGCCGGCACCTGCTGCGCCTGCACAGCGGCCGTGCCCTGCCTTACCGTAATAGCGTAACCAGTAACTACGCCATAGGGGGCGTCCCACGACAACGTCCCTTGGGTCACCTCAGCATTGTCGTCAGTCGACCAGGTGAGCCCGGTTGGGCTGCCCAGACCGCCAGTGGGCAGGCTGATGAACCCGATCGGGTTGTATGGCTGCCCCACGGCATCGTCAAAGATCGCCGGTTCATTCTGCGCGACCGAGACATTACAGCCGCTGTCGGTGCTCATCGACCAGTCGGTGACGATGAATTCGCCCACGATATTCAGGGATGGCAGGTTGACCTTCACCGAGCGGCCAGGGCGGCAGTTGTAGCCCATGAAGTTCATGGGGATCGACAAGGTTCCGCCGGCGCGTCGGCGGCGCAGTTCGATGTTGGCCAAGCGCTGGGCCTGGTACGGGTTGCTGACGTAGGAGAACGACAGAGTTTCTGCTGCCTCACCGCCGTCAGCCACCACCCATTCGCTCACCGCCACCTCGGGATAGTCCGTCTCGGCCCAGGCTTGCGCCGGGTCAACGAAGGTGCCGCGCACGGTGTTGATCGCCGAGTCGTTGGTCGGCTCAGTGCTGCCGGTGACGGTACCGATCACCATGTCCTCAGTGATCTCGAAGTCATACGGGCCGTAGTAGGCCCCGACCTGCAGCATCCAGCGGCCGCCGACACGGATCAGCTTGCCTCCGCACGCCGTCTCCAGCTTCTGCATCACCTGGGTGCGTGACTCGTCGGCGCCGATGACACAGCCTGAGCGGTATCGTGCCGAGGTGCTGCCATCTGCGTTGGCCAGCATTTCATCGCACACGCTGGCACTGTTGGCGAAGCTGGAGAACACAATCTCATCATCCGGCACACCGCAACGGTTGCGCAGGAACCAGAGGATGTGAAGGGCAGTGTTTTCGCTGTAGCCGGTGGTTTGGGTGCGTGGGTCGTAGATGTCTCGGCGCCCGCGAATCACGAAGCGCACATCCGGAATGCCAGAGGGATACTTCTCGGCGCTGTATTTGAACGATACCCGCACGAAGGACAGGCCCCGGCCGATCTGGGTATCGCGCCAGTCCCGGCTGTTGGCTTTCAGGTATGAGTTCACCTGAGTCGGGTTGGTAACCAGTTCATAGGAGGCGTACTGGCCGTAGGCCTGAATGACCTCCTCCCCCAGGAAGATGTCTTCCAAGCCATCGATTTCCCCCTCCGACAGCACGTAGACCATGTGCAACCATTCGCCGTCTGTCTGGTCGCCGGCCTGCTCCTGCCCCCAGGCCAGAACGCCACCAGTGCTCACCCGGCCCAGCACGTAGCGTGCAGCCGCCTTGGACGAGCGCAGGGTCTGGCTGGACGGTTCACTGGTGCGCAGCGAGCCGGTATCGAGCTTGTCCTGCTGCGACGCAACGTAGAACGCCATCGCTGCGCCCGCCAGCGCGCCCCAAGGCCCGCCCTGGATGAAGCCAATGGCCGCGCCGACCGCGATCTGGGCCACCTTCTTGACTGCTGAACTCATTCAACTCTCCACACCATCAACGGTTCACACTCAATACGCCCGACCCCATCGGGGGACACCGACCAGAACTCATCCGCCCAGAACACCGCCACGCCTCGCCCGTTGGGCCCGTCGTACAGGGCGATGTCGCCCCGCTGCAGCAGGCCTGGTTGGATGCGGACAAAGCAGGCATCCCAGGCGGCCTCCAGTGAGCCGTGCAACTTCTTCAGCAGACGCTTGGCTCCGGCCTCGGAGGAGTAGCGGCCCCGGTAGGCTTCGGCAGGGTCGACACCGCACACCGCCTGGGCGCAGTCGGCAGCAAACAGGCAGCAGTCAAATTCGCCCCATGAAAAAGGCCGCTCGGTGGCGGCCTTGATCGTGTTGGCAAGCTGTGTCGTCCAATCGCGCTTTCGCATGGCTATGTCTCGTAGGTGAACTTCGGTGCGTCCTTGGAGGCGCCCCAGTAGATGGGCCAGTCGGCTATTTGGGCGATGGCGAAGAAGAAGCGGTCGTCCTGCCGGCGAGCCCGGTGGTTCTCATCGGTCCACCGCTCGGTACCGGTCCGGTTCCACTCGGCCATGCGGTCGATTAGGGGAACCGTGATGCTGTTGCCCTCCTCGCCATTGCCCGCATAGGAGAACTTGGCGGCATCCATGCGCCCGCTGAACAGAATATCGGCGGCATAGCTGCCGTCCTGGTCGAACACGACGAACATCAGCTTGCCGTTGCGCCCCCGGCACCCCTTCAGCGAGGTTTCAGTGATGATCTGTGTGTCCAGGCCGTTGAGCGTGAGTTCCACGGACATGGGCGAGCCAGAGTTGCTGCTCTCCTGCGACTGTCCGACCGCGCCGAAGGTGCCGACGCCCTGATAGGTAATGCCACCGATTACCAGGTCGCCGGTACCGGTATGCGCGAAGACCATCCCGTCGGGGAAGTCCAGCTGGCAGGCGTATACCGCCATGAAATTGCCCTTGGCGATGATATCGACGACTGTCTGGCTGAACGGAAAAACACCGGTGGCCATCAGAATGCCTCTCGAAATTGCAGAGTCGAGTTCGAAACCACCGGCTGGGTGGTCCATTCGTTGGTGTCATCCATGCGGCGCATCTCGCAGTAGGGATTCTTGTACTCCACTACACTGCCGACCGGGATCAGCTTTCGGATGCGCTTGTTCACCGCAATCACGGCTTTGCCAGCGGCGTCGGAGGATGCGTGCTCCACCACCTCGAACATCTCCCCGCTGATGGTGATGAGATCGCCGCGGCTGAATACCGGCCGGCTGGCCAGCATGCCTTGCAGCTGCATGACGCTGGCCTGGGCATTGGCGACTGCTACCGTCGGCGTGCCGATGTTGTCCACCCGCGCTCGGGTGAGGTACGGGATGTTTACCGTGCCGAACATCCCGTGCAGGCGGCCCAGCAGCGAGGTCAGTTCGCGTTCGTCCTCCTCATACAGAACGCCGAAATTCATGGTGCATTTCCAGTAGGAGCCAGGCTGAGCCACGATCTGCTGCGAATTTGACAGCGAAGAACTGAAGCCCCGGTTGTTGTAGACGACACCCCAGGTGACCTCAGTGGGCTCCAGGTCCTCGGGCCATTCCTCCGCCATTGGGTCACTCCAAAAAGAAAGCCCGCCGAAGCGGGCCGAGCATAGTTACCGCCGCTGCAGCATCTGCCGCCCGGCGCCGTTGGTTTTGAAGTCTCGCAACATGAGCTCGTAGCCATCCCGCGCCCCCTGCTCGGCGGCACGCCGAACATCGGCCAGGGTGGCAGCGTTGGCCTGCCCTGACACCTGGATGTGCTGGGTGATGCCGCCAAAGGTAATCGAGGATTCTCCGCCACCTCCGCCAGCACCAGCAGCCATGACGCCAAGGGAGCCATCCGGCCCCCGGTGAAGCGGCAAAATTGCTTCAGGCCCGGCCTCAGCGAAGATGCCCGCCCCCTTGGCAAAGGCGAACATCTGAGGGCTGTCGTACACCCCGCCGGAGAAGGCAGACAGGCTGGGCGAGTCGTAGACCCCGCCCTTTGCATTCGCGACGAACGAACCTTCGCTGAATCCGGTCATGGTGCCCTTCCCCAGCGCCGCCCCACCGCCGCCCAAGAAGCCGAACGCCGAGCTTAGAAAACCCGCGGCCGCCTGGCGCACCTGGATGCGAATCAGGTCCTCGATGATCGCGTCCGCGAAGTCCTTGAACGACGCTTTGCCAGTCTTGATGAACTGGACAATGCCATCCTCAAGGTTGCTGAACGCATTGGTGAATAGTTCCTGAGTCTGGCCAGCGACATCGGCAGCGCTGTCGAGATAGTTCTCGAAGGCAGCCGATGCTCCATTGCTCCAGTCGGCCTGAGCCGCATCGATTTTGGTGAAGGTGTCTTCCTGAACCTGCACCAGCTTTGCGCCATACTCCTGGCGCAGGGCGATCTGCTTCTCCAGTTCCTGCCGCTGCTTCTCGTTCGAAGCTGTGGCCAGCTCGTCGCGCAGCGCCAGGATCTTGTTGTTGTTCTCCTGCTCGAGCGCAAGTCGAGACTGGGTACGACTTGCCCGTTTGTCGCCCATCCCAACCGACGCGGCGGCGGCATCACCCTGCTCCTGCGCAATCGCCAGTTGACGTTCTAGATCGGCCTGGTACTTCATCGCCTGGGACAAGCCAGTGGATGCCTGGACGGCCTGGTTGAACTGGGCAGCCAACGCAGCAATCGCACGACCATACTCTTCGGTGGTGATCTTTTTCTGGGTCAGTAGCAGGTCCAAGCCTTGGGTCTGCTTCTTGAATTCATCAGCGGCCGCACCAACCGGGTCGTAGACCTTCTTCAGCTGCTGGTAGGCGGTTTCCGCCTCTTTCAACTGCTGGGTCAGTTTTGACTGCGCCGAGGTGGCATCCTTCGTTTCGGCCTTGGCCGATTTGTCGGCCTCCTTCTGGGCGTCGACGGCTTTTGCGCGATCACGGATCTGCTTCGCCAGGTCACTCTCGGACTTGATCTTGTTGTCCGTGATGAAGCGCTCAGCAGCCTCGGCCGCCGTCTTGTCCTTGAGCGTGGCAAGCTGCTTGTCCAGTGTATCGAGATACGTCTGTCCGGCAGAGGTGGCTTTCGCGTCAGCATCGGAGGCAGCGTTGGTCGAGACGGTTTTGCTGTTCTGCTCCTTGGTATAAAGAGCCACGACGTCAGCAGCTTTCTTCGCGGTCTCGCTAGTCTTGGAGTAACTACCGGCAGCCTCGCGCATATTGCGCAACGCTTCTTGCGGGATGTTAAAGCGCGTACTGAGATCGTCCAACCAGTCGGACAGACCCTTGCCGGCATTGCGGGCTTCATCTGCCTCTCCAGAGATTCGAGCTGCAACCGTAGAGCCGACGCCCTGTCTCACGGTGGAGAGAAAATCTTTGTAGGATTGCTCTGCATCAGCAGCGGCCTGCTCCTGCTGCCGCATCGCGCCCACCAACATGGCGCCGCGCTGGTCTTTATCCAACTCCTTGAATGCCTTGCGAAGCTCTTCTATCGGCCTCTTCAGCCCCTCCAAATCCTCCCTGGCCGACTGAGCATTACTTCCCATGGTCAGGAAGGCAATGCCCGCCCCGACAGCCAAGGCCGCCAGACCTGCTGGCCCGCCGAGGACGGTCATGAGTACCCCTGAGGAGGCTTTCACTGCGGCCTGGGCTACTCCAAGTCGAGCGGTTGCGGCTGTTTCAGCCATCCTGGCTTGGGCTAGCTCAAGCGACATTGCAGTCTGAACGGCAGTTCCCCGAGCGGCATCGGCCTCCTTCTGAGCTCGAAATACTGCCGAAGTCGCAGCGATCTGATCGGCCTTCGCTGCCATCAACGCCGCTTGCGCCTGAGCGTTGGTGGCTCGGGTGCTTTCGACGGTGGAAACGAGCCCCTTGCCGAGAGCTGCGACGTACCCGATGAAGCTGGCTGTCAGCTTGGTGCCGATCGCACCCAGCAGAATATTCACGTTATCCGCCAGGAACGCGATAGCGGTGCCCAGGGCTTCTGAGGCGCCATTGTCGGTCATCCCTTGGAGCTTCCTGGTTACGCTCTCGATACCAGGAAGCAGCCCTACGACCAACTGGCGGGTCGCGCCATCCCATGAGTTTTCGAGGTCTTGAACTGACTTGTTCAGCTTGACCATCTGGCCAATATCGAACGCCGAGATGATTGCTCCGGATTCATCGGCTCGCTCACCCGCCTCCTTGAACCCCTGCCCCGCGTTTTTGAGCAGCGGAACAAGGGCAGTGGCTTCATCAGCCATCTGCTCCATATAGCTGGTTATCTGCTGCTGGCTGGCACCGGCCTTCTCGAGCGAGGTGTAGTAGAGCTGTAATGCTTCCGGACCGGATAAGCCCTTGAAGCTTTCAGCTGTTACTCCTACCTGAGGGGCGATCTCCTTGAAGAAGTCCTGTAGCTCACCGCCGCCGCGGGAGATGAACTCCCCAACCCTGTCGGTGGTGTCTTTGAAAATGTCGGCAAGCTTATCCTGCTCTACACCTACAGACTTTGCGCCTACCGCCAACCGCTGGAAATCTTCTACAGATGTGTTAGACAGAAGAGCCAGAGTTTGAACTTCTTGGGCGTAGCTGAGGGTCGAAGTGGTCAGCGCAACCAAGCCAGCAACCGCACCAGCTGCTGCAAGCCCAATGCCCGTGAAAGCACTCCCTACCGCTTCGCGCAGCGCGACGGAGTGCGATTCAACTCGGTCAAAGGCATCGTCGACCTGCTTGAGGCTTTTATCAATGCTGCCACCAGTCTTGGAGACTGCTGAGTCAGCTCTCGCCATCTCTTGTCTCAGCTGAGCGGTAGTTGCCTCAATCCGTACAAGCATGCCCTGAATGTCGGTGTCGGCCATGATTTTCCCCGTATCATAAAAAAACCCGCCGAAGCGGGCTTTGTCATTGCAAGTCTCTAGATGCCGTGATGCACATCATCTGCATCTACTGGAAGATAGAATCTGTACTTATCTATTAAGCTAAACTTTAAGCTAGGGAAATATAGAGAATCCCTAGCCACTTGCCTCTGATCTACATAAAATGACTTTGCATGCACGTAATCAATACTTCCGCCATCAGTCACTCTCTGCGCTTCATAAAAGCAATTTGCTTCATGCAACCTGCCGCTTGCCCTATATGAGAACTGAACAATAACCGTGACGGGCTCAAGCCAACCTTCAACGTAACTTCTGTGGTGAGGAGCAGTTGGATCAGACTTCTTATCTTGGTCCGGTATCGCCCCGGAAAGGATTTTCTGCACGGCCAGATCCTTTGTATCCGGAGCACTTTCCTTGATTTGCCCTATGCATTGTTTCATCAGCCGAGATGAGGCGGCAGCGTTGTTATCTACCATCAGTCCTAGTCCAACAACAGCAGCAAGCACCGCGCACAGAGATCCAAAGATAACCAGAAGAACTTTCACGATAACCCTCCTTGATTGAAGGAGGCACCATAGCACCTAACCTCGTCTTCCTGTCAGTGCCATCCTCAGCTTGTCAGCGACATTCGATGCAGCTGGCTTCTCCTTCGCTCCCTGCTTCTTCCCGCTGCCGAACGGGTTAGTCATCTGCGCCCACTCGATCCTGGCATCCATGGCCATAAACAGCTCTGGCAGCGGCGTTGACCAAGCCACGCTCGGAGCCCAGCCCAGCCATCCAGTTGCTATTGAGTACAGCCGGTCGACGTAGCTACCGTCCTCGACAGCGCTTACGCCGTCCCGGCCTGGTCGTTTCCCGGGTCAACGCCCCGCGGATTGTAAAGAGCGCCAAGGTACTTGGTGACTAGAGGCGTCAGCCCGGCCACGCCTTCCTGCCAGACCTTCTCGGGCAACGCTTCGGCAGCCTTCCCTTCCAGGCCGGCGCCGGCGGCAATGATGAAGGCCACCGCATCCACGCCGACTGCATGCAGGGCTCCAGATGCGCCGCGCAGACCGCCGAAGCGGCTCTCGATCGCCCTCACCGCCTTGAGAGTGGGCCGCAGGGTAAATTCTTCATCGCCCAACTTCACGGTCATGGTGCCGTGCAGAGTGTTGTTCATAGCTCAGTCCAGTGAGGACGGGGCCGGAGCCCCGGTTCGGTTATGGGGTGACCGGTGCCGGCAGCAACTCGAGGATGTCGGAGTTGATGCCGATCGTGACATTTCGGCGGACCACGTTGTCAGCGGCTCCAGGCGCCACAGTGTTGTTCATCACCTTGCCACGGAAGTAGAACGTGGTTGGATTCACCACCGGCGAGGCATCTGGATCGCCGTCGTTGAGGGTGATCTTGATGTTGTAGTCGCCCTTGCTGCGATCCTTGTGCGCAGTCTTGACGGCATTCTGACCAGCGTCGCCGTTGTCGAGACCTACGGTCAGGGTCAGGTCGCCAGCATCGGCGGTTCCCTTGTACTTGCGCACCCGGCCATCCTTGAGCGAGGTGAAGCTCACGCTGCTGAAGGTGTCACCGAACTCGCCCAGGTCCTCGATCTCGCCAACTTCGACGTAGGTGTCGGCCTTGTACTCGGTTTCGGTGTCCGCGCCGGTCTTGCCGCCGATGAAGAAGCGGCAGCCGGCGGCTGTGTTGAGGTTGTCGTCGGCCATGAGGGTTCCTCCAAAGGCACATTGGATAAAAGCCGCGGCGCGGCCGGTGGATGATTCAGTGGGTGGTGATCACGCGGACGGTGATCGAACCCTGGTAAGTGATGCCGTCAGCGTCGCGCTGGGCATCGGCCTGCTCGACCCGGACGGAAACGGCACGCCCCACCTCCAGCGGCAGCCGTCGCTCGTCCAGGGCGGCGATGACCTCACCGTTGATGCGCTTCACCTCGGCCTGGCCCACGGCATCGGACCAGACAGACAGGTACAGCAGGCGCGTTTCGCGCTTTCGGCCAGAGATCGGGCTGCTGTTGACCGAGACCTCCCGGTCAATCGACACGTACGGCATCGCCGCATTCAGCGGCGCTCCGTCGTAGATCGGGCAGCTGACCTCGGTCTGAAGCCTGGCGAAGATAGCCTCCTGCAAGGCCAGCGACGGATCAGCCATTGCCTACCCCCTGGCTCGCCTTGCGCAGCGTGCGCCGGACAGCTTCCTGAAGGTCGGCCATCACGTATTCGCGGTTGACGTCCAACGACGGCCGCAGCCACGGGTGAGCCGGCCTGGCGGGTATGTCCGGGTACTTACCGAAGAAGTGCTGCCCATCCGACTTGTTCTTGGTGTCGCGCTGACGGAACGCATTGCGGCGGCCTTTCAGCTTCGACTTGTCGCGGTTGTTGGTGTGCACACCGCCAACCGCGTTGCGGTCGGCCCGCTGGTACATGCTGCCGGAATAGCCCTTGGTGCCATACTCGAGGAACCGCAGGTAGAAGAATCGGCGGTTGTCCCGCTTGCCTCTGATGCCGACCTGGGCGTCCAGCCCGCTTGGGGCGACGTAGACCCGCAGGGCCGCCGACGCAGCGCCAGTGTCCTTCGGGATCAGCTGCTGCTGCGTGGCCAGCACGCGGGCAGCCGCTTTGGCCATGGCCGGCTGCAGTTCGTTGTCCATCGTCTTGTGTATGTTGCGCAGCGTCCGGCGCAGCCGGATATCGCCGCGGATACTGGACCGGCGCGCCATGACCTACTCCTTCGCCTGGGCGGCCTTCGCTGGCTTCTCGGCCTTCTCGATGATTTCGACGGCATAACCGCGCGTGATCAGGCCCTTGCCGTACTCATCCTCTACATCGAAGACTTCGCCCTTTTCACGCTCGCCAGAAGCGCCAGTCAGCGGTCCCAGTGCTTGAATTTTCACGGTTCACCTCATGGGTTTGGGACGCTGGAGCACAGCAGCCTCAGCATATCCCGTTCGTTATTGAGCAGCGGCGCCTCGACCTGGTAGGTCATGCCCGTGCGCTTTTCGGTCAGCCGCCAGCCGGCGACAATGTCCGAGCGTGGTCGTATACGGATCTCGGCACTGATCACCGCCTGAAGTTGCTCGGCCACAGGTGAAACCCTGCCAGTGGGCGTGGTGACCTCTGCCCAGACTTCGCCGACCTCCAGCCAGGTCTCAGTGGCCCCGCCGGAGCGGTTCTGCTCGCGACGGGGTTCGAAGATCCGGCAGCGATGCCGCATTGGTCCGGCTTTCATCAGAAGCGCTTCCTGTACCAGAGCAGCCTTTCAACGGCGAGCGGCATCTCAGTGGCGATGGTGCCAACGGCAACAGCCTCGCGGTTGGCGTACCAGTGGCCGACCAGCAGTAGGACCGCCTGCTCGACATCGCCGGTCAATCCCATCTCCTCGGGCTCAACTGGGTCAGTCTCTACTAGCTTGCGGTCGCAGTGCTGCTCGACATGGGCCTTGGCCGCTGCGATGTAGCCGCTGATCAAGGCGTCTTCCTCATCGCCGTCGAGCCGCAGGTGCATCTTCACGGTGGCCAGGTCGATCATCACTTGCTCTCTTTCGGCGCGGTAGGCTTGGTTTCCTTGGGTTTCACCGCCTTCGCCTTACCGTCGCCATCGACTTCTTCGGCTAACCCCTTGCCGATCAAGGCGTGAGCGTATTCGTCATCAGCCTCATCGAAGGTTTCACCGGCCTTGACCTTGTTCGAAGTTCCGCCCAACAGCGCCCCGTTGCCGACGAAGCCCCACAGAATCTTGATTTTCATGCTGCATCCATAAATGAAGAGGCCGGCGATATGCCGGCCTTCGGTGGGGTTAGGCGGTCGGGAAGCGCCCTTTCACCAAGGCTTCCTTACGGCGCACGCCAAGGCCCAGGCGCTCCTCGACCAGCAGAGCACGTTCGTTCTTGATGAACTGATCGTTGATCAAGCCCATCTTGAACAGGAACGACATGCGGTCGAACAGCGTGGTGGAACGAGCGAAGTTGGCGGTCAGGAACTCGCCACCGTTGGTGCCGTCGCCCTCGTCCATGCTGTCCGAGGTGATCACGGGGCGACCCCAGAGGATTGGAGTGACCAGACCTTGCAGGTTGGCGAACAGGTAACGGTTCTCGCCGTCCTTCTGCAGCTCGATATTCATCCAGTCCAGTTCGGTCATCACCACGCCATCAGCCGACATCTGGGATTGCTTGCGCACCTGATAGATGGATCGGCGGACCAGGTCGATGGCGGTGTCACTGGCCTTGCTGAGGGCAGTGTTGTAGTTGGTGGCCTGGGTCATCAGGCCATTGAGGTTCTCGCCGGTACCGTCGCCCTTAAGGATCTGAGCCTCCTCCTCGAGCTTGAGGTCGTAGCGCAGCAACTGCTGGAGATAGGCGAACAGCTGCGGGACGTCGTCCAGCGCTTCATCGGTGACCGGCATCCAGACCGCGATCTTCTTCACGCGATCGGTCTCGGTGGTGAAGGTCACGTTGCTGGTTGGTTTCAGCCCGCCCTCGGCGACCGGCGCGGCGCCGCGGGTGTGCAGGTTCTCGCGGAAGTAGGTGTAGTTCTGCCCCGCGACGGGCACGGCGGTCAGCAGATCGCGGATGCGCAGCTCCTGACGGATGCCGGGTTGAATTACCGGGTCATACTGCGGAACGACGATGCCGGCGCTGGTGACCTTCATTTCCTTCATGCTGGCCATGTCGGACTTGGTCACATCGAGTTCAGCCAGAGCCCCGCCTTTCTTCAGCGACTTGTAGCCTTCATCGCCCTGGATGAGGTCGATAAAGCTCTTGCCCTCGCCTGGCTGGCCACGCAACTTGACGCCTTTCTGCTCCAGATCGACCACCTGGTCGATGACCTTCTGCAGCTCGCCCTTCTGGTCTTCGATCTGCTTCTTGAGATCACCGGCGACCTGGTTGCCCTTCTCGATCTCGCTCATGGCTTGATCGTACTTGGTCTGTAGGCCGTCGAAACCTTTCTTCAGCTGGAGCTCCAGGGAGTCCTTCAGTTCTTTTACTTCGCTCATGGTGCTACTCCAAAATGGTGGGTGAACAGGGTGGAAATATCTTTCAGCTCATCCACGATCGCCGTGGCCTCGCTCCCGCCATCACGGCGTAGCGCGGTGTAGCCGAGCGAAGCGACTGCCGCCGCTTCCTTCTGCGAGAGGCCCATGCGTTCGCGCAGGGCCTTCTCGAAAAGCCTGATGTCCGACTTGACGCTGAGAACCTGGGCCTCCGGGTTCATGCCGAACGGTACGAAGGACGCCTCCCAGAGTTCGGCCTCCTTGATGAGGCGCACGCGCCGGCCGGCGCGGTCCTCGAAATCTGCCTTGATGGTGTTGAAGCCGATCGACATGCTGTCGAGGATGTCGGCCTTCATGAGCTCGTAGGCGTCGCGGGCGTAGCTGACATTGAGGTTGACCTGGCCCTTCAGCAGCAGGCCGTGGTCGTCTTGGGTGTAGTCGGCGGCCCCCACCAGACGGGTCAGGTCGTGGTACAGGGCCAGCTTCAATTTGCCGTTGCGGGTCGCCTTCACCCGGGTAAAGGCGCCGGGCATGATTACGTCGTCGCCCAGGTCGACGTTGTTGAACACCGCGGCGTAGCCTTCGAAGTTGCCGGCTTCGTCTACGGCCTTGAGTTCGAACGGGACTTCAAGGTTCGCCATTGGTTTGCATCTCCCACCGGGTGACCCGGTTGTATTCGTCGCCTTCCAGGGGAGGCAGGTTTTCCTTGGCGCGGACTTCGTTAATGCTCATCCAGCCAGAACCGCCGGAGCCGCCCAGTGCGCTGCCGTAGTACGTGGCCCTTCCAGCACTATCGGCCCGCAGCAGACCCTCGACGGCGAACTCTGCGAACCGCGAATAGGCCGTGAAAATCTTGTCGTTGAACTCGTCCTCCACCGCATCGATGAAGGGCTTGAGGCCGAAGGTGATGTAGCCCGTGAGCTGCTGCTCGAGGTTGGAGCCCATGATGGAGGTCTTGCCCGCTCGGTTGGCCAGCCACAGCGGTACGCCGTATATGCCCGCCAGGGCTTCTTCCTGAAACTGCTGCGACTCGATGAACTGAGCATCCTTCTGGGTGATGCCCGCCGGCACGATCTTGGGGTTGCCCTGCAGAATGGCCATCTTGCCTATATCGTCGGCGTCGGCCTTGCGCACATCGGGGAATTTCTCCATCACCTGGGCCTGCTGGGCCTTGGTGAGGAACTGTTCGTAGATGACATAGCCGCCGGTGAAGCCGCCCTTGCGCATGAAGCGCGCTGACCACTGCTGGCCGGCCTTGGCCAGCCCCATGGTTTCGGCCTGGTGCTCAATAGGCGAAAGACCGACGATGCCGTCCAGACTGAACAGCTTGAAGTGCAGCATGTTCTCCGGTGATACGGGGAACGGCTTCCCCTCGCTGGGGGTGACCAGATAGAGCAGGTCCTCGTCCGTGTCGATGGTGACCGTCTTGCCATCCAGAGGAACCAGGCCAACAACGTCGCCGTTTCGGTTGCGCTCGATCAGGGCGAAGGCATTGCCGCGCAGCGCCATGTTCACGACCACGAACTTGAGAAAGTTCAGCATCGTCATGTAGGGGTTGGGCTTGCGCAGCAGCTTCGCGTATCGGTCAGTGCTCCCGACCATTGCGCGCTTGCCGCCGGTGTCTTCATATAGTTTGAACGGCAGGCCGCTCAGCGACTCGGAGAGGATCTTGACGCAGGACCAAATCATGCTGACGGAAAGTGCAGTCTTGGCGGTGACGCGCACCCCCGCCTTGGTGCGCTTGCCGCCGACCTCAAGGTCAACCTCGACATAGTCGCCCGTGGTCGGGTCGGTGTAGCCGAAGAAACCCCAGGTCGAGGGGTTGTACCATTTGAATGCCATGGTCAGCCTACTAATCCGAAAAAGCCGTGGTTGAGGTAGTCGTCGAGACCGCCGCGGGCCTCGGGATTGAGGGCCATCAGCGACACGGCGTTGAAGGTCGCCATGAGCGGGTCAATTTTTGCGGTTCCCGATGCTTGCTTGGTGATCAGGAAGGCGTTGGCCGAGGGCACACCTTTGGCGTTGCCGCACGACCAGGCCATGAGCGGCTGTCCACAGTGGATGAACGAGCCCTCTGCGAGCCGGCGCTCGGTCGTCTTGATCGCGCCGGTGAGCTTCCAACCCTGCGAGATGCCGACCACCTGCTCTTCATCAATCTCGACATCAGCCAGCGCATCAAGCACGGCACCGATGCCGGCGGGGTCAAGTCCGACCTTGTCGAGCAATCCCGCCTGGTTGATCCGCGAAACGATGGCCGCCAGCTGATCAACGTCGTCGCCAATCTTGTCGACGATGGTCAGGTCACCGGTCGCTTCCAAGTCTCTGAGCCTGGGAGCTTCTGACTTGCGGCGTTCAAGCACCGAGGGGTGGGCCCAAGCGTGCGCCCAGTGCAACCAGGTGCGGGATTCTCGTACCCGGCCAATCACCGCCAGGCCGAGCAAGTCATCAAGGCCACCGCCATCGACGCCAACGTCGATGACCTCGCACTGCTCGAGCAAGTCGTCCAGCGTCATGCCTTCCTTGGCCTGGGGCTCCCAGAAAGCGGCACCGACCCAGCTGTCGGACATCAGAGCAAGGCCGATCTCGATGTTGAGGTGCTTGGCCAGGAAGCCGCGCATCTCCGCCTCGCCATCGATCTCGGCCTGCATATGCAGGCGCTCCAGCGTGGGCCGGTCAACGGAGTAGTTGATGTTCGGGTTGACCAGGTGGAAGTTTTCAGGCTTCCGGGCCTCACCGCTCTTGATCATCTCCTGTGAGAACTCGTAGATGATCGGGAGGAAGCGGTTGTCGTCGATGCGACCATCTCGTACGCCGCGGGCATAGTTCAGTTTCGACCTGAACACCCCAGCCGGCGGTTCGTTCGATTGAGTCGTCAGCCAGATGATGAAGCCTTCCGGACGAGACAGCAGACCGCCCGTGGCTTCGCGGATCATGTCCGCAGCCTTGGGATTCTTGCCGAACAGCCAGGCTTCATCGATCAGCACGCCGACGGCTTTCTTGCCGCCCACCACATCGCTGTCCGCCGCCACCACCTTCAACGTGGCTCCCGTCTCGCGATGGGTGATCAACCGCAGATGCGGCTGCACATGCAGCAGGGCTTTCAGCTCTTCATCGTTGTTGACCATGTCCTTGGCCGGGATGAACGAGTTGTCGGCGATTTCCTTGGTCGGAGCCAAGATGATGAACTCTGCAGAGAGCCGCCAGTTCCGAATCAGCGCGGTCAGCATGATGCCGGCAGCGATCGTCGATTTACTGTTCTTTTTCGGGATGCACAACATCACTTCCCGGATCAGACGCTCGCCGGTTTCGCTGTTGTAGCTCCCGAACACCGCGCCGGCGAAGGCCAACACCCAGGGCGCACATGACGCTTCAATCGTGGGGCTACCAGGCGCGTCGACAATCTTCAGCCCCTTGAACACCTCAAGGCTGGCTTTCGCTTCATCCGGGAACAGTGGCTCCGGGATGATTGACTCCCCTGCAGCCAATAACCGCCACCAGTCCGGGCAGGCAGTAGTCCATTGCATGACTTACCCCTTGACCATACTGAGGGACGGCTTGCCGGGGGGCGGCTTGCCCTGTGAGTACTTGCCTTTGCCTGCCTCTTTGGCGGCTTCGGCTTTCTGCTCTTTCTTGCCCTGATCAGCGACCTTGCCGTGCGCGTAGGGCATCAGCGTTTTGGCTGCCTCCAGGCGCATGCGCATATCCGCCCCATTTGCGTTCATGAGCTCTGTAAGGAACACACGCGGGTCGTCTGTGTGGGTGAGCGCGACCTCAGCCGGCTCCTCCTCCGCGATATCCTCACCTTTAACTTTTCGCCCAGGTTTAACCTCAGAGCTGGTAGCCTGTTTCTGCTTGAGGCGACGACCGACTTCGGTCAGCACATCCTCATCCTTCGCCAGCTTGGAGCCCGCTTGTGACGCGGTTTTCTCTGAATACCCGGCAGCGATCGCTGATTCGCGATTTGTGGCCCCCGACAGCAAAGCGTCAACAAACCGCCGCTTCTTGTCGGTTAAAGCCATGGTTAACTTTTCCTGAAACGGGAAAAAATGTGTACGTGGGGTCGGTGGCGGTCTAGCTAGATGCGAATCGCTATATTTTGACCTCCCCCCACCCTCGCGGCACGCCACTGACGTGCTTCGAAGGCGCCTCGGGTGACCGCGCGCCAGTCCGCTGACGGTCAGCCCGTCAGGCCAGCAGCCTCCTCGGCCTGCTTGACCGAGTCGTGGCAGGGCTTGCAGAGCGGCTGCCAGTTGGTCTGATTCCAGAAGAGATCCTTGTCGCCTCGATGAGCCACGATGTGGTCAACGACGCTGGCCGCTGCCGTTCGCCCCTGCCGGGCGCAGTAAGCGCACAGCGGGTTGTCACGCAGGTATTGCTCTCGCGCCTTCTGCCACCGGTAGTCGTAGCCACGCTGGGAGCTGGTCATGCCGCTCCGCCAGCTGCCAGGTGTGACCACCTTGACCCGCGACCCTGCGCTCTCCTTGATGCGTGAGCCGAGTGTCTTGAGCCTGGCCATCAGCCTTGAGCCTTTCGGGACAGGAACAAATCGGAGTAGCCGCGCAGCTTCTCCACCCCCATGAAGCCGACCATGCCGCCGGCGAAGGTGGCCATGCCCTGTGGCAGGCCCATCCATTCGAGCAGCGGTACTAGGGCCAGGGTGATGAGGCCACACAGGGCGCCCTCCAAGAACATCTGCCTACGGGTGCCGCCGCCATAAACCACCCGAAGGACGGCGATCGCGACGGAAAGGCCAGCGGCGTACAGCTGAGGCTGGTGGGCAAGCACCCAAGCAATCAGGGCGGCCCACAGGCCGGGATCTTTCTCTGGCATATGGTCCATCTCGATTCCTCCCGTTGCGGGGAGCGGAAATAGAAAAGGCCCGCCGTTGTGGCGAGCCCAGGAGTGGGTGCGGAAGGCTGGGGCGACCAACCACCCAGCGAGAACAGTAGAGGAGCCTTATGCCCAGCGAGGTGGCTGCGCCTGGGCCGAGGTCGGTCGGGCCATTGCTTGCTCCGTAAATGAAAATTCGTGCACCGACGTAAAACCGGTCGGATGCTTGCCTAGGAATCCCCTAGAGGCTAAAAGGAATGTTGCCCGATCTGGCCTCACTAGAGGGAACTAATAAATGCCGATCAGTGACATTTTTGTAATCGCTTACAAGCTCCACGGGGAGGCTCGCGAATTCATCGTCCGCGCCGAGCGAATGAATAACGCTGAGGCTTGGCACTGGGCTGCCTGCGAAGCCGGCGTTGGAGTCATCCCTAAGTTCACTGCTTCGGATATCAGAAAAGTCTCTCGGCCTGCTGCTGAGCGCTTCGGCATAACTGACGTCCAATGGCGGAGGTCCGGCAACCTATGAAATACCGCATCGACTACAACCTCAAAGGCCATACCAGATTCTGGATATGCGATTGGCCTAGCACGCCGAACGAAGACAATGTGCTGACCGCTCTCCTCCGTCTGCATGCCCCCGCTGACCCCTTGTCTGAGGCGCGCGCGCCGTGCCGCTTATCACATGATGATCTCCGCATTGCGATCGCCGATTTGGGCATCTCGGATGTACGCATTGAGGGGGATAAATAGCTATATCGGGATACCCAGGCCAACGCTGGCAAGTACGCCGGTCACTGCAAGGGCGCCGGTACTCGGCTCGGCCATAGGTGATGCTCCAGAAACGAAAAGCCCCGGCAAATGCCGAGGCTTGAAATAGTTCGCTCGATCTTCACGCCCAAACCCTAAAGTAGTTTCGCATGTCCTTGCGCTTCGGAAACATCGAACAACTGCCTGATAAATTCAAACTCATCAGCAGTCAGACCTCGTTTCGGGGAATGCTCCGCGAGCATTGATGATTTATGTTCTAGTGCGGCTTGCCATGCCTGCTGCCAGATAGTCCATTCGAGGTTGGTAGACGCATCCAAATAGCCTTCATTCAACCGGGCAAGCAAATGTTCAGGCCTGGAAGCCTCAAACTGGTCGCGCATTGTCTCTTTTTCACGCCTAACGGTTATTCGAGCCTAGGGTATCGGCATGGCCACTCACAATTTTAGGCTTATCGCAAAAAATCGAGAATGGATAACTGGCATCGGGAGATCGTCAGAAATTAAAGGCGCCCGCGAAATGGCGAGGCCTTGGAATAAGTTGCGGAGGGCCGGTGCATACCCGGCTTGGTGGCCTGGATCGCTGGGTCACATACCCCAGACTCTCATCGCGTAGCCGATCAGGGAGCGCACGGCTTTGATCGACGCCACTACCGACTTAGCCCAGCTGCCTGAGCGTGTCATCCGCATAAAAAAGCCCGCACAGGGCGGGCAAAGAGGGATCGTGCTTTTTTAAATCTGGTGGCTGTAGAACAGCGAGTACGACTCGATACCGTCGTTGGGCTGCTTAATGCCAGCGTTGGAGTAGTGAATCGCTCGGATGCCAACCTTCTGCGTCTCGCCGATCTTCAAGCCCGCACCGATGCGGTCTTCGAAGTTGAAGGCCGAACCAAAGTCCTGGTCACCTGCGGACGTACCAGAGAAGACCGCCAGGCCGATGCCAGCCTCAACGAATGGCTTCACGTTACCGCTGCCGAACTCGTAAACGAAAACTGGCGCAAAGGACAGCGAGTGAGCGCCACCGGAAGCATCTCCTGCTTCCCAATAGGTATACCCAGCATCCCAGTAACCGGTTAGACGGCCAGTACTGGATTCAAACCAGCTTTTGTCCCAGTTAAAGCCAATGCCGACGCGCGCTGTAAGACCACCTTGGCCTGTCGCGCCAAGCGCTCCGGATAGCTCAGCCGCTCCGGCGGACGCAGCGAAAAGGGAAAGCGCCACAACGGCGAGAACGTTTTTCATACTCACGGTCTTCCATGTTATTGAGTAGCAACCTATCAGAATCATAGCGCTATCAAATCGTTCCCTCATACAAGAAAAATGCTTTTTCTGGAGGGCTACCTGAATCTAAGCCCCTCAAAAACACAAAACCCCGACACGATGGCCGGAGTTTGTCTGTGTCGCGTAACGTTGCAAGCTGGACACGCTGCTATGAAAACAGGTGTTTATCCGCCCGCATAGAACTTTTTACGCCGCCTCTCGAATTTCTTCGAGCGCACAATCGATCCATGCAACGCCGGCCTTGATGATCTCCCGCGCCTTGCGCTCGGACATGCCTGCCTCCCTTCCAACTCGCATGGCCGGGTGCTTCGATCCGTAGTAGGCCCACACGAAATCCCCCATCTGCTGGTTGCGCTTCGTCAGCCTGGCCACAGCGCCGTCGATGATCAGGGCCAGGTCGTCAGTGATCACATGCTGCCGGGCACCTCCTTCACTAGGCACGTTGTCACGCATGAGCGCGTAAAGCGGCGACACGTACCGGGGCACACCCATCTCACTCATCCGCCACCAGCCCCACTGCTCCAGCAGGTACTCGGTATCGCCCAGCGCCTTGTCCACGTAGGTTCGTTTCTTCATGCAGCCCTCCGGGGCGTTGGGTCGGTGTCCAGGCCGAACAGCTCGCATAGGAGTTGGTGGGCCGCTTTACTCTTGGCGCCGCCCTGGATGATCCAGGCCTTGGCATATTGCTCAAAGCCCTGCACGGCTCTCGATCCGTGCCAGTCAGCCACGATGTCCATCAGGGCGGCCGACCCCATGCGTCCATTGGGCTTGTCCAGCATCATGCGGTTGCCCTTCTTCAGGAACTCTCGCTCTACGGGGGTCAGATTCTTGCGCGGCATGACCGCGATAGCGTCACTCATGGCCAACTCCTGGGTTGAATTCTTGGTCGTGCATCCTCCCTTGGGATGGATGCTGTGAGGTGCTGCAACCCGCGCTGATAGTGGCGTCAACGGCTACAGGCCCGGTTTTCTGTCCCGGCAATGTCTCGGTGTGAATGGCGGCGAATCCCTGCCCGTCGAGGTGCTTGTGCCAGGCCTCCAGCGCCTGACGTTTCAGCCCTTCGGCCGTGGTGTGGATGTAGGTGGCGTCGAGGTCCTTCATGGCGTGGTTCAGCAGCAGTTCGCCGACCATGTAATCCACGCCAAGGTCGGTCCATGCCGTGCGCGCCACCTTGCGCAGGTCGTGGCTCGACCACTCGCCCTTGGCCAGGTCGGTGAACAAGGTGTTGGCCTTGCTCGGGCTCAGCGGAGCTCCGTGACTGCCCGGAAACAGCAGCAGGCCGGTGTAACCCTGGGCGGCCTGCAGGCGCTGGTACCGGCGCAGCAGGGCGCAGGCCTGGGTGGTTAGCGGCAGCGTGTGCTCGGCCTTCGTCTTCGTGTCACCCGCCGGAATGAACCAGCGCCCCGCTTCAAGGTTGACGTTGCGCCAGCGCGCCAGCCGGGTCTCGCCCAGCCGCGAACCGTGGCACAGCATCATCAGGGCCAGCATGCAGCCCGCTGGCTCCACCTCGAAGCGCTCGGCCACCACCATCAGCAGGCCCGGTACATCATCCCCACGCAGTCGCGCCGGTCGCGGCCTGATCCGGGTCCGCACGAAGTCGGTGAACTTCAGCGAGGCCATCGGGTTGGCGGGCAGCATGTCCAGACGCAGGGCCTGGCGGAACGCGACCGAAAGCACGCCATATACCGAACGCACGAATGACAGAGCATAACGCTCCTGTAGCGGCCACATCAGGCGCTGGTCAATCGCCTGCTTGTTGGTCTCGGCCAGCAGCAGGTCACCCAGGCGCGGCACCAGGTGGCGATCCAACGCCGACTTGGCACTGGCCTTGCGCTTGGCGGACAGGCCTCGATCACGGTTCATCCGGTCGCGGTACCATGCCAGCACGTCGCCCACCGTGGCCCAGCTGGTGGTGGTGGACTTGGCGTCGGCATCGGCGGCACGGCGGGCCAGGATCGCTGGCAGCGTGGCCAGCATGGTCTTGGTGTTGATTCCCGGGTAATCACCCGCCTTGCCCCAGCGCCCGCGCACCACGACGTGCCAGGCGCCACGGGAGCGGTCAACCGTCGAGAACCGGAACCGCAGCTCCCGGTGACGGGTATCGCGCAGCTGGAAGACCTGGCCGGCAGCGTGCCGGCGTATCTCCGCGTCACTGAGGGTGACGGTGAGGGTCTTGGTGTCGCTCATGCGTCCCTCCTCGGCCACAGGTTCAGGCCTTTCTGATCGCCAGCGTCGTAGCAGGCGCGGGCGTTCGCGTGGCGGTTGTTCCAGCTCTCGACAGCGATCCGCATCACATCCACCACCTGCAGGTCATACAGGTGGTCGAACGTGCCCAGGGTCAGCGTGTCTATACTCGGCCCCTGAGCGCCGCAGTCGTGGCACCAGACGTGCGCCGAAACCATCGGGAACTCGTCAGAGTGGTCGAAGGTGTGACCCTCGGAGATTTCGGTACCGGCTTCATCCTTGGCGGTGATGCAGGGCGGCCCTTCGCAGAATGGGCAGGGCGCCATCTTGATTGGCTTAGTCACAGGCCAGCCCCCTTGTAGCGCTGGGCGTAGCTGCCACGCCCAGCCTCGACCTCATCATCACTGGGCAGCGATCCGGCGTAGGTGGCGAACCGGCCATACTGCCCTTCCTGCTGGACGATGCAGCTGCCAACCCGCGCGTGGCGACACTTGGTCATCAGGATCTCGGTGAGGCCGTTCTGGCCCTCCTCCGTATCCATGTCCCGGTGCACCATCAGGATGCAGCTGGCGTCGGCCTCGATCTCACCGGAGTCGCGCAGGTCGCTGGATTGTGGCTTCTTGCCGGGGCGCTTGGTCGAGTCACGGTTCAGCTGGGCCAACTCAATGACCGGGATAGCCATTTCCTTGGCCAGCTGCAGCAGGGCCTTGCTGATCTTTCCCACCTCCTCGGAACGAGATCGGCCACCACGCTCGCTGCGCACTAGGGTCAAGTAGTCGACCACGATGCCGGACAGTCCGTGCTCGCGCTGGCACTGCCGAGCCGTGGCGCGAATGGTGGACGGCGTCTGCACCGGGTCGTCACAGACGAATAGCGGGGCTTCCAGGGCCATTCCTACGGCACCGCTCATCCTGGCCCAGTCGTCTTCGCGCATCTGGGCTGGGTTGTCCAGCTTGTGCAGAGCCACCCCTCCCAGCGAGGCGATAGCGCGCAGCCCTAGCTCTTCACCAGGCATTTCGATGGAGAACACCAGCCACGGCTTCCGCTCCTTGACGGCGTTGTGCTGGGCGATCTGCAGGGCCAAGGTGGTCTTGCCACTGCCCGGCAGGCCGGCGATTACGGTCACCTTCTTCGGGCGAAGCCCCTGGGCCAGCTCATCCAACTTTTCGAGCCCCGTGGATGGCCACTTCGGCGCCACGCCTCGGTGCTTCTCGTCCACCAGGTCGGCGGCGTCTCCCATCCATTGGTCCAAGCGCTTGTAACCCTTTGCCTCCCCATCAAGGTTGCGCAGGTCTGCCATGGCCTGCTGAGCTGCAGCAATTACTTCGCCTGTAGGTGCGCCGGCCTGCACCATTTCCTGCGCGCCGCCCGCCACGTCCAAAATGCGGCGGATCACGCCCCACTCCTTGACGTGCTTGGCGTAGGCCTTCCAGTTGGCCAGCGAAGGCACCTTGCTGGCCAACTCAGCGGCATAGGCCATGACGTTGTCGCCACCTGGGAGCAGGCGCTGCACCGCGCCCAAGGTCACCGGATCGATGGGCATGGCTTGCTCGCGGCACTCGAGCATGGCTTCGAACAGTGCCGCATTGTCGGCATGATAGAAGTCGGCCGAGGTCATCTGGCCGAGCATGTCCTCGACCAGGCCTACGTCCTGCTGCAGCGAAGCGTGGATGACTGCGCCAAGCACGCCGTGCTCGGCCTCGTCGCTGTAGAGCGCTCTCATGCCACCGCCCTCATCGAGGACCAAGTGAAGCCAACCTGCTGCCCGCCGTTCTGCCGCAAGCGGTCAAGGGCGCGGTCACCGATGTAGGACTTGAGGCCATCGGCGCTCAAGTTGCTGATCATCACGGTCGGCAACACCGCCTGGTACCGACGGTCAATGATGCTGTGCAGCAGCCCCAGTTCATACTCGCTGCCCTTCTGTGCGCCGACCTCATCGATCACCAGCAGATCCAAGCCGCCAAGATGGACTGCCACGTCACGATCGGTGTAACCCGATCCGGGCGCCATCGAGGCGCGGGCAATGCTCACAATGTCACCGGCCGGAATGATCAGCGCACGGCATTGATCGGCCACCACAGTGCGGACAATCGCACTGGCCAAGTGGGTCTTTCCGCAACCGACATTGCCGGTCAGCAGCAGGGAGCGGCCAGCCCGGAAGTTGGCCGGGAACTGCTCGGCATAGGCCTGGCACTTGGCCAGAGCCCTGTGCTGCGGCTCCGTCTCGGCGTGGTAGCTGTCGAAGGTGGCGCCAGCAAAGCGCGGGGTGATCCCGGCAGCGATCAGCGCCTCGCTGGCTTTCTCGACCTTGTGCTGGGCATTGGCCAGGGCGCGTTCTGCCGAGTCGCGGGGGCTGGTATGCAGGGCCTCCCAAGCGCAGCGCTTGCAGCCACGCGCCAGCATCGAGCCGTCCAGCTGCTCGACCTCACTCATATCGACGCGGCCATGCACCGGGCACTCGCCGGAGAAGATGCGCTTGGCCGGGGTACGGTGGAACAGATCAGAAATTCGGGCGGCCATCGTGGCTCTCCTGGTACATGTCATCGGTGTGCTGAGGGAGGTTGTTGAATGCGCCAGGCCGGCCTGGCCGTGCGCCAGCGTTTGCCGTCGCCTCTGGGTAAACATCGGTCCAGCAGCTGACGGTGGACTTGTCGAGGATCACATCAGCGTTCTGGTGCCCTTCCAGCTTCTTGGCAATCAGGTCACAAGCGCGCTTGGTCAGCGGTGCACGCTTTGCCTTGCGCATCTCGCAGAAATCGGCCCAAGCGCGATCAGAGCAGTTCTCCGGCTTGGCCATCAGAGGGTCAAAGGATTCCTTTGCCTTCCGCTTCCCTTTGCCATCACCAGAGGCGCCTGCGCCTTCTTTACGGTTATGGGTGGTTAATTGGTGGTTAATTGATGGTTCGGGTGCATGCTGTGCACCCCGTTCTGTCGTGGCGTGCACCCCGTTATGTTCTGGCGTGCACCCCGGTACGTCTTGGCGTGCACCGGGTGCATGCTGTGCACCCCGCTCCATGGCGATGTCGTAGCACACCGGAATGCGATCTCGCTGGGTGATGTAGGCAGCGGGAATTGCTTGGTTGCCCCGGCGGATCGCTCCCTTCCGCTCCAGGTCTCGAAGTCGATACTGGACAGTGCGAGGGCTCAGGCCGGTATCGACTGCAAGGCGAGCGACCGATGGGAACGCGGCGCGCCCATCCTGATCGGCATAGTTGGCCAGGCACAGCAGGACGTGCCGGGCATGCGGTTCGCCAACCTCCTGCTGTTCTAGGGCCCAGGTCATTGCTTGAACGCTCATCGGTTCAAATCTCCAACTCAGCGGTCACCCGCCGGACAAACTGGTCGTAGCTCTCGGCCATCTGGAACCCCTGAAGCTCCAGCGCCTCGCGATAAGCCTTCGCGCTTCCGTACAGCACCCAACGCTCGCGCTCTGGTAGGTCCCGGAAAGCGGCGTAGCTTGGCCAAGGGCCGGTGATGATCGACGCGCCAGCGCGCTGCGGGAGCACCTGGGCATGGTTTGGGGTCGTGGTCATTGGAGGGTCTCCGATGAGGGACCGGTGATTGTCGGAAGAGAAGCACTCACATCCTGCGCAGCACTGCCAGCAAGCCGGGAAATCAGTTGGCTGTATGCGTTCAAGGCGTCAACCGAGTGGGCTCTCGCCAGGTCCAGCTCAACCAGCTGAGGGCAATTTCCGTTGATGAGCTCACCGACACGCCTGATGTAGTTGAATCCAGCCTGCGCCAGCTCCAGGTCCGCCAGGCCGGCAAAAGCAGACGCGGCCAACGGCTTGAGCTCAGGCGGGCGGATAGGGATTGGTAGCGAACTGATCACCTCTCCCGCCAACAGCGCCTGGCGCTGCTTCTCCAGGTGATCAGCAGAAACAGTCTGCACGGCATAGCCAGTTCGCCTACGGAAGAGCACCGCCAGCGCCATGCATGCCTCAATGAGGCTGACGTGCGTTTCGTCGCGCTCATGGATCTTGGCGCCCTCCTCCACCACCTCGATGGCGTTGGCGACGGTCTCGAAGCACGTCATCAGCAGGGCAGCATCGGCGAACTTCTCGAAGAAGGCTTCGTCGATCACCTCAGCTGCGGGGGCTGCGGGGAAATTGATAACGCTGCTCATGCAGCACCTCCCACATCCTTTGCATCATGGAAGGCAGCCGCGTTTCGGTGAGGCCACATAAAGTTTCGCGTGTCGAAAACGACGCGCTCGAACAGGCGCTCAAGTTCGCCGGCTACAGGATTGTCGAATCCGCCGAGCGAGGGCACGACATGCGCCCAGTACAAGGCTTTGATCAACTTGAATGATTCGCGCGCTTCGTTGAAACGCGCGATATCCGCTGCGGTGAGGGTCACGTCGTGGACGATCTCACCATGCAAGCCATCTGGCTGCCACACCGGGACAATCTGGTTCATTGGGGGATCTCCAAGTCCGTAGCCATCCGACAAAACTCACGGTGAGCCGCCCAGGCGATTACTCGCATGGAACGGATGATGCCGTCCTCGCCGCGTTCGCCGATCATTGCTGGGTGTTCGCCTGGGCCGCTGTCCTTGAAGCCGCCGATGTGCTCAAGCACCTCGGCGAGGATCGCCAGCAGCTCAAGCCCCTCCTCTACGCGCTTGGCGGGGGAAGAAAACTTGGTCATGGGATGGCTCATTCCGACACCCCCGCGCCACGAACCGGAGATACAAGGTTTTGTGGCGCGAAGTCTTCGGCCTGCTCGACAGATCCAACCCCGGAGTCGATTAGCGCTCTCGCTTGGCCAACCAATGCGCGGATCGCAAAAGCCAAGTTACAGCTTGCATTGACCTGGACGAGCTGGCCGAGCAGGTCTTCTGCTGCGCTCAGATTGGCACTTGCAAAGTTGAACGCCTCAGAGCAGCTGATCCCAGGCACCGTCGAGAAGAAGAACTCATCGCCGTTCTGGTTGAATTTTGTCGCCATGGTCACGAGCAAGCCCGCTTGCGTTGGCGGTGCCTCGGTGGTATTTTTCGGGTGCATCTCGTCCTCCTACAGAACGAAGATTCAAAAAGTCCCTGCCAGGGGACTGGTTAAGAAGCCCGGCCTGCGAAGCCGGGTTTTCTGCTTTATGGGCTAAGCCAAATGCAGAAACTGGTGGGGCCGCTCGGTTAAGGCGGCTTTCCGGTGTCTGTGCTAGTCATTGAAATTTCCCCCTGCCCTCCAAGCTCTCACAGAAAAAGTCGGAATCAAGGCCTGGCGACTGATCTGGCTTGAAATCAATTTTGCCCTGCCTTTCCGCGCTATGATTTTCTCGCCCATGACAGCTTTCCCTGAGGTATCGATATGGCATGGGGGCATTCATTGGGAGGCCTGCACGGCACTGGATGAATTAACAGCAGATTCGTTGGTCTGCGCTTGATGGCTTTTGGCTGGTACCTTTTGATCCAAGGTCGGGAGCGATTCCGCCAGCGAGGGACGAATGCTTGAAGCGGCGAAACGCCCATGAGTTTTGGCCTGAATGATCAAAGCCATATCAGCAGAACAGCCATGGACGCCGCGCACCCAGCCGCTGACTGTGCCTTGCGTCACGCCGAGCGCTTTCGCTGTTGCCACCTGGCCGCCAAAAAACTTGACCAAGTCATTGAAGATTTCATTCATGGGCTTAACGCCGAATAGAGGTATGCCTTTACTGTATTTTAGAGGCATACCTTTTTGCAAGGAAAAAGGCTAACCATTAGATTGGTGCGTTATGGAACTCAAAGATCGACTCAAACACGCCCGACGCCTGAAAGGGCTTACCCAGACCGAGCTGGCCGAAAGGGCTGGCATCGCGCAAGCCTCGATCTCGGAAATCGAGAGAGGGCTCTCCCGATCCAGTAGCCACCTGGTGAAGATCGCCCAGATCTGCGGGGTTGATGCGCTATGGTTGGCGGAGGGAGTGGGTAGCATCCCCGCCCCAACCGAGCCTGGCTCCGCTCTCGTCGGTGAGGAGATACAGAAGCTCTCGGCTGCTGACATGGTCAGGCAGATGCTGGCAAAAACGGGCTCGGGCCTGTCGGAAGAGGCGCGCAATCGTCTACTCCAAGCTGCCGAAGAGACCGATTCACACCCTGACGACGGCTCTGCAAAGGTGGGCGCTACTCGTGGCTCCGCTGGCGATATGATCCGAATTGCACACTATGACGTGCGAGGAGCAATGGGTGGAGGCCAAGTAACGCACGACTACCCGGAGATGCTTAGAGACGTTCGCGTCAGCTTGAGCCACCTACGGGAACTGGGGCTTGACTTCAAAGAGCCACATCACCTGAAGCTCGTCACTGGCTGGGGTCAATCAATGGCTCCAACCATCAAGGATCGCGATCCATTGATTGTCGACGTGACTGTTCGCGACTTCATCGGCGATGGAGTGTATTTCATCTCTTGGGGTGGGCATGAGTACATCAAGCGCCTCCAGGTCGCGGACGATGAGCATTACGAGATGATCTCCGACAACCCTAAACACAAGGATCGGATGATCCGTAAAGAGGAAACCTACATCCAGGCAAAAGTCCTATACGTCTGGAATGGCAACCTTCTGTAGCGCGCCGAGCAAGGGCGCAGCGCGCAATTTCCGCCCTTAAAACGGGGCGGCGACCTCCTCTTCGGCTTCTGCCCCCTCCATCGCCAAGGTGGAGGTCTGCTCTTCATCGGCCTCCCACTGAAGCGTCACGCTTCCATCATCGCTGAAGGTCATTTCTATTCCTGGGGTTTCAGCAATCATGCTCATGACCTCCTCCCAATTCTGATCGCTATCAGTATCAAGCTGGTGAATTGTCACCCACCTCTGGGTCTGAGCTATTGGATGGTTGATCATCGAAGAAACCCTCAAGACCAAGCGTTCCATGCCTGTCATCTCCGTGCGCTGCTCTGCCACTTGTTTTTTTTGCTTGGCCACAACCTTCTCCTGATTACTGTATATCCATACAGAAAAAGGGTACTCAACCGGTACTATCGGAGGGAAGTGCTGCGAAAAAATAAAGGCATACCTGTTGACAGCGGAATAAAGGGAAACCATTATTTGCCTCATCAACTTACTCGCACGGAGCGAAGCACATGAACGCACTGACTTTCGGTAACTGGACTGGCAGCCTTGGGCTGGGACTGGCGGAGCGTGAGCTCCAGTGCGTAATGGCTGTGGCATGCGGACTGACCAGCAAAGAAGCCGCTCGTGAGCTAGGTGTAGCCAAGGACACCATCGACAAGCGCTTGCTTGCAGCCAGCACCAAGCTCGGTGTGATCAAGCGCGCACAACTCGTGGCAGAAGCAATGCGAAGGGGCCTGATATCTCCGATGGTGATGACTATCTGCGCGGTGTTGGTTGGACATTCCGTATCCAGTACTGACGAATTCACCCGCGTGCGCCGTCAAGGCGAACGAAAAATTGAAACCCGCATAACAACCCGGCGCGCAGAGTGCGCCTTGGCGGTGGCATAACGCAGCCCGCCTGACCTGATCCAACCCTGAATTTTGCGAAAGCCAACAAACGCGGCAGGCCCCCGGCTTGCCCAAAAAATGGAGTTTGAACATGCTCATCTTGACCCGCCGCGTAGGCGAATCCATCCGTATCAACGACGACATCACCGTCACCGTCCTGGGCGTACAGGGGATGCAGGTTCGACTGGGTGTCGAAGCGCCCGAGGAGGTCGCCGTTCACCGCCAGGAGATCTACGAACGCATCCAGGCCGGCCAGGCGCAGGAGGTGCCCCATGGCGTTTGATTACGACAGCCGCACCGCCGACAAATTTGTCGTCCGCCTGCCTGATGGTATGCGCGATCGGGTAGCAGCGGCAGCAGACGCGGACGATCGCAGCATGAATTCGCTGATCGTCACCGCGATTCGTAACGAACTGGAAGGCCGCGCACGCGCCAATGCACTCCTCGATGCGCTCGCCCAGGCAGCAGAAGTCAAGGGGGTTCAACATGCAGGCGCCTGACCGTATCACCTTGGTCTTGAAAGCGCCCGAGGGTGGAAGCCTTGAGCAGGTCCTACCGTTCGCCCTCCTCGGCGCCCACGTATCTATCGGCCGCGGCCTGGCGGTGATCGCCGGAGCCAGCGGTGGCGACCTGCAGGCCGAGCTTGAGCAATCTCTGATAGGTGCGAGCTCGCAAGGGTCTGCGTACGTGTATGCGCCTTGGAGTGACGCGCAGGTGCTGGACTTCCTATCGGTAGCACTGCGGAACGTCGTGGTCGAGGGAGACCTGCAATACAGCGACATCAACGAAGCGATGCGCTACATGGCGGAGAAGGGCCAGCCGGCATTCTGCAAGGAGTTCAGCATCGACGAGCACGTCAAACTGGTGGCCGATGCACGCCGGTACCGCTTGCTGCGTGACCGCGAGCGCATCGAAGACCCCGATGAAGACCTGCTGGTGGTGCGTGGCGATAACTGGCTATCCGGCGAAGAGCTGGATCATGAGATTGACACCGCACTGCGCGTGCAGGCCATGCAGCAGCAGGTGGTGCAGGAGCGGCAGCCATGACCCAGGCCGGCCTGCTTCTGCTGCTGTGGGATGCCCTGCAGCAGCGTGACACCACCTTTGGACAGGTTCTAGACCTGTCCGCCGCCTGCGGCCTGGACGGGCGCCGAGTGCTGGCCGACCACTTCCGGGGGTGCTCATGAGCCATCGCGATGTCAGCCAGGCAGCAATGGAGATCATCGAATCGATGGGGCTCAAGCGGGGTCGCGGCCGGGTCAACTCGGTCGTATCGAGATCTGCCGCCAAGGTACCGGCTACGCACACCATCACCGAGGGTATCAAGACATCAGTCGTAGCTGTGCCCGCATCCGGGCCAATCAACCGGCTCATGTACTTGGAGGCGCGGAGCTGGGCCGTTGACCTAGTCGCCTCGCTGCGAGGTTCACCGGTCGAAGTGGTAGTCGAGCGGTTGACCGGCCCGATTGTAGGCCGACCAGGCAGCTATGTGGCGGGCGTACAGTCAGTGATCACGGAACTGAAGTCAGCTGCCGCGACAGGTCAGCGTGACAGCCAAAACCTGACGCGTCAGGTCGGGAGTAAGGTATGAGTGAAGAAACCGAGGTGTTGACGGTAGAAGGCCTGGCCAAGCTGCTGGGCCGCACCGAGGCTTCTATCAGGGAGGGGATTCGCCGCGGCGTGCCGTGGCTGCCCAAGAGCTTTAAGATGGGCAACCGGCACTGCTGGCTGAAAGAGGACGTGCGCAGATTTCTTCGCGAGTTTCGGGATGGAGAGCACAAAAAGCCGAAGGCGGGACGCAAGCGAAAAGCCCCTCCTTCCCTCCGCATCGCCTGATCACGCCTTCAGGGTCATCATCGCTTCAACGACCACGTGCACCTCAGTAGACGGATTGGTGTTGCCGGTAGCCTGCGCGACTTTATGAACCTTTTTCGAGTTATCAAGAGCCGTTGTCAGCTTATCTTTATACCTAGCCCAAACCCCGGGCTTGCCTTTCGTGTAAGCCTTATCCAGCTTGCGCAATGCGCTTTCAACGACTTCACCAATAGATTTGGTGGAGGTGGCACGGAAGGAGGTTTGATGCAGGAGATGATGCAACATAAGCCAAAACTCGAAACACGGCGATGAGACAATGGCTATAAATGGGTTTCCTCGCGTTTCTATCAACTTTAACGCACGATCTAAATTAGCGTGGGTATCAGTGTCCATTACGCAATAAACCCTGTCGTAAGCTCCGGCTTCATCATCAAATATTTTTTCGGCGTATTTGACAACAGAGACAGGATCAGAACCACATTCTTTACCGCAAATCCGGATATTTGCAGTCTTCAAACGCTGATCCTGTCTAAGCTCTGTGAAATAGTGGGGCTCCGTCTTAGACCCCTCACAAACAATCAACAACCTCATTCCCGGGGGCTTTTTGCCTAGCTTTCGCTCGTAAGACTTCGCTTTACGCTTATGGTGAAGATTATCAGTTCCCAATTGATAGGTCCTTTACAAATGGAATTCCACCATAACGACCACCAAGATATCCCTTCTCCAAGGCTTCGTCATCACGTACAGAGTAATCAGATAAAGGAGTCAAAATGCTGGCTTGCTGATCACTTTTTTCAATCATCCATACCTGATCACGGCGCAAGATTCCTTTGTGGCCGAGAATGGAAGTGTCATGAGTAGTGAACACCATCTGAACAGGTCTGCCGGCATTGTGAAGGATGCGAATTAGCTGATGAACTACAAGGGGATGCAGGCTGCTATCCAACTCATCGACAAAAAGTACGCGGGACCTACTTACCACATCGATCCAAGGCCCTGAGAAGTTGAACAACGCTTTTGTACCCGCAGAGATTTCATCGTCAGCGAACTCAATCAACTCTCCATCATCAACAGACTTCAAGTAGAATTTTGCCTCAGCGAATTCTTTTCCGGACATATTTTTGATGACCTCCTCTTTGAGCCCTGGCGGCATATCGGAGGGGACCAATGAAGGATCAAATTTGATTTTATCAATCTTAATGTCTGCAATAAACAAGTCTGCAGCAGAAAGAAATTCTAAAATCGCTGATTTCCTTTCTTCGAAGTGCTTCATGGTATAACTGGCAGAAAGAACACTCGGGTCAAGCGTAGCGATACGACTTTTAAACCAGTTAAAAGGCGACTGCAATTGCTCGCAATTAAGCTGCACAGCCGTGGATAGGAAAAGAGCATTTTGTCTAGTGCTATTCTTCCAGTCGGTACGACGTCTTCCTCCGAGAAAATTCTTTCCCCAAACGTAATGATAAGAGTCTACATCATCATTGTAGTAACGAGTGTACATACGCTGAGCCCTACCTTTGGGGTAGGCATAAAGCCATTCAGCTGTCACACGTTCTGAGTTAGCACAAAACCCAAACTCATAGCGCACGCCCTCCTCAAAGAATGCGACATCAAATTGGGAATCTCCATTTCGAGTTTCAGCAGATAGCTTGAATGGTACCACCGCTACTCGATCGCCAGATTGGCTTTCATTGGAAGAGGTGCAAACAAAGTTATCAACAAATTCCATAGCCTCAACGAGCGTCGATTTGCCCGAAGCGTTAGGCCCGTAGATAACAGCACTTTTCAGCAACCGAGGAAAGCTCTCCTCAGACTCAACTTCAAATGTATTTTCATCTACTAATTCCTTGTAGTAGTTGGAAGCAACCATGCTAAGCGTTTGACGCTCACGGATGGACTTGAAGTTGGTGACGCTGAACTCGATGAGCATTTTGCTCCTGACCCTCTCAAACTGGCTATTTTTGCAGACTTTCCGCAAAAACTAAGCTTAGCGGGGGTTTTTACGCTATGGAGTCATTTTTTTCAAGGGGAGCAGGATGAGTAACCTGTAGAGAATTTAGACCGCTGTCTAGCCGAGCTTTTCTGCGAGGTCTTGCGGGCTGAGGTGCGTGTAGCGCTTCAGCATCGCCAGGGTCTTGTGCCCAGTGATACTCGCGACTTCCATCATGGTGAAGCCACGCTCGAAAAAACGACTGGTCGCCTCATGGCGAAGGTCGTGAAGGCGTAGGCCTTCAATCCCTGCGGCGACACAGGCCCGCGGGAAGTAGTTGCTGATCGTGTTGAGCGCCAGGCTAAAGTACCGGCCGCCACCGATCGGCGTGGGCAGCCCCTCCAACAAGGCGATTGCCCGGGAGGACAACGGCACAGCGCGCCGCTCGCCGTTCTTGGTGTCTTCCAGATAGGCCACCTTGCCGCGCACTTGGTCGCGGCGCAGCATCAACAGCTCAGACCGACGCATCGCCGTCTCCACCGCCAGCTCAATGAACACCGGAAGTTGGGCATTCATCTGCCCGGCTGCCTTGTACAGCGCGGTCAGCTCTGCAGGCGTCGGGCGCCGATCTCTCTCCTTGCTGCCCTTCGGCATACGGATCGCCCGGCAAGGGTTGGTCAACCCTTCAATTCCCCATTCCTTGGTGGCCACCGTGTAGAGATGGCTGATCACCGCCAGGTTGAGGCGGACCGTCGCCGTTGCCTTGCCCTCTTTGATCTCAGCATCGCGGTACGCGGCCATGTCGCTCGAGCGGATCGCTGCGAGGCCCTTGCTGGCCAGCTTGTGATCTTTCCACTTCTTGATGCGGACCTGTTCCTGCTTGGCGCCCTTCTTGGTGGAAGTTACCTCTGACAGGTAGCGGTCCAGGGCCTCGGCCAGCGTGGTGCTCTCGGCCTCGCGCATGTCGACGAATCGAGCACGCGACATATCGCCTTCGATCTCGGCGGCCCATCGCTGGGCTTCTGCCTTTGTGTCAAAGGTGGCGGAAAGTGTTGGATATCCTTTGCGGCGGATCTGGGCGCGCCAGGCGTCCCCGCGCTTCTCGTAGTAGGCCATGGGGGAAATGATAGCGAACGCATGGGGGAATTACACGCTCCCCCATTCCCCCAAAATTCCCCCAAACGAAAAAAGCCCCGAGGGCTATACAGCGCTCGGGGCCTTTAATATGGCGGAGAGATAGGGATTTGAACCCTAGGTACTGTTGCCAGTACAACGGATTTCGAATCCGTCCCGTTCGACCACTCCGGCATCTCTCCAATGCCGCGCATCATACCAGCGTTCTTTTAAAACGCAAACCTTTTTTAAAAAAAATCGCGTGGTATCAGGCGCTTGCGTGAACGTACCGCTTACAGCGGCACGCCCAGGCGCTTGGCAACTTCTTCGTAGGCTTCGATCACGTCGCCCAGGCCCTGGCGGAAGCGGTCCTTGTCCATTTTCTTGCGGGTCTCTTTGTCCCACAGGCGGCAGCCGTCCGGGCTGAACTCGTCGCCCAACACGATCTGGCCGTGGAATACGCCGAACTCCAGCTTGAAGTCGACCAGCAGCAGGCCGGCGTCATCGAACAGCTTGCTCAGCACTTCGTTGACCTTCAGCGACAGCTTTTTCATTTCGGCCAGCTGCTCGGCGGTGCCCCAGCCGAACGCGACAACGTGGGATTCGTTGATGAAGGGGTCGCCCTTCTCGTCGTTCTTCAGGAACAGCTCGAAGGTGGACGGCTCCAGCTTGATGCCCTCCTCCACGCCCAGGCGCTTGACCAGGCTGCCGGCGGCGTAGTTGCGCACCACGCACTCGACCGGGATCATGTCCAGCTTCTTCACCAGGCACTCGTTGTCGCCCAGCAGCTTGTCGAACTGGGTTGGCACGCCGGCTTCTTCCAGTTTCTGCATGATGAAGGCGTTGAACTTGTTGTTCACCATGCCTTTGCGGTCGAGCTGTTCGATACGCTTGCCGTCGAACGCCGAAGTGTCGTTACGGAACAGCAGGATCAAGCGGTCGGCGTCGTCGGTCTTGTAAACCGATTTGGCCTTGCCGCGGTAGAGTTCGTCGCGTTTTTCCATGATTGGGCTCCGCTTGCTTGAGGTGTTGGGCTAGGCGATTTCGCGCCAGTCGAGCCCGTGTTCCTGATTCGCCACCTGGAGCCAGTCCGGGTCGCACCCAAGGGTGTCGACGAAGCACTGGCGAGCCAAGTGTGGCAGGTTGTTCTTGCTGCTGAGGTGGGCCAGCACCAGGTGTTGCAGGTTGCTCCAGCCCAACTCGTGCACCAGGCGCGCGGCCTGGTGATTGTTCAAATGCCCTTGCATGCCACCCACCCGCTGCTTCAGGAAGGCCGGGTAGTGACCGCGTGCCAGCAGGTCGCGGCAGTGGTTGGCCTCGATCAGCAGTGCATCCAGGCCCTGGTAACGCTCCAGCAGCAGCGCGTCGTACGAGCCCAGGTCGGTCAGCATGCCGAAGCGCCGCTGGCCGTCGCTGACCACGTACTGCAGCGGCTCGTAGGCGTCGTGCTCGACCCGCGCCGCGGTCACTTCCAGGCTGCCGATACGCAGGCTTTCGCCACAAGCGAGAAAACCGGCCACCTCCACCGGCTTGCGCATGCCGCGCAAGGTCCCCTGGCTGAGGTAGACCGGTACATTGTAGCGCCGTGACAGCAAGCCGACTCCATGCACGTGGTCCGCATGTTCGTGGGTGACCAGTACCGCACTGAGCTGGGCCGCCGACACGCCGAGCAGCGCCAGGCGCCGCTCGGTCTCGCGCAGGGAAAACCCGCAATCGACCAGGATGAACGTGTCACCACTGGCGATCAGCGTGCCGTTTCCCTGGCTGCCGCTTCCGAGTACCGCGAAGCGCACTTAGCCCAGGTGGTCCTGAATGGCGCTCAGCACGCGGCGGGCGACATCGGCCGGGGCCACGGTGTTGATGTTCTTCTCGACCGTGACCTGCACGCTCTCACCCACCTTGCTCAGGCGAACCTGGTAGCGCTCGGCACGGGCTTCACGCTCTTCCTTGGTAGGCTCGCTGCCGAACATGCGGCCGAAGAAGCCAGGCTGGTTCTGCTTGTCTTCAGGCTTTTCAGACAGGTTGATGTAGTACAGGCCCAGGCTGCGGTTGATGTCCTCGACACGCCACTCGCCACCCTGCTCCAGGGCACGGCCCACGCTGGACCAGGCGCGGTCCAGGTCGGCGCCCAGGTACAGCACCGGGTTGCCGCTGCCGTCTTCGCTCAGGCTGACGCGGCTTGGCGCGTCGAAATCGCGCGCGGCCAGCAGCGATACCGAACCGCCCTTCTCGGCGCTGCGGTTCATGCTGGCAAGCATTTCGTCGACCAGCAGGGCATCGGCACCGGTGTTGCTGGAGGTGGACGGGAAATCGGGCTCGGCTGTGCTGCCGGCCGGGCGCTCGACGCTGACCACATACACCTCGGAGGTGTTGCGCTGCACGCCAGGCTCCATGCGTACACGCACGCGCACTTCGCTGTCAGCGCTGCTGGCAGTGCTGGCCAGGCGCTGGCCGAGCGAAGCCGACAGTTCGTCGAAACGCTGCCAGGTGGTGTTGAATTCACCGGTCTGCGGGCGCTCTTCGGCGATGCGGAAACCGTTGTCCTCGAAGAACTGGCGAGCCACCGGCCATACCTCGGCCGGCGAATGCTGGGCCAGCACCCAACGGCTGCTGCCGCTGCGCTGCAGGCTGTAGTCGGTAACCTGGGCGGCGCCACCGGTCATCGGTTGCGGGCGCGGCACCTCGAACTCGCCGGTGGCGCTGTCGTCGGCGACGTTGCGCGGGATCGGCAGCAGCGGGTCAAGGCGCTTGACGTTGCTGGCGTCCGGCGGCAGCTGCATCGGCGCAGTCGGGCGCGCCTGCAGGTAATCGCTGCCGCGGTCGCGGAAATAGCCATCCTCGCCCCACAGCCAGCCACACCCACTGGTGCTGGAGATGATCAGGGCAAGGGCGGAAAGACCAGCCAGTCGCTTCATGCGGTGTACTTCCTCTTAAACCAGTACGCCGGACTGGCGCAAGGCAGTACGGACTTTTTCGTGGCAGCCTTCGCTCAGCCAGGTCAGCGGCAGGCGAATGCCTTTGTGCATCAGGCCCATTTCGACGAGAGCCCATTTCACCGGGATCGGGTTGGACTCGCAGAACAGGTCTTTGTGCAGCGGCATGAGTTTTTCGTTGATTGCGCGGGCCTTCTCGGCATTGCCCTCAAGGGCGGCCTCGCACAGGTCGGCCATTTCGCGCGGGGCGACGTTGGCGGTGACGGAAATGTTGCCCTTGCCGCCCATCAGGATCAGCTCGACGGCGGTCGGGTCGTCGCCGGACATGACGATGAAGTCTTTGTCGACGCCATCGAGGATGGCCTTGGCGCGTACCAGGTCGCCGGTGGCTTCCTTGATACCGATGATGTTCTTGACCTTCGACAGGCGGATCACGGTATCGGCCTGCATGTCGCAGGAGGTACGGCCGGGTACGTTGTAGAGGATCTGCGGGATGTCGACGGCTTCCGCGATGTGCTTGAAGTGCTGGTACAGGCCTTCTTGCGTCGGCTTGTTGTAGTACGGCACTACCAGCAGGCAGGCGTCGGCGCCGGCGCTCTTGGCGTTCTGGGTCAGGTGCACGGCTTCGGCAGTGGAGTTGGCACCGGTACCGGCGATGACCGGGATGCGGCGGGTGCTGCGCTTGACGCGCTCGACCACGTGCTTGATGACCAGGATGTGTTCTTCGACATCCAGCGTGGCGGACTCACCGGTGGTGCCGACAGCGACGATCGCATGGGTGCCGTTTTCCAGGTGGAAGTCTACAAGTTTGTCGAGGCTTTCCCAGTCGAGACGCCCTTGTGCATCCATGGGAGTGACCAATGCCACCATACTGCCCGCAATCATGTAACTGCTCCTGCCGGAAAAAGAGAGCGGTAATGGTACTGGGGGCATCGGCCTTGCACAAGCGAAGCAGGCGGGCGGAGCATTCCCCTCGGCGCCTTATTTCGCTACCCTTGATGCTTTGATCGGTGCAGCGCGGCCCGCCGGGCCGTCGACCTTGCTCCCCGCCAGCGTCCACGACCTCGCATGCGAGCCCCGGGCCCTGCCGACAGGAGGCTTTCGCCCGTCCTGTGCCGACCGCTCATCGCTTTAGGAATGCTGCATGTCCACCCCCACCGTCCGCGAACAATTCCTTGTCATCAGTGCCCTGGGCCCCAACCCCATGGAGCTGGCCAACGTCCTCAGCCGCGCTGCCTTCGAAAACCGCTGCGCGGTGGTCACCTCGCGCCTGAGCCGCCACGGCGAGACCAGCGCCCTGGTACTGCAGGTAGGCGGCAGCTGGGACGCCCTGGCGCGCCTCGAAGCCATGCTACCGGGCCTGGGCAAGAAGCACGGCCTGACCCTGGACGTGGTGCGCAGCGCCGACCAGGAAGTGCGCCCGCAGGCCCTGCCCTACGTGGCCTACGTCAGCGCCGCCTACCGGCCGGACATCATCAACGAGCTGTGCCAGTTCTTCCTCGACCACCGCGTCGAGCTGGAAGCCATGACCTGCGATACCTACCTGGCACCGCAGACCGGCAGCAGCATGCTCAATGCCCAGTTCACCGTGATTCTGCCGGCCGGCACCCAGATCAGCTGGCTGCGTGACCAGTTCCTGGACTTTGCCGATGCCCTGAACCTCGATGCGCTGATCGAGCCATGGCGTCCACAGAACCCAATGTAAGGAAACCGACCATGGCCGTAGCACTCGACCAACCCATTGCCGACTTCCAGGCCCAGGCCACCAGCGGGCAAACCGTCAGCCTGGCCGAGCTCAAGGGCCAGCAAGTGGTGGTGTACTTCTACCCGAAGGACAGCACGCCAGGCTGCACCACCGAAGGCCAGGGTTTCCGTGACCAGCACGATGCCTTTGCCGCAGCCAACACCGTGGTGTTCGGCGTGTCGCGCGATGGCATCAAGTCGCACGAGAACTTCAAGGCCAAGCAAGGCTTCCCGTTCGAGCTGATCAGCGACAAGGACGAGGCCCTGTGCCAGCTGTTCGATGTGATCAAGCTGAAGAAGCTGTATGGCAAGGAATACATGGGCGTTGACCGCAGCACCTTCCTGATCGACAAGGACGGTGTGCTGCGCCAGGAATGGCGCGGGGTGAAGGTGCCCGGGCATGTAGATGCAGTACTGGCTGCTGCCCAGGCCCTGAACAAGGCTTGAGATCGTTGGGGGCGCTTTGCGCCCCTTTCGCGACACAAGGCCGCTCCCACAAGGTCCCGCGTACACCGATCAATGTGGGAGCGGGCGCGCCCGCGAATGGGCCGCAAAGCGGCCCCTATTGCACTCAGAGCATCGGCGAAACGCTAGGCTCCTGCCGCGGCCAGGCATCCAGCACAGCCTTGATCAGCGTCGCCAGCGGGATGGCAAAGAAGATCCCCCAGAACCCCCACAACCCGCCAAACAGCAACACCGCGCAGATGATCGCCACCGGGTGCAGGCTCACCGCCTCGGAGAACAGCAGCGGCACCAGCACGTTGCCATCCAGCGCCTGGATGATCGCGTACACCGTCATCAGGTAGATGAACTGGTCACCCCAGCCCCACTGGAACAATGCGATCAACGTCACCGGCACGGTCACCACCACCGCGCCCACGTAAGGCACCACCACCGACAGCCCCACCAGCAATGCCAGCAACGCGGCGTAGTTGAGCCCCAGGCTGATGAAGGCGATGTAGGTAGCGATGCCGCAGATCAGGATCTCGATGCCCTTGCCGCGGATGTAGTTGGCGATCTGCCGGTTCATCTCGCTGCCCACCCGGTTCAGCAGGCTGCGTTGGCGTGGCAGGTAGCCGCTGACCCAACGGCCGATCAGTTCGCGGTCCTTGAGAAAGAAAAACACCAGGATCGGCACCAGCACCAGGTAGATCATGGCGTTGACCAGCAGCGGCAGGCTCGATAGCGAGAAGGTCAGCGCCCACTGGCCGAACTTGCCGATTTCCCCGCGCACCGACTCGATGGCATGCAGCACCTGCTCGTCCGACACCAGGTGCGGGTAGCGCTCGGGCAACAGCAACAGTAGCGACTGCCACTTGCCGAGCATGCCCGGCAGTTCGTTGAACAGGGTGATCAACTGGTGCCACAGCAGCGGCACCAGCACCAGCATGAACACCGCCAGCGCGCCCATGAACAGGGCGAACACCAGCATCACCGCCAACCGGGTGGGTACCCGCAAGCGCTCCAGGGCATTGACCAGCCCCTGCATCAGAAACGCTAGCACCATGCCCGCCAGCACCGGCGCAAGCATGCCACCCAGGGTGAGTACCGCACTAAAAGCCAGGAACAACAGGACCGCCAGCACCACCGCTTCCTCATCGGAGAAGTAGCGCTGCATCCAGTCGCGAAGCACTTTGAACATTGACGATCCTTGGAAAGACTCAGGCCTTGCGCAGCCAGTAAGTGTAGGTACCGGCCTCGGCCGTTTCCCGCAGCAGGGTATGACCGGCCAACTGGGCGAAAGTGCGGAAGTCGCGCTGGGAGCCGGCGTCGGTGGCGATTACCTTGAGCACCGCGCCGCTGGCCAGGCGGTTGAGCTCCATCTTGGCCTTCAGCAGCGGCAAAGGGCAATTCAGCCCGCTGGCGTCCAGTTCGGCGTCACAGGTCAGGGTTTCACTCATTGCGGGGCTCTCCAAAGGCATTGCCAGGCTGTATCTGGATTTGGCCGGCTAGGATAGCGCCACTGGTCGCCAACGTGTGAGCCCGCTACAGTAGGTATCTTTGACCGACGCGAGCTTCATGCATGAATCTACTGCGCCCTACCCTGCTGACGCTGGCCTGCCTGTTGGCCCTTCCCGGCCATGCTGACGACCTGCCATCACTGGGTGATGCCAGTTCCGCGATCGTCTCGCCGCAACAGGAGCACCAGCTCGGCCGTGCCTGGCTGAGCCTGCTGCGCGGCCAGGTCAACCAGCTCAACGACCCGCAGCTGAAGGACTACGTCGAAACCAGCGTGTACCGCCTGGCAGAAACCAGCCAGCTGCAGGACCGCCGCCTGGAATTCATCCTCATCGATAGCCGCGAGCTCAATGCCTTTGCCGCCCCCGGCGGCATCGTCGGGGTCAACGGCGGGCTGTTCCTCAACGCCCAGACCGAAGGCGAGTACGCCTCGGTACTGGCCCACGAACTGGCGCACTTGTCGCAACGCCACTTCGCCCGCGGCGTAGAGGCCCAGCAGCGCATGCAACTGCCGATGATGGCAGCGCTGCTGGCCGGTATCGTGCTGGCGGCCGGTGGCGGCGGTGATGCCGGTATCGGTGTGATCGCCGGCACCCAGGCAGCGGCGATCCAGGAACAGCGGCGCTTCTCGCGGCAGAACGAACAGGAAGCCGACCGCATCGGCATCCAGAACCTGGAAAAGGCCGGCTACGACCCGCGCAACATGCCGACCATGTTCGAGCGCCTGGCCCGGCAGTACCGCTACGACGCCAAGCCGCCGGAGTTCCTGCTGACCCACCCGGTAACCGAATCGCGTATCGCCGACACCCGCAACCGCGCCGAGCAGGCCCCCAAGGGCGGCGTCGAGGACAGCATGCGCTACCAGCTGATCCGTGCCCGGGTGGCGCTGACCTACGAAGGCACCCCGGGGCTGGCGGCCAAACGCTTCCGCGCCCAGCTGGACGAAGACCCCAAGCTGGACGCCGCGCGTTACGGCCTGGCCCTGGCGCAGATCAAGGGCGGCCAGCTGAACGAGGCGCGTGAACTGCTCAAGCCGCTGCTGGCCAAGGCGCCCAACGACATTACCTACAACCTGGCGCAGATCGACCTGGACATCACCAACAACCGCCTGGCCGACGCGCAGCAGCGCGCCGAACGCATGCAGGGGTTGTACCCGGGCAACTACCCGCTGAAGCAGGTGCGTGCCGATCTGCTGGTGAAGCTGAACAAGCCCGCCGAGGCGGAAAAGGTGCTGAACGAACTGGTGAAGAGCCGGCCGGATGACCCGGACGTGTGGTACGACATGGCCGAAGTGCGGGGCCTTTCGGGCAATACCATTGGCTTGCACCGGGCGCGGGCCGAGTACTTCACCCTGGTGGGCGATTTCGACCAGGCCATCCAGCAGCTGGATTACGCCAAGCGCCGGTCGGGTGGGAACTTCCCGCTGGCAGCACAGATTGACCAGCGCCAGCGCGAGATCATGGAGCAGCAGCGCATGGTTCAGGAAATGATGGGGCGTTGAGGGCCATTCGCGGGCACGCCCGCTCCCACTGTACCTGTGGGAGCGGGCGTGCCCGCGAAGAAAGCGACGCGGTATATCGTCAGGCGTTACCAGACAACTTCAGGCGCGCTGCCTGGGTAAAGTCCAGCATCCGGTTCAGCGGCTTGATCGCCTTCGGCACCAGCGCCGGGTCGACAAAGATCTCGTTCGTGCCATTACGCAGGCAATCCAGCACACGCTCCAGGGTGTTCATCGCCATCCACGGGCAGTGCGCACAGCTGCGGCATGCCGCGCCGTTACCGGCGGTGGGGGCTTCGACGAACTCCTTGTCCGGGCACAGCTGCTGCATCTTGTAGAAGATGCCGCGGTCGGTGGCGACGATGAAGGTCTTGTTCGGCAGGGTCTGGGCAGCCTTGATCAGCTGGCTGGTGGAGCCCACCGCATCGGCCAGCTCGATCACCGCTTCCGGCGACTCGGGGTGCACCAGAATCGCCGCATCCGGGTACAGCGCCTTCATGTCGGCCAACTGGCGCGACTTGAACTCTTCGTGAACGATGCAGGCACCGTCCCACAGCAGCATGTCGGCACCGGTTTGCTTCTGGATGTAACGCCCCAGGTGCTGGTCCGGGCCCCAGATGATGGTTTCGCCGTTGTCCATCAGGCTTTCGACGATTTCCAGTGCGCAGCTCGAGGTCACCACCCAGTCGGCGCGGGCCTTCACGGCAGCGGAAGTGTTGGCGTAGACCACCACGGTACGCTCGGGGTGCTGGTCGCAGAAGGCCGAGAACTCTTCTACCGGGCAGCCCAGGTCGAGCGAGCAGGTGGCCTCCAGGGTGGGCATCAGCACGCGCTTTTCCGGGGTGAGGATTTTCGCTGTTTCGCCCATGAAGCGCACACCGGCAACGATCACGGTTTCGGCCGGGTGGTTCTTGCCGAAGCGGGCCATTTCCAGCGAGTCGGACACGCAGCCGCCGGTTTCTTCGGCCAGCGCCTGGATGACCGGGTCGCAGTAATAGTGGGCGACCAGCACGGCGTTCTGGGCCTTGAGCTCGGCAGCGATGGCCGCACGGTATTCGGCCTCCTGCTCGGCTGTCAGCGGGTTTGGCTGCTTGGCGTCGAGGTGGGCCTGAACCAACAGGCGTTCGGAAATCTGGGTCATGATCGCTGGACCTGCAGGCGCGTGCGCGCGTCAAATCGAGTGTATCACCCGGCCCTGACAGATCGGCTAAGGGTGCCGGACGGCACGAAGGCCGCCACGGCCCTCTGCGGGCGCGGATTATTATCGGAGGCCGAAGGCTACAGACAATCCAGCGATTTCTAAAGTGGTTTTTGTGTTGCCTGGGCTGGCCCTATCGCCGGCAAGCCAGCTCCCACAGGGATTGCACAAATGTTGCTGGCAATAATAATCCTGTGGGAGCCGGCTTGCCGGCGATAGGGCCGGTACAGGCTTCGCCGATCAGCCCTGCGGCGACAGGGCCGCCAGCTGCGCCGCCATGAGCATGGCGAACTCTTCCACGGTCATCTTCTTGCCGTTGAAGTCGACCATGCCGTCGGCATAGTGCAGGCTGCTCACCACATCATTGCCCTGCACGGTGGCCATGCCACTCTGCAGCGCCATCATGCCGACCATTTCCCCGGCCTGGCTCGATTGCATGGCAATGGCCTGGGCGTCGGTCTGGCCATCCAGCAGTGCCTGCAAGGTTGCCAGGTCACCGATCATCGGCTTGGACAACGACAGCTTGCTCTTCACCTCGGTGATCAGTTGCTTGCTCAACTGGTCAGGCGGCAGGTCGAAGCTGGCCGGGGCGGAGAAGCCCATCGACAGGTCAAAGCGGCTTTCGCCATTGGCGGTCCTGAACGACAGGTTTTCCACCGCTACCCGGGGCTTGGCAGCCAGCAGTTTCTGCAGCTCGCCCTGGAACCTGGCCTTCTCCTCATCATCCATCTGGATTTCCGGCACCGGCTGGCCAGCGGCAGCCGCGGCCTCGAATTCCGGCAGGTGCGCCTGGTACCACGTCGACAGCGCCTGTAGCGCCGGCGCGTTGACCGACGTGATGCTCACCGCCATCTGCGCCTTGCCCACCGCACGACCATCCCAGGTGATATCCCCTACCTTGTACTCCACGCGGCCACCCACGGTATCCGGGCCGTCAAGGGTTTGCAGGGCGTTCTGCTCCAGCCCCTTGACCACCAGCACCTGCTGTTTGGGCCCCAGGGTGACCTTGGTTTCGGCCAGCGCCAAGTCGACGTTGCCTACGTAGATGGCCTGGTGCGCGGTGGCCGCCAGCTGGCCGCCGACCTTCAGGCCATTGAGCTCGAAGGTAGCAGGCGGCTGGTCATCGCGTACCAGTTTCATCACGAACCGATCGGCCTGGCCGTGGAAGCTCGAGGCCTTGCCTTCCTGGTCACCACTGACTTGCAGTTGCATGCCCGAGAAATCGAGGCTGTTGCCATCCGCTTCGTCGAGCTTGACCGGTGCCAGCTGCACCTGGCTGACCACATTGCCGTCGTAGCCCAGGCTGGTCTGCGCGCTGACCGGGGCCTGCTCGCCCGCTGCGGCGAACCACGGCGCGGTGGCGTCGTCCTTCTGCAGCGTGCTGTTGCTGACTGCCAGCACCGGCATCAGCTTCAGTGCCTTTACCCGCGACCAGGGGAACGGGCCGTGCTCGATCTGGTCGGTCACGCCAACGTCGAAATTCAACACTTCGCCTTCGCCCAGGTTGATATCGCGGGCCTTGAGCCGGTACTGGGCGGTACTGCTGAAGAAATGCTGCTCCAGCGACACGCGTTCGATGCTCATGCTGCCACCGGTACTCACCAGGGCCTTCTTGAGTTCCGCGTTGCTGCGGACCAGGGCGTTGTCCAGCTCCGCAGGCAGCTGCTTGCCGGTGTACCAGGCGCCAGCGGTGGTTGCGACGGCGATGGCGATAGCCAGGCCGGAAAGGATGCCAACTGATTTCTTCATGAATAGAACCGATTGCTGTCCATATGGGCTTCGTAGGCGGCCAAGGGCCACACAGGACGCCAAGAGTACCACTGCAGCCCAGCCCTGGCGCTGGCCAGGCTCGAGAAATCCGGTTTTTGGGAAACGCCTGACAGACCTTCCAAGGGAAACCGGCATTCGTTAATTTTTGCGAACACCAGAATTGATCATAACCGCAAAAAAACGCGCAAAAACCGAACAAAACCCCACTTTAATCGATAAATATTTCAATCCAGCAACATCTTGTCATGTTTAACTTGACACTAAGCTACCCATCGTTTTTTATTTTCACCACTTTGCGCGCTCCCCCGCGTCCCCGCTGCTCCAACAATAAAGGTGAACAACATGGAGCCCACCCGCTCGCCCTTGCCGCATGCGCAGTACACCGTGCCCGCCGTTTACGCCCAGCCGCAGGAGCCATGCCAGCATGCAGCCTGACCACAGCGCTTCCGGCAACGGCCAACTCCGTAAAACCCTGCGTCTCTGGCACGTGATCATCATCGGTCTGGCCTACCTGACCCCGATGACCGTGTTCGACACCTTCGGTATCGTTTCCGGGATTACTGCCGGCCACGTACCCAGCGCCTACATCCTGGCACTGGCCGGGATCCTGTTCACCGCCGTGAGCTACGGCACCCTGGTAAGGCGCTTCCCGCAGTCGGGCTCGGCCTATACCTACACCCAGCGCGCGATCAACCCGCACGTCGGCTTCCTGGTCGGCTGGTCGTCGTTGCTGGACTACCTGCTGCTGCCAATGGTCAACGCCTTGCTGGCCAAGCTGTACCTTTCGGCCATGTTCCCGGAAGTACCGGAGTGGATGTGGGTGGCCGGCTTCGTCACCCTGATCAGCCTGATCAACATGCGCAGCGTGAACCTGGTGGCGCACTTCAACCTGCTGTTCGTGGCTGTGCAGGTGGCGATCATCGCCGTGTTCATCTACCTGTGCGTGCGCGGCCTGGACCAGGGTGAAGGGCTGGGTACCGCCTGGAGCCTGCTGCCGTTCGCCGACGACCAGACCCAGCTCAGCGCCCTGGCCGCCGGTGCGACCATCCTGTGCTTCTCGTTCCTCGGCTTCGACGCGGTCACCTGCCTGTCCGAAGAAACCCGCGACCCGGGCAAGACCATCCCTCGCGCGATCTTCCTCACCGCCCTGATTGGCGGCCTGGTGTTCATCACCGTGTCGTATTTCATCCAGGCCTACTTCCCGACCATGTCCCGCTTCCACGACCAGGAAGCGGCACTGCCGGAAATCGCCCTGTACGTCGGCGGCAAGCTGTTCCAGTCGATCTTCATCGCCTGCACCGTGATCAACACCATCGCCTCGGGCCTGGCCTCGCAGACCAGCGTGTCGCGCCTGCTGTACGTGATGGGCCGCGACAACGTGATCCCGGCCAGCCTGTTCGCCCGCCTGCACTCGCGCTACAAGACGCCGGTGCTGAACATCGCGGTGGTGGGGCTGATTTCGCTGTCGGCTATCTTCTTCGACCTGGTCACCGCCACCTCGATCATCAACTTCGGTGCGCTGGTCGCGTTCAGCTTCGTCAACCTGTCGGTGATCAACCACTGCTACCTGCGCGAAGGCAAGCGCCAGGGCCTGGCCAACCAGCTGACCTACCTGGTGGCACCCACCATCGGCTTCTGCATCATCGTCTCGCTGTGGCTGGACCTGAACGCACACTCGCTGCTGTTCGGTGGCGTCTGGGCACTGCTCGGCCTGCTGTACCTGGCCTGGCTGACCAAAGCCTTCAGGGACTCCCCGCCCAACTACATCGCTGAATGACCCATGCTGCCGACAACGCCCGCGCCTGATCGCGGGCGTTGCATTTGATCGAAAAGGAAAGCCCTCATGCCGCTGCGTCGCCTCTCCATCCAGTGGAAGATCACCCTGCTCGCCGGCCTGTGCCTGCTGGCCATTGTCGCCCTGCTGGTAACCACATCGCTGGCCCAGGCGCGGCGCAGCGCGGCATTGGTCAACCAGGCCAACACCGAAATGCTCGACAGCAGCGCACGCCTGCGCCTGCAGGCCCATGCCGAAACCCAGGCCCTGCGCATCCAGCGCTATTTCATGGACGCCTACCAGTACGGCAATGGCTTTGCCCGCCTGGTGCAGGTGCTCAAGGCCCGTGGCGGCAACGACCTGCGCGCCGAACTGACGCGTCAGGCCCGCGCCAGCCTGGCCGGCAACCCGGACGTGATCGGCCTGTACCTGGTGTTCCAGCCCAACGCCCTGGACCCGGACAGCCAGTACCTCGGCCAGGATGCAATGGGCAGCAATGAGAGCGGGCGCTTCTCGCTGTACTGGTCACAACCCCGCCCCGGCACCCTGGAGCTTGAAGCCATGCCGGAATCGATGCTCGGTGACGCCAGCATCGGCATCAACGGCGTGGCGAAGAACCGCTGGCTGACCTGCCCGCAGGACACTGCCAGAACCTGCATGCTCGAGCCATACCTCGACGAAGTGAATGGCCGCCAGGTGCTGATGACCAGCATCGCCCTGCCGCTGCTGGAGCACGGCAAGGTGGTCGGCGTGGTCGGCCTGGACATCGGCCTGGCCAACCTGCAACAGCTGAGCCTGGACGGGCGCCGGGAGCTGTTCGACGGCCAGGGCCAGGTCAGTATCGCCAGCGCAGCCGGCCTGCTGGCCGGCAACAGCCGCGACGACAGCAAGCTCGGCGAGCCCATGGACGAGGCGGTAGCCGACGGCCTGCTGCGTGTTGCCCACCCGTTCACGCCAATCCCTGATGCCGCCCCTTGGCAGGTATTGCTGGAACTGCCGGAAAGCGTGCTGCAGGCGCCTGCCGTCGCCCTCAACCAGCGCCTGGATGCGCACAACCACAGCGCCAACCTCACCAGCCTGCTGGTTGGCCTGGGCGCTGCGGTAGTCGGTTTGCTGCTGGTGTGGCTGACCGCGCGCGGGGTGACCCGGCCAATCCTGGCCGTGGCCGCGCGCCTGGAAGACATCGCCAGCGGCGAAGGCGACCTCACCCGCCGCCTGGAGTATGCCCGCCAGGACGAACTGGGCCAGCTCACCGGTTGGTTCAACCGCTTTCTCGACAAACTGCAGCCGGTCATAGCCCAGGTCAAAGGCTCACTGCAGGAAGCCCGCGGCACCGCCGACCAGTCCGCAGCCATCGCCAGCCAGACCAGCAACGGCATGCAGCAACAGCACCGCGAAATCGAACAGGTGGCCACCGCCGCCAATGAAATGAGCGCCACCGCTCTGGATGTCGCCCATAACGCTTCGAAGGCGGCCCAGGCCGCGCGCGCTGCCGACCAAGCCAGCCGCGAGGGCCTGCAACTGATCGACAGCACCCGCCAGGGCATCGACCGCCTGGCCGCCGGCATGAACACCGCCATGGGCGAGGCACGCGCGCTGGAAGGCCGCAGCGGGCAGATCGGTTCGGTGCTGGAAGTGATCCGCACCATTGCCGAGCAAACCAACCTGCTGGCACTCAACGCCGCCATCGAAGCCGCCCGTGCAGGCGAAGCCGGGCGTGGTTTTGCCGTGGTGGCCGATGAAGTGCGTGGCCTGGCCCAGCGCACCCAGGTGTCGGTGGAGGAAATTCGCCAGGTCATCGAAGGCTTGCAGCAAGGCACCCAGGATGTGGTGGGTGCCATGCACGAAGGCCAGCGCCAGGCCCAGGACAGCGCTGCGCGGATGGAACAGGCGCTGCCGGCGCTACAACGTATTGGCGAGGCAGTGGCGGTGATCAGCGACATGAACCTGCAGATTGCCTCGGCGGCTGAAGAGCAGAGCGCCGTAGCCGAAGAGGTGAACCGTAATGTGGCCGGCATTCGCGATGTGACCGAATCGCTGGCAGGCCAGGCCGATGAGTCAGCGCGGATCAGCCAGGCCCTGAACCGGCTGGCCAACCAGCAGCAGGCGCTGATGGAGCAGTTCCGCGTCTAACCTGTCAGGGCCAGTGCGCCTTCTTCGCGGGCATGCCCGCTCCCACAGGAAATGCCCGGCCCTTCGGGGTGGCGCCATACCCTGTGGGAGCGGGCGAGCCCGCGAAGAGGCCCCAACAGGCAATACAGCATTATTGATTTTATCGAGCACAACCTATGCAAAACCCAACCCGCCCCACCTTCTTCGACATCACCAGCGAACAGGGCCTGTTACGCACCTCGATCGCCGTCACCCTGTTCATCGCCATCATCGGCATCGCCTTCGGCCTGGCCTCCGGCTCGTTCTCCATCGTGTTCGACGGCGTCTATTCGCTGGTCGATGCCAGCATGAGCGGGCTGTCGCTGGTGGTGGTCAGGCTGATTACCGCGCACACCACCAGCGTGCAGATGTCACGCAAGTTGCGCGAGCGCTTCACCATGGGCTTCTGGCATCTGGAGCCGATGGTGCTGGCACTCAACGGCATCCTGCTCAGCGGCGTGGCCATCTATGCGCTGATCAACGCCGTCAGCAGCCTGCTGCAAGGCGGGCGTCACCTGGAGTTCGGCATCGCCATGGTCTACGCGGTGCTGACCGTGATCGCCTGCGTGACCATCGCCATTGTCGAGGCCCGCGCCAACCGCAAGCTCGGCTCGGACTTCGTGCGCATGGACGTCAAGGGCTGGGTGATGTCGGCCAGCATCACCGCCGCGCTGCTGATCGCCTTCTGCTTTGGCTATGCGGTGCAGGGCACATCGTTGGAGTGGGTGTCGCCGTATATCGACCCGGCGGTGCTGGCGCTGGTCTGCCTGGTGATCGTGCCGTTGCCGATGTCGGTGGTGCGCCAGGCCCTTTCGGAAATTTTCCTGGTGACCCCTGGCGACCTCAAGCTGCACGTGGATGAAGTCGCCAAAGCCTTCGTCGCACGCCATGGGTTGCAGTCGTACCGCGCCTATGTGGCCAAGGTCGGGCGCTCGCGGGAGATCGAACTGTATTTCATCGTGCCGAAGGCCATGGCCGCGAAAACCATCGATGAATGGGATGCGTGGCGTAACGAGATCGGTGATGCCGTGGGTGGTGAAGGGCCGGACCGTTGGCTGACCGTGGTATTTACCGGGGATCCAGAGTGGGCTGAATAAGCCTGGGGGCGCTTTGCGCCCCTTTCGCCGGCAAGCCAGCTCCCACCTCGACCGCATTAGCCTCGAGTCATGCGCAAGCCCTGTGGGAGCTGGCTTGCCGGCGATGAGGCCAGTACAAGCAGCCGAAAACGAAAAAGCCCGCCACCGTTACCGGTAGCGGGCTTTGACGTACTGCATATGGTGGGTCGTGTAGGATTNNTACCAACTGAGCTAACGACCCGTTGGATGGCGCGTATAATACTGATTTCTAACGGGAAATCAATACCCCATCAAACTTTTTTCAAAAATACCGCGTCGGATCTTCGACTCCGGCGGCCTTGAAGCCGTCGGCACGCAGGCGGCAACTGTCGCATTTGCCGCAGGCACGGCCGTCATCGTCGGCCTGGTAGCAGGAAACGGTCAGGCTGTAGTCCACGCCGCGAGCCATACCGGCCTGCACGATCTGCGCCTTGCTCATGTTCTGCAGCGGCGCCTGGATGCGGAAGCCCTGCCCTTCGACGCCGGCCTTGGTCGCAAGGTTGGCCATGCGCTCGAAGGCTTCGACGAACTCGGGGCGGCAATCGGGGTAGCCGGAGTAATCCACGGCATTCACACCAATGAAGATGTCACGGGCTTCCAGCACCTCTGCCCAGCCCAGGGCCAGGGACAGGAACACGGTGTTGCGCGCTGGCACATAGGTGACCGGGATGCCTTCACCCGGCGTTTCCGGCACGTCGATGCTGCTGTCGGTCAATGCCGAGCCGCCGATGCCATCCAGGTTCAGGCCAATAACCTTGTGCTCGACCACGCCCAGGTCGCGGGCAACGCGGGCGGCGGCGTTCAGTTCGGCGCGGTGGCGCTGGCCGTAGTCGAAACTCATGGTGTAACAGCTGTAGCCTTCGGCCTTGGCCATGGCGACCACGGTGGCCGAGTCCAGGCCGCCGGACAACAGGATTACTGCGCGTTTGTCGGTCATGTGTGCTTGCTCCTCAATCAACGTCCGGGTTCGTCGTTCCACAGCAGCTTGTGCAGCTGCAGCTGGAAGCGTACGGGCAGGTTGTCGGCAACGATCCAGTCCGCCAGCTCGCTGGCGTTCACCTGGTGGTGGCTGGGCGAGAACAGCACCTCGCCGGCACGCTCGGCCAGGTTGTACTGGATCAGCTTGGAGACCGCCCAGTCGTAGTCCTCGCGGGAACAGATGACGAATTTGACCTGGTCGTTGCGGGTCAGCTGCTCGATGTTCTCGTAGCGGTTACGGTGCGACTCTTCGGAGCCAGGGGTCTTCAGGTCGACCACGCGGCTGACGCGGGTGTCGGTGCCGGCAATATCCAGCGCGCCGCTGGTTTCCAGCGACACCTCGTAACCGGCGTCACACAGGCGCTGCAACAACGGCAAGGCGTTGGGCTGGGCCAATGGCTCGCCACCGGTGACGCAGACGTAGCGCGGCTTGAAGCCGGCGACCTGCTCAAGGATCGAATCGAGGGTGCGGACGGTACCGCCACTGAAGGCATAGGCACTGTCACAGTACTGGCAGCGCAGGGGGCAACCGGTGAGGCGCACGAATACCGTGGGCAACCCAGCCGTTCGCGTTTCACCCTGCAAGGAGTAAAAGACTTCGGTGATGCGTAATGTGTCTTGCATGCTCGCCACGGGCGTGACAGCTAAACAGGCTGCCCGCCTCCGTCAGGCACTGTCGCGGACTCGACATAGCGTTATCCGCAGCAGCGTGTTTACGAAAAAAGGGCAGTGATTCTAACGAAAAAACCCGCGACAAGCGCGGGTTTCTTTCAAGCGGTACTGCTTAGAGCTTCTGCAGGTCACGCTGGGCCAGTTGCGCGGCCGAGGTGCCGGGGTACTGGGTGATGACCTGCTGCAGAATACCCTTGACCTTGTCGGTGTGGCCCATGCGGCGCTCGACGTCGGCCAGCTTGTACAGCGAATCCGGCACCTTGCTGTGCTTCGGATACTTCTGGCTGACCTGGGCGAAGGCCTGGCTGGCAGCCGGCAGGTCGCCCTTGGCCAGGTTCACTTCACCCAACCAGTACTGGGCATTGCCGGCGTACTGGCTGTTGGGGTACTTGCGCAGGAAGGCGTTGAACGCCTGGCTGGCCTTGTCGAAGTCTTTCTGCTTGATCAGGTCGAAAGCGGCATCGTAGTAGAGCTTTTCTTTCGCCGGATCACCGGGCTCGCTACTGGCGGCCGGTTGTTGCGCAGCAGCACCTGCTGCTGCATCGGGGGCGGCATTGGATGCACCACCACCGGAGGAATTGTCAGGGGTCGCGGCAGGCGCGGCGCCACTGTTGATGCGACGGTCCAGGTCCTGGTAACGCTCCAGGTTTTCCTGCTTCATGCGCGACACATCGTTCTGCAGCTCTTCGATGATGCCTTGCTGACGGGAAAGCTGATCCTGCATCTGTTGCAGCTGCATGAACAGCTGGCCCTGTGCAGAGGCAGGGGCCGAAGCCCCTGACCCGGCATAGGCGCCGCTCGTGCCATAACCCGCAGGCGGATAGCTGCCTGCGTTGTCATCAACTACAGGGACCTCAGCCCAGGCCGCGAGCGGCAGGCTGAGTGCGAGGACGGTTACTACACGGCGGCACATACGCATAAGAACTTACTTACGCAGTTCTACGCGACGGTTCTGAGCCCAGGACTGCTCGTCGTTGCCAGTGGCAACCGGACGCTCTTCACCGTAGGAGACCAGTTCCAGCTGAGCAGGGGAAACGCCCTGCAGAACCAGGTAGCGCTGAACGGCCTTGGCACGACGCTCACCCAGAGCCATGTTGTACTCGCGGGTGCCGCGCTCGTCGGTGTTGCCTTCCAGGACAACGCGGTTGCCGTTGGCTTTCAGGTCCTTGGCGTGAACGTCCAGAGCGCGCATGGCTTCTGGCTTCAGGTCCGAGCTGTCGTATTCGAAGTAGAAGGTGGTGATTGCGCGCAGGGCAGCTTCTTCGCTCAGGGAGCCGTCAACAGCGCCAGTGTTGGCACCGTAGCCAGCGTTCGGATCTACGGCAGCGCCTTCGCCTGCGTTGTCACCGCCCTTCGAGGAGCAACCTACAGCTACGGCCATGGCCAGAGCCAGCGCAGCAAATTTACCAAACTTCAGCATTTCCATCGTGAAACTCCTAATGAAACCCCAGTGTGTTAAGCAAAAGTATTACGCCGCAATCAGTTCAGGTAAGGGGACCAGGACGGTTCTCTGACTTCGCCTTGAGCGGTAGGAAGTGGGAGCCTCACGCGGCCATTAAGCGACACGAGCATCAAGACTCCCCGGCCCTGCTGGCGGGTGGCGTAGATTAGCATGGTGCCGTTTGGCGCAACAGTGGGAGACTCATCAAGACTCGTTTCCGAGAGAATCTTTACACTTCCGCGTTGCAAATCCTGGGCCGCAACTTTGAAGTTGGTGAAGCCCTGCTGGCGATGGATCATCACCAGGGTCTTTTCGTCCGCCGACAGTTTCGGGTTGGCGTTGTAGTTACCCACGAAAGTTACACGCTCGGCACCACCGCCACCGACCGACTGCTTGTAGATCTGCGGCTTGCCGCCACGGTCGGAGGTGAAGTACAGGGTGTTGCCATCCTTGCCCCAGAACGGCTCGGTGTTGATGCCCGGGCCGGCGGTGACACGGCTGATCTGGCGCGAAGCCACGTTCATCACGTAGATGTCCGGGTTGCCGTCCTTCGACAGCACGAACGCCAGGCGCGTACCGTCCGGCGACCAGGCTGGCGCACCGTTCAGGCCTTCGAAGTTGGTGACCTGCTCGCGGCGACCGGTATCGATGTGCTGGACGAAGATGCGCGGGCGCTTCTGCTCGAACGAAACATAGGCGATGCGCTTGCCATCCGGAGCAAAGCGTGGCGACAGGATCGGTTCACGCGATTGCAGCAGGGTAACCGCACGTGCACCGTCGTAGTCCGAACGCTGCAGGGTATAGCGGGTGTTGTTGGTGGAGAAGCGCTCGGCCGTCACGTACAGCATGCGGGTGGAGAACGCACCCTTGATGCCGGTGAGCTTCTCGAACGACTGGTCGGCAATGTAGTGCGCCATGTCGCGCAGCTGGTCGACGCTGCCCGCCACGCTACCGGTCAGCACTTGCTGCTCGGTGGCGACGTTGAACAGCGCGTACTGTACCTGCAGGCGACCGCCCGACGGCACGATGCTGCCGACCATCACGTACTGCGCGCCCAGCGCTTTCCAGTCACGGAAGATCACTTCGCTGGCCTGCGACGGCTGGCTGATCATGTTCTGCCGCGGAATCGGCGAGTAGTAGCCGGAGTTGCGCAGGTCGTTGCCGATGATGTCGGCCATGTCTTCCGGCAGCACGCTGCCGCCCTGCAGACCGAACGGCACTACCGCGATGGGCGTGGCCCGGTCGCTGCCGCTGGTGACCAGGATGTTCTTTTCCTCTGCCACGGCCATGCCTGCCACGCAGCACAGCATGACCAGCAGTCCTCTCAGACGTTTAATCACAACGCTAGATCCTCAGGTGTAAATGTCATCTTGAACGAACGATATTGGTTGAAATCGCTCGGCTTCATACCCTGCATCTCGGTCAGACGACCGATGTTCTTCACTGCTGCCACCGCCGAGCTGTCGTACGGGCCGTCACCACTGGACCGGGCCACGCTGACGCTGGTGATGGTACCGTCCGGCAACATGTTGATCTGCAGGACCACCGTCATGCCCTTGCGCGCGGAAGGCGGACGTGCCCAGCCCTCGGCCGCGCGCATGCGGATCAGGTCGTCGAAGTCGCCGGCCACCTGGTCACCCTGCTCGTCGGCCAGCGCCTGCTGCCGTTCGGTAGTGTCGGACAACAGCTCGGCCAGGGCCTGGGCTTTCTTGTCTTCCGCCGCCTTGCGGGCCGCTTCCTGTGCCTTTTTCTTCTGGGCATCTGCAGCGGCCTTTTTCTTGGCCTCTTCAGCTGCCTTCTTCTTCGCTTCCTCGGCTACCGCCTTCTTCTTGGCGTCCTCGGCTGCTTTCTTCTTGGCCTCTTCGGCCGCCTTTTTCTTGGCGTCCTCGGCGGCTTGTTTCTTCGCCTCTTCAGCGGCCTCTTTCTTGGCCTCTTCTTCGGCTTTTTTCTTTTCTTCCTCGGCCTTCTTCTTGGCGATGTCGGCCTGCTGCTTCTCGGCAGCCTTCTTCGCCTCTTCGGCCTTCTTGGCTTCGGCGGCTTTCTTGGCCTCGGCGGCTTCGGCAGCTGCCTCGGCTTTCTTGGCTTCGGCGGCCTCGCGAGCCTCTTCGGCCTTTTGAGCGGCGTCGGCTTTCTTTTGTTCCGCGGCCTTCACGGCCTCCTGCTCGACCTTCTTCTGTTCCAGCTGCTCGACCTCGGTCTGGCGCGAAGCGGTTTTCTTCGCTTCCCCGGCAATCTTCTGATTGGTCTGGGTGGTCGCCTGGCTCTTGGACTTGAGCTGGTACAGGGTAGCCTGGACGATCGGCTTGGATGGCGGCAGCTCAGGCGTCATGGCAAAACTGACGAACAGCAGGGCGAACACCAGCACATGCAGGCCGATGGCCCAGATACTGGGCCAGAAGTAGCTTTCCGAGGCGGATGGCTCTCGCTGTTGCATCAGGGCGCCTCGGTAATCAGGCCAACGTTACCGACACCGGCCTTCTGCAACCCGCCCATGGCACCCATGACCGCGCCATAGTCGACAGCCTTGTCGCCACGAATGAACACCTGGGTCTGCTTGCCCTGGTCACGGCCGGCGGCAATGATCTTGGTCACCGCGTCGGTCATGGCAGGCAAGGTCATGGCCTTGTCCATCTGCTTGTCGGTATCGACTTCGCTGCCGAGGTTCCAGTAGTAGGTCTTGTCGGCCTTGATGGAGATGGTGAGGATCTGGACGTTGTTGTCCTGCGGCAAGGCTTCACTGGAAACCTTGGGCAGGTCTACCTTCACGCCCTGGTTGAGCATGGGCGCCGTCACCATGAAGATGACCAGCAGTACCAGCATCACGTCGATGTAGGGCACCACGTTCATCTCGGCGACGGGCTTGCGTTTGTGGCGAACTCGGGCCATGGGCTTCTACCTGATTACTCTTCGCTGGTGTGCACTTTGCGGTGCAGGATCGCCTGGAACTCGTCGGCGAAGGTGTAGTAACGGCCGATCAGCACTTCGCTGCGGGCCGAGAAGCGGTTGTAGGCGATAACCGCCGGGATTGCCGCGAACAGGCCGATGGCGGTGGCGATCAGCGCTTCGGCAATACCCGGGGCAACCGTGGCCAGGGTGGCCTGCTGGGCGCTGGCCAGGCCGCGGAAGGAGTTCATGATGCCCCATACGGTACCGAACAGGCCGATGTAGGGGCTGGTCGAACCGACGGTGGCCAGGAACGGCAGGCTTTGCTCGAGTTTTTCTTCCTCGCGCGAGATGGCTACGCGCATGGCACGGGCAACACCCTCCATGACCGCGTCCGGGTCAACGCCCGGCTGCTGGCGCAGGCGCGAGAATTCCTTGAAGCCGGCACGGAAGACCTGCTCGACACCGGAATCCGGGTCTGGGTTGCTGCCTGCCTGGCGGTACAGCTTGGAAAGGTCGATGCCCGACCAGAAGCGCTCCTCGAAGGCATCCAGCGCACGACGACCGGCGCGCAGCATGGTGCTGCGCTGGAAGATCATGACCCAAGAGGTGACCGAGGCGGCCACCAGGGTCAGCATTACCAGCTGTACCAGCACACTGGCATTGCTGACCAGACTCCACATGGAGGTATGGTCGACGACGTTAGCTTCCACGCTTATTCTCCTGCATTCGATTGAGTACCCGAGCCGTCCGCCGCAAAGGCGTCACGCAGCTCCGGGGGTATGGCTCGGGGTTTGAAAGTGTCGGCGCGCACGGCAGCCACCAGGAACTGCCCTTCGCAGAGCAGCGTTTCATCCTTTTCCCGCCAGACCTGCTGCACGAAGCGCAGGCTGGCGCGATTGAGTTCAAGTACTTGCGCGGTGACCCGCAGCTCGTCGTCCAGCCGCGCCGGCGCGTGATAGCGCGCTTCGCTGGAGTGGACCACGAACAGCAGGTTGTCTTCGGCCAGCTGCGCCTGGGAAAAGCCCAGGTGCCGCAGCCGCTCGGTACGCGCGCGCTCCATGAATTTCAGGTAATTGACGTAATACACCACGCCACCGGCATCGGTATCTTCGTAATAGACGCGACAACGGTGTGCGAACGGTTCCAGGCCATTTTGCGCGCGCATACTCTAGTGCTTACTCCTCAGCTTGCCAATCCGCTGTGGCAACTGTTTTTTCTTCATTAATGTCTTATTGCCAGCGCACCCTCGGCATGCCAGCGGTAGGACCACGAAAAGCCGTTTTCGATCTGTCACTCATCGCCCGTTTCGGAAAAATCCCCACCCTCCCCCAGGCGCCCGGGCACGTTCAAGCCAAAGTGCAGGTAGGCATGCCGGGTGACCACGCGGCCGCGCGGCGTGCGCATGATGTAGCCTTGCTGGATCAGGTACGGCTCGAGCACGTCCTCGATGGTGTGACGCTCTTCACTGATGGCCGCGGCCAGGTTGTCCACGCCGACCGGGCCACCGTCGAACTTCTCGATCATGGTCAGCAGCAGGCGGCGGTCGGAGTGGTCGAAACCGCGCTCGTCGACGTCCAGCAGGTTGAGCGCCATGTCGGCCACAGCCTTGGTGATCTGGCCCTTGCCGCGCACTTCGGCGTAGTCGCGCACGCGGCGCAGCAGGCGGTTGGCGATACGTGGCGTGCCACGGGCGCGGCGGGCGATCTCGTAGGCACCCTGGTCTTCGATGGCCAGGCCGAGGATGCCGGCCGAACGGCTGACGATGGTGGCCAGGTCCTTGTCGCTGTAGAACTCCAGGCGCTGGACGATACCGAAACGGTCCCGCAGCGGGTTGGTGAGCATGCCGGCACGGGTGGTGGCACCGACCAGGGTGAACGGCGGCAGGTCGAGCTTGATCGAACGCGCCGCTGGCCCTTCACCGATCATGATGTCGAGCTGGAAGTCCTCCATCGCCGGGTACAGCACCTCTTCGACGACCGGTGACAACCGATGGATCTCGTCGATGAACAGCACATCGTGCGGTTCGAGGTTGGTCAGCATGGCCGCGAGGTCGCCCGGGCGCTCGAGGATGGGCCCCGAGGTACTCTTGACCGACACGCCCATTTCCTGGGCGATGATGTTGGCCAGGGTGGTCTTGCCCAGGCCGGGCGGGCCGAAGATCAGCGTATGGTCGAGCGACTCGCTGCGGCCACGGGCGGCCTGGATGAACAGCGCCATCTGCTCGCGCACCACCGGCTGGCCGATGTACTCGTCCAGCCGCAGCGGACGGATCGCACGGTCCTGGACTTCTTCACGGTCGCGGCCACTGGCGGCGATCAGGCGGTCGGCTTCGATCACTTGGTAATCATCCCTTTCAGGCTGCGGCGGATCAGCTCCTCACTGCTCAGGCCGGCCTTGTCCTTGATCGCGGCGATCGCCTTGCTGGCTTCCTGCGGCTTGTAGCCCAGCGAAACCAGGGCGCTGACGGCATCGGCTTCGGCCGTGGATGCGCTGGCGACCGGCAGCGGCCCGTCGGAGACCAGGGTGAACATGGCCGGGGACGTTTCCCAAGCCTTGAAGCGGTCCTTGAGCTCGACCAGCAGGCGTTCGGCGGTTTTCTTGCCAACACCGGGCACACGCACCAGGGCCGAGGTGTCCTGAGCCTGCACGCAGCGCACCAGCTCGTCCACTTCCAGCCCGGACATCAGCGCCAGGGCCAGCTTCGGCCCTACGCCATTCAGGCGGATGAGTTCGCGGAACAGTTCGCGCTCGCGCTTTTCGGCAAAACCGTAGAGCAAGTGAGCATCCTCGCGCACCACCAGGTGGGTGTGCACGGTTACGGGTTCGCCCACCTTGGGCAGACGGTACAGCGTGGTCATGGGAACTTCCAGTTCGTAACCTACGCCGTTGACGTCGATAATCAGGTGCGGCGGCTGTTTTTCCGCCAGGGTGCCGCGCAAACGTCCAATCACGTTCCGATCCTTCCTCTCGGGGAGCCGGTCAAAGACCGCTCAACCCTATCAGCAAATGCAGCGGGTGAACGCATCACCCGAACAAAATGTGTATCAGCGCATGAAGCGCCTACAGACGCAAGCGCCCGCCGCGTCGCCTTGCCGTGGCCAGGCCATGCGGCACCAGGCTGGAGCGGGTATGGGCATGGCACAGGGCGATGGCCAGGGCGTCGGAGGCGTCGATCTGCGGCTTTTGCGTCAGTTTCAGCAGGTGCATGACCATCATCATCACCTGCTCCTTGTTGGCCCCACCGGTACCGGCTACCGCCTGCTTGACCTGGGTGGCGCTGTATTCGGCGATTTCCAGGCCGGCTTCGGCGGCGGCGACGATGGCCGCGCCACGGGCCTGGCCGAGCTTGAGCGCCGAGTCGGCGTTACGGGCCATGAACACCCGTTCGATGCCCATGGTTACCGGGCCGTGCTGGGCGATGATTTCACCCACGCCACGAAAAACGATCTGCAACCGCTCGTGCAGCTCGCCGCTGCCGGTGCGGATGCAGCCCGACGCCACGTACTCGCAACCACGGGCGGTCTGGCGTACCACGCCATAGCCGGTGATGCGCGAGCCGGGGTCGATACCAAGAATCAGAGTCATAGTGCCCGTCGTACAAAGCTCATGTTTTAACACCATTGGGGCCGCTGCGCGGCCCATCGCCGGCAAGCCAGCTCCCACAGGTACAGTGCAAGACTTGAGGGTGGCACTGTACCTGTGGGAGCTGGCTTGCCGGCGATGGGCTGCACAGCAGCCCCAATAAAGCTACCTGCCTGGCCCGAATGCTCAGGACACCTTAGCCGAGGTTTTCCATGATCTCATCGGAAATCTGGGCATTGGAGTAGACGTTCTGCACGTCATCCAGGTCTTCGAGCATGTCGATCAGCTTGAGTACTTTCTCGGCACCGTCCTGGTCGAGTTCGGCGCTGGTGGTCGGCTGCATGACGATTTCCGCGTCAGCGGCCTTGAAGCCCGCCTCTTCCAGGGCATTGCGCACGGCGTAGAAGCTGTTGAACGAGGTGAACACGTCGAACGAGCCGTCGTCGTTGGCCACCACGTCATCGGCATCGGCTTCCATCGCCGCTTCCATCAGCGCGTCTTCTTCCACGCCCGGGGCAAAGCTGATCTGCCCCTTGCGCTCGAACAGGTAGGCCACCGAACCGTCGGTACCCAGGTTGCCACCACACTTGGTGAAGGCATGACGCACGGCAGCGGCGGTACGGTTGCGGTTGTCGGTCATGGCCTCGACCATGATCGCCACGCCACCCGGGCCGTAACCTTCGTAGCTGAGCTCTTCGACGTTGTCGCTTTCGTTGGTGCCGGCACCACGGGCCACGGCACGATCGATGATGTCGCGGCTCATGTTGGCGCCCAGGGCCTTGTCCAGCGCCAAACGCAGGCGCGGGTTGGATGCCGGGTCAGCACCACCCTGCTTGGCAGCGACCGTCAGTTCGCGGATCCACTTGGTGAAGATCTTGCCTCTCTTGGCATCCTGGCGCTCTTTGCGGTGCTTGATGTTCGCCCACTTGGAATGACCAGCCATAACGACTCCGAATCCTTTGAATCACAAACAGCCCCGCCCCTGTACGGGGCGGGACGGGAAATTGCCTGCGCCGAAACGCAAAGGCGCATCCATGTGGATGCGCCCGGGGACTGCTTACTCGACCTTGGTCTGTTCGCGCAGTCGGATGTGCAGCTCGCGCAGGGCCTTGGCGTCGACCATGCCAGGGGCCTGGGTCATGACGCACGCGGCGCTCTGGGTTTTCGGGAAGGCGATCACTTCACGGATCGACTGGGCGCCGGTCATCAGCATGACCAGGCGGTCCAGGCCGAAGGCCAGGCCACCGTGAGGCGGTGCACCGAACTTCAGGGCGTCGAGCAGGAAGCCGAACTTCTCTTCCTGTTCTGCCGCCTCGATGCCCAGCAGGCGGAACACGGCCTGCTGCATCTCTTTACGGTGGATACGGATCGAACCACCACCCAGTTCGGTACCGTTCAGGACCATGTCGTAGGCACGGGACAGGGCCACGGCCGGGTTGGCCTCGAGCTCTTCCGGGGTGCACTTCGGCGCGGTGAACGGGTGGTGCAGCGCGGTGAAGCTGCCGTCCTCGTTCTCTTCGAACATCGGGAAGTCGACCACCCACATCGGTGCCCACTCGCAGGTCAGCAGCTCGAAGTCGTGACCCAGGCGGATACGCAGCGCGCCCAGGGCTTCGCTGACCACCTTGAACTTGTCGGCACCGAAGAACACGATGTCGCCGTCAACGGCGCCAACGCGGTCGAGGATGGTGTTGAGGTTGGCCTCGGGGATGTTCTTGACGATCGGCGACTGCAGGCCTTCGACGCCCTTGGCGCGCTCGTTGACCTTGATGTAGGCCAGGCCCTTGGCACCGTAGATGCCGACGAACTTGGTGTACTCGTCGATCTTGCTGCGCGGCATGCTGGCGCCGCCTGGCAGGCGCAGGGCGGTAACGCGGCACTTCGGATCGTTGGCCGGGCCGGCGAACACCTTGAAGTCGACATCCTTGAGCTGGTCGGCAACGTCGACCAGTTCCAGCGGAATACGCAGGTCCGGCTTGTCGGAACCGTAGCGGCGCATGGCCTCTTCGAAGGTCATGTGCGGGAATTCGCCGAATTCCAGATCCAGCACTTCCTTGAACAGCTTGCGGATCATGCTTTCGGTCAGGCCCATGATCTCGCTTTCATCGAGGAAGCTGGTCTCGATGTCGATCTGGGTGAATTCCGGCTGGCGGTCGGCGCGCAGGTCTTCGTCACGGAAGCACTTGGCGATCTGGTAGTAGCGGTCGAAGCCGGCGACCATCAACAGCTGCTTGAACAGCTGCGGCGACTGCGGCAGGGCGAAGAAGCTGCCGGCGTGGGTACGGCTAGGCACCAGGTAGTCACGCGCGCCTTCCGGGGTGGCACGGGTCAGGATCGGCGTCTCGACGTCGAGGAAGCCGTTCTCGTCGAGGAAGCGACGGATGCTGCTGGTGATGCGCGAACGCAGGCGCAGCTTGTCGGCCATTTCCGGGCGACGCAGGTCGATGAAGCGGTAGCGCAGGCGGGTTTCCTCGCCGACGTCGGAGTATTCGTTCAGCGGGAACGGCGGGGTTTCCGCTTCGTTGAGCACGTTCAGCTGGTAGCCGAGGATCTCGATGGCGCCGGAAGCCATGTTGGCATTCACCGCACCTTCAGGGCGCTTGCGGACCTTGCCGGTGATCTGCACGACGTATTCGCTGCGCACGCGGTCGGCAGCGGCGAAGGTTTCGGCGCGATCCGGGTCGAACACGACCTGGGCCATGCCTTCGCGGTCACGGATGTCGAGGAAGATCACCCCGCCGTGGTCGCGGCGACGATGGACCCAGCCGCAAAGGGTGACTTCCTGGCCGTCCAGGCTCTCGTTCAGTTGGCCGCAATAATGGCTGCGCATCATGATGGTGGTTTCGCTTCTCGTGATTCGTGTATTCGGTGGAGGCCTTGGCCGCCCGGAGAGGGCTAATACTGCAAGACCCGGTCACAGCATTCAACTCAGTCGGCCTTGTCGCCGCCTGCCAGATTCTTTTTCGCCCCGGTCTTGAAGTCGGTTTCGTACCAACCGTTACCGCTCAGGCGGAAGCCTGGCACCGACAGCAGCTTCTTCAGCGCCGGCGCCTGGCAGGCCGGGCAATCGGTCAGCGGCGCGGCGCTGATCTTCTGCAGCACTTCCATGCGGTGCTCGCAGGATGCACATTGATAGTCATAAAGGGGCATGGGTGTCTCTCGTCAACCACAACGCTGGCTGCCGGGGCAGCAAAAAGCGGGATTATATATGGTTAGCAAGCACTGCGCAGCCCGCCAGGCGATCAGCGCACACTTGGCGGGTCCAGCAGCCAGGCGACGCAGATCACCCTGATCAGCCCACTGAAGTTGCGCACCCCACCTTGGCGCAGGTGTACCTCGCGGTCGACGTAGGACAGCACCGCGCTGACCGAGCAGCGATTGGCCGCGGCGATGCGCTCCAGGATGCCCCAGTAGACGGCCTCCAGCCGCAGGCAGGTGGAAAAGCCGTTGAGCCGCACCGAGCGTGACACCGGCTGGGTCTGCAACATGTCGAAATCCGCCTTGAACGGGTCGATGCACTGTTTACCCGGCCAACGCCCCTGGCCAGCCACACGTTTGCTTGCTTGCATCATGCGCCACACTTCCTCGTCACAGGTACCAGGTGGCCTATGAAGCGCTGATGGACGAGCTTAAAGCAGCGGCAAAATCTTCCCGCACAAACACTCGATGGGTAAGCGTGACGGAAAACCTGTGGGAGCGGGCGAGCCCGCGAAGCAGGCGACGCGGTGGATGGCACCGGCCTTGCCGGTGTTCGCGGGCATGCCCGCTCCCACAAGGTTTGTGCAAGCTTTCGGATTTTGAACAAGAAAGCTGCATTCAAATTGCCATGTGACAGCCCTGGTCAATTACTTGCCGTCGAGCAGCACCCGCAGCATCCAGGCGGTTTTCTCGTGCACCTGCATGCGCTGGGTCAGCAGGTCGGCGGTCGGCTCGTCACTGACCTTGTCCACCACCGGGAAGATGCTGCGCGCGGTACGCACCACGGCTTCCTGGCCCTGGACCAGCTGGCGGATCATCTCGTCGGCAGGCGGCACCCCTTCTTCCTCCTTGATCGAGGAGTGCCGCGCATAGAATGCATAAGCCCCCGGCGCCGGAAAGCCCAGGGCGCGAATGCGCTCGGCGATCGAGTCGACCGCCAGCGCCAGTTCGTTGTACTGCTCTTCGAACATCAGGTGCAGGGTGCGGAACGACGGACCGGTGACGTTCCAGTGGAAGTTATGGGTTTTCAGATACAGCACGTAGGTATCCGACAACAGGCGGGACAGCCCATCGACGATGGACTTGCGATCTTCTTCACTGATACCGATATCGATTGCCATGAAGTTCCCCTTTCCATAAGGCTTGAGACCCAAGCAGGTGACGACCACTGTAGCAACACTTGGTACACGCCGCATGTGACATGGCGCAACACATCGCCCGTCGCGGCCTGCGGTTTGAGTAGCCTGCGGCTTTACTGTTAAATAGGCATGGTGCCACCCGTGCGGATTGTCATTGCCGGGTGCATAGGCTGGCCTGCCACGTGTTCGCGCTCTACACCTCATGCGCACCGTGCTGCCAGCTCTTCCTGTGATCGGCCTTATCAACTGTGAGCCAACCCCATGTTCAAGATCGTCCATCTGGTGACGGGCGTGGCAGCCTTGCTGCTATCGCTCATACCCAGCCTGAAAACCGATGCGACACCCTTCCTGCAACAACCCGACGCGGTCTACCTTGCCCTGCTCGGCCTGCTCAACCTGGTGCTGGCCCCGGTCGTGCCACTGTACTACCGCGGCGCGCGGCAGCAGTTGCAGCACCTGGCCTGTGCCCTGCTGGTGGTGGCCGTGGTGCTGCAGACCCTGACACTACTGGCCCGCCCGGAAATGGGCAACCTGGTCGCACTGGTCTGCGCTGCGCTGGCCGTGGCCGTGCACCTGGCCGTGGGCTTTGCCCGCAGCCCGCGCAAGGCACGCGCCAACCAGCACGCGGCGCAGGATGCCGGCAATCGTGATACCGGTACCGTGAAGTGGTTCAACACGTCCAAAGGCTTCGGCTTCATCTCCCGCGACTCGGGCGATGATATCTTCGTGCACTTTCGCGCCATTCGCGGCGAAGGCCACCGCATCCTGGTGGAAGGCCAGCGCGTGGAGTTTTCCGTGATGCACCGCGACAAGGGCCTGCAGGCCGAGGATGTGGTTGCGGTAACCCGCCGCTGATCCAACTTGCAGAAACCACCCCCTGCAGGAGCAGGCATGCCCGCTCCTGCAGGGGTTCAGGTATCAATAATGAGGCGGTGGCGCCTCGTCCCCTTCGCTGCCGTACTGGCCAACCATCTCTTCGTAACGCTTGATCAGCTCGGCCATCTGCAACTGTAGCCGCTCGATCACCCGCCCCTGCTCGACCACCACGTCATTCAGCGCCTGGATGGTGTCATCCTGGAACGCCTGGCGTGTTTCCAGTTCGACCACTCGCGATTCAAGCGACATGTCAGGCCTCCTGGTAACCGGCGAGCTGCAGCCCGCGCAGGCGCTGGCGAATGGCTTGCACCTGGTCGTCGGTGTAGGCCACCGCCGGGCACTTGCCCCACACCGGTGCCGGCCAGGCGGCGTCGTCGCGCTGGCGCACGATCACGTGCATGTGCAACTGGCTGACCACATTGCCCAGGGTGGCCACGTTCATCTTGTCGGCGCTGTAGCTGGCTTTCAGCGCTTCGGCCAAGCTGGTGGTTTCCTGCCACAACTGCTGCTGCTCCGCAGCATCGAGCTCGAACAGTTCGCTGATACCGGCGCGCTTGGGCACCAGGATGAACCATGGATAGTTGGCATCCTTGCTCAGCAGCAACTGGCACAGCGCAAACTCCCCCAGCACCAGCGAATCCTGCTGCAAACGCGAATCGAGGACGAACACGGCAAATCTCCTTCAGGCAGAACCAACCCGCGTCACGCGGAAAACAGGCCTGCAAGGATACCCTGCACGTTCCCGGTAACACAGCGCTACTTTTCGCACCAAAATGAGGCCGCCCGTACACCTCGCACCACACTTGCCACCCCAAAGGTGACGCTGCATGAACAAGTTGCGGTAACACATTGACTTTCATGACAGCTTTTCAAATTTTAATGATTCTTGACTGTGACACCCCGCCAGGCGGCTCCCGCCCCGTGTTTACGGCACTTTCCGACCCCCGGTAGCAGGTTTTGTGAAAATTTCATGAAGCGTTGCGAATTTTGAGCACGCTTGTTGCATTCCTTTCACGCCAAGTCGGCACGACATCTGCATCGACAGGTGTACGCGACAAATAACAACAGCGGCATTGGTTACCAGGGAGTTTCCCCAACCGGAATCGGTAGTTACAGGTTCGTTACGGTGAAAGAAACAGCGCTGGTGTTGTACGGCCCTTAAACCGGGGCGTGATTTGCGACATGGAAATACTTAAAAGCGACATGGTGAAAAAGTTCCGAAAAGGATGTTTATACCCATATCGCCAACAACAGTCAGCGTGCTATACATTTTCGCCGACATAACAAGAAAGAGCTGCCCCATATAACTAAAACACTTGGACGCAGCGGTACTCTTCCTAAAAACCAAAGGAGCAAATCACGATGCGCGTGATGAAGTGGAGCATGATCGCCCTGGCCGTTGCGGCAGGGACCTCGCAGTTGGCATTGGCCTCTTCCCAGGACGAGTCCAAAGGTTTCATCGAAGACAGCAAGCTGAACGTCAAGACCCGCATGCTGTACTTCAGCCGTGACTTCCGTAACAACGAAGGCGGCCAGAGCCGTCGCGAAGAAACCGGCCTGGGCTTCCTCGGCACCTTCGAGTCCGGCTTCACCCAGGGCACCGTGGGTGTGGGTGTGGATGCCATCGGCATGCTCGGCCTGAAACTGGACAGCGGCAGGGGCCGCGTCAATACCGGCCTGTTCCCGAACGACTCCGACGGTCGTGCGCAGGATGAATATTCCAAGGGCGGCGGCGCGGTCAAGTTCCGCATCTCCGACACCGTGCTGAAAGTGGGTGACCAGTTCACCGCTCTGCCGGTCTTCGCCACTGACGACAGCCGCCTGCTGCCAGAAATCGCTCAGGGCACCCTGATCACCAGCAACGAGATCGAGGGCCTGACCCTGCATGCTGGTCACTTCACCAGCCTGACCGCCCAGGAGCAGACCAACCGCGACAGCTTCGGCCTGAAGGAAGCCAACGTGGTCGGTGGTACCTACGCCTTCACCGACAACCTCAGCACCAGCCTGTACTACTCGAAGGTTGAAGACTACTGGCGCAAGTACTACGCCAACGTCAACTGGGCACTGCCGATCTCGGACAAACAAGGCCTGGTGTTCGACTTCAACATTTATGACACCAAGAGCGAAGGCTCGGCCGATTACCTCGCATTCGATGGCGACAAGCTGGACAACCGCGCGTTCAGCCTGTCGGGCGCCTACAACATCGGCGCTCACACCTTCACCCTGGCCTACCAGAAAGTCACCGGCGACGGCGACTATGGCTATGGCATCGACGGTGGCGGCACCATCTTCCTGGCCAACTCCGTGGCCCGTTCCGACTTCAACGCCGAAGACGAGAAATCCTGGCAGGCTCGCTACGACCTGAACTTCGCCGAATACGGCATCCCGGGCCTGACCTTCATGACCCGTTATGTACGCGGTACCGACGCCAACGTCGCCGGCACCAGCAACGGCAAGGAATGGGAACGCGATGTCGATATCAAGTACGTACTGCAGAGCGGCCCGGCGAAAGACCTGAGCTTCCGCGTACGTCAGGCCACCTACCGCTCTTCCGATGGCGTTTACTACGATTCCCCATCGATCGACGAACTGCGCCTGATCGTGGAGTACCCGCTGAGCATCCTGTAAGCCTGGCTTGCAGTGCCCCGCACCTGAAAAAGCCCGGCGATCACGCCGGGCTTTTTCTTGGCTGACAAGCGTCACGCCCTGGGGCATCCTGTACGCCTTCGTTTCGCCCCCGTACAATGCGGGGTCATTTCAATGTCTTAGGCAATCGACACGGCTCACCATGCGCACCAGTCAATATTTGCTCGCCACCCAGAAAGAAACCCCTGCCGACGCAGTGGTCATCAGCCATCAGCTCATGCTGCGTGCCGGCATGATCCGCAAACTGGCCTCCGGCCTGTACACCTGGCTGCCGATGGGCTTGCGGGTGATGCGCAAGGTCGAGGCCGTGGTGCGTGAGGAAATGAACGCCGCCGGCGCCCTGGAAGTGCTGATGCCCAGCATCCAGCCCGCCGAACTGTGGCAGGAATCCGGCCGCTGGGAACAGTACGGCCCCGAACTGCTGCGCCTGAAGGACCGCCACCAGCGCGACTTCTGCGTCGGCCCGACCCACGAAGAAGTGATCACCGACCTGGCCCGCAACGAGCTGTCCAGCTATAAACAGCTGCCGCTCAACATGTACCAGATCCAGACCAAGTTCCGTGACGAGATCCGCCCGCGCTTCGGCCTGATGCGCGGCCGCGAGTTCATCATGAAGGACGCCTACTCATTCCATGCCGACCAGGCTTCCCTGCAGGAAACCTACGACCGCATGCACCAGGCGTACAGCAACGTGTTCACCCGCCTGGGCCTGGACTTCCGCCCAGTGCAGGCCGACACCGGCTCTATCGGCGGCAGCTACTCGCACGAATTCCACGTACTGGCCGAGTCCGGCGAAGACGACGTGATCTTCAGCGACAGCTCCGACTACGCCGCCAACATCGAGAAGGCCGAGGCCATCCCGCGTGAAACCGTGCGCCCGGCCCCTACCGAGGAGCTGCGCCTGGTCGACACGCCAAACGCCAAGACCATCGCCCAGCTGGTGGAAAACTTCGGCCTGCCGATCGAAAAGACCGTCAAGACCCTGATCGTGCGCGGTGCCGAAGAAGGCAAGCTGGTAGCACTGATCGTGCGTGGCGACCATGAGCTCAACGAAATCAAGGCGGCCAAGCTGGAACAGGTTGCCGACCCGCTGGTCATGGCCACCGACGCCGAACTGCGCGAGGCCATCGGTGCCGGCGCCGGCTCGCTCGGCCCGCTGAACCTGCCGCTGGAAATCGTTATCGACCGCTCGGTTGCCCTGATGAGCGACTTCGGCATTGGCGCCAACCTCGACGACAAGCACTACTTCGGCGTGAACTGGGAGCGCGACCTGCCGGTTCCACAGGTCGCCGACCTGCGTAACGTGGTCGAAGGCGACCCGAGCCCGGACGGCCAGGGTACCCTGGTGATCAAGCGCGGCATCGAAGTGGGCCACATCTTCCAGCTCGGCACCAAGTACAGCGAGGCGCTGAAGTGCCAGGTACTGGGCGAGAACGGCAAGCCGGTAACCCTGTCCATGGGCTGCTACGGTATCGGTGTGTCCCGCGTGGTGGCAGCTGCCATCGAGCAGAGCTACGACGACAAGGGCATCATCTGGAACGACGCCCTGGCCCCGTTCCAGATCGCCCTGGTACCGCTGCGCTACGAAACCGAGGTAGTTCGCGAGGCGACCGACAAGCTGTACGCCGAGCTGACTGCTGCCGGCTACGAAGTGCTGCTGGACGACCGTGACAAGAAGACCAGCCCAGGCATCAAGTTTGCCGACATGGAGCTGATCGGCATCCCGCACCGCATCGTCGTCAGCGATCGCGGCCTGGCCGAAGGCAACCTGGAGTACAAGCACCGCACCGAGCAGGACGCCCAGTCGTTGCCGCTCAATGAAGTGCTGACCTTCCTGCAGGCCCGCGTTCGCCGCTGATAACCAATGCACGAGTGATCATGTTCAAGCGAAGTACCTTTCCCCTGGGGGGCGCCGCACTGTGCGGCGCCCTGCTCGTCAGCGGCTGCGCCAACCAGATGTCCCAGCGCAGCGACCATGAGGAGCGCGTCGAGCGCAAACTGCTCGAGCACACCCTGCAGATCGATGTCGGCGAGCCGAAGGTGATGGAGCTTCCGCAACGACGTGTGCGCGTGCATGAGCAGAAGCGCTTCGAAGTCACCGAATTCGAAGTCACCCGCAGCTATGACCGCTATACGCCTTACCAACCTTGGCGGGAAATCTACGAGATCCCGCTGGGTGCGGTGGCCGTGGTGGCAGGCGTGGGTGCCAACGTGGTCAATGTCTTCGCCCTGGGCAACCTGCCGGACAGCATCACCCACGACTGGCTCAGCTATGGCGTGGACGGGCTCAACCCGTTCATGAACGTGCCGTCCAACGGCCGTGCCCAGCAGAACCTGGCCAGGATCAGCGAAGTGCAGAAAGGCAAGCGCGAGGAATCTACCAGCGTGCCCTGGAGCGAGCGCCTGGTCGAGGTCAAGGCCGGCAAGATGACCCACGAGCTGACCACCGACAGGAACGGCGTGCTGCGCCTGAACCTGCTCGACAGCCCGTTCTCCGAGCAGAACCTCAACCACATCGGCACCCTGCACCTGCAGGTGCTGGACGAGGACAACGCGGTACGTGGCGATGCCAGCCTGCTGGTCAGCGCAACCCTGCGCAACAAGCTGCTCGAAGCCCATGAACTGATCTTCGATGACCTCGAAGATGACGATGTCGGCCAATGGGTACACCGGGTCAAGCGCTTGTCCGAACTGGGCCTGGAAGAGGAAGCCAGTGAAATGGAACAGAGCCTGATCGAACTGACCCGCAACGACCCGGAGTTGCAGCAGGAGTTTCTGCAGTCGCTGACCAAGGCCACTGGCCGGTTGGTGGCCGACCCGGGCGCGCAGTAACTGCTGCGGCAACGCATCCCCCCTGTGGGAGCGGCCTTGTGTCGCGAAAGGGCTGCAGAGCAGCCCCGACAATTGATGCATCACTGCTGAAATCCTGGGGCCGCTGCGCGGCCCTTTCGCGACACAAGGCCGCTCCCACAGGGGGCCGTGCAGCCAGGCCCAGGCCATTTATTGAGGCGGGAACAGCTCCAGCTGCTCATGCGCCCCGCGCAAGTCGCGCAACCTCACGCCTACCCCCAGCAAGCGCACCGGCTTGCCACCACGGGCAAACGCCTGCCCCAGCAATTGTCGATAACTCTCCAGGTCCCTGCCCGCCCCCGCCTGCTCCATGGTGGTCTGGCTGAAGTCATGGAACTTGACCTTGACGAAGGGTTTTTCCGGCCGGTAACTGCTGTCCATGCGGGCGATACGCTCGTTCAGGCTTTCCAGCAGCTCGGGCAGCCGTGCCAGGCAACTGGCCAGGTCCGGCAGATCGGTGTCGTAGGTGTTTTCCACGCTGACCGACTGCCGGCGACTGTCATTGTGCACCGCACGTTCATCGATACCCCGCGCCAGCCCCCACAAACGCTCGCCAAAGCTGCCGAACTCGCGCACCAGCGCCAGGCGCGACCATTCGCGCAATTCCAGGCAGGTTTCGATACCCAACCGCGCCAGCTTGTCTGCCGTTACCTTGCCCACCCCGTGCAGCCTGGCCACCGGCAGGGCGGCGACGAATGCCTCCACTTCGCCCGGGGTAATCACGAACAGGCCATTGGGCTTGCGCCAGTCACTGGCGATCTTGGCAAGGAACTTGTTCGGCGCCACACCGGCCGAGACAGTGATATGCAGGGTGCGGGCGATGCGCCGGCGGATATCCTCGGCAATGCGCGTGGCGCTGCCCGAATACCACTGGCTGTCGCTCACATCCAGGTAGGCCTCGTCCAGCGACAGTGGCTCGATCAACTCGGTGTAGTCGCGGAAGATCGTGTGGATTTCCCGCGAGGCCTCACGGTAGGCCTCGAAGCGAGGCTTGACGATCAGCAGGTCCGGGCACAGCTTCAGGGCGTGCCGCGACGACATGGCCGAACGCACGCCGTAGGCACGCGCTTCATAGTTGCAGGTGGCGATCACCCCACGGTGGTCGGCCGACCCACCCACCGCCATGGGCCGCCCGGCCAGGCGCGGGTCGTCACGCATTTCGATCGCGGCATAAAAGCAATCGCAGTCGACGTGGATGATCTTGCGCAAGGACATGGATGACCGTCAGCACTGTAAATTCATACAGATAGTATCGCATGTGCCTTCGGGGCATGCAGCCTGTGCGCGGCATTGGTCGATAATCGGCCTGAAAGCCCCGTCGCGCCTGAGCTGCGCGCCATATTCAAACGCTAAGAGTTTGAACAGGAAAGGTTTTTTCAGAAAAAAGCTTGACACCCATGGGTAAATCCGTAGAATTCGATCTCACAGGCGCGGGATGGAGCAGCCTGGTANNTCAAATCCGGCTCCCGCAACCAGATTCGAGAAAAGGCCACTGTTCACACAGTGGCCTTTTTCTTTTGCGTCAAATAATGCGTTGAAAGAAATTTCAAAAAAATCAATGAGTAGCGCTTGACACCCATTCTGGAAACTGTAGAATGCGCCCCACTGACGCGGGATGGAGCAGCCTGGTANNTCAAATCCGGCTCCCGCAACCATATTCGTCAGAACAAACCCCGCCTGTGTAACAGCAGCGCGGGGTTTGTTGCTTTTCCCCTCCTGATTTTCGTTGCCCCCCATTTTCCCGCCCTCCAGCCAACCCGCAGGCTTGAAAGGTCGCTCCCAGCATGAACTATCTTTAACCCTGCCAGGCGGCTGAAAACGCTTGAGGCCGGAGTAACATTGGATACGTTTTCCTAAGGGACTTTCACTTGGCCACACCTCTCCCTCACCTCGCGCTGCAAGCCCGGGGCAATCCATGACTTCGCACAATCCCGAACCCCCGGTGCCGCTTGCCTCGGCGCTACCCGGCGCGGTGCAACGCCTGCCCTTGCTCGAACGCTTGAGCCGCTACCGCCAGCCCATCGGCCTGGTAGTGACCCTGGTGTTGTTCACCATGGCCTTGGTCGCCTGCCGCCACCTGTTGAGCGAATTGGACATCTATGCCTTGCACGATGCCATGCTCAGCGTGCCGACCCAGTCGTTACTTGGCGCCTTGCTGGCTACTGTGCTCGGTTTCGTTGTCCTGCTGGGCTACGAGTGGTCTGCCAGCCGCTATGCCGGCGTGAAGCTGCCGGCGAGCAGCCTGGTGCTGGGCGGCTTCAGCGCCTTTGCCATCGGCAACGCCATCGGCCTGTCGATGCTTTCGGGCGGTTCGGTGCGCTACCGCCTGTATGCACGCCAGGGGGTTGGCGCAGGTGAAGTTGCACGGATGACCGTTTTTGCCAGCCTGTCACTGGGCTGCGCGCTGCCGCCCCTGGCCGCCTTGGCGACCTTGAGCGACCTGCCGGCGGCGTCTGCCGCACTGGGTTTGGCGCCTGGCTTGCTGGCGGGTGTCGCAATAGCCGTGCTGCTGGTATGCAGCGTGCTGGTGTTCGGCTTGTACCGCCGGCGCCTGGCTGAGCAACCACTGGCCAACAGCCTGCTGGTACAACTGGGCCGCCGCACGCTGCGCCTGCCTGGCGCACGCCTGGCAGCCCTGCAATTGCTGATCACCGCACTGGATGTCGCCGCTGCCGCCACCGTGCTGTATCTGCTGCTGCCCGAAGCACCGCCGTTCGGTGCCTTTGTCCTGGTGTACCTGCTGGCCTTGGCCGCAGGTGTGCTCAGCCACGTACCGGGCGGCGTCGGGGTATTCGAAGCGATCCTGCTGGCGGCTTTTGCCGACCAACTCGGCGCCGCGCCGCTGGCAGCGGCCCTGCTGCTGTATCGGCTGATCTACGTGGTGCTGCCGCTGCTGCTGGCCTGCGTGCTGCTGCTGGCCAACGAGGCCCGGCGCCTGCTGTTCGCGCAACAGGCTATCAAGGCCGCTTCCGGGCTGGCCGCGCCGATCCTGTCGATCCTGGTGTTCCTGTCCGGGGTGGTGCTGCTGTTCTCCGGGGCCACGCCCGAGATCGACACCCGCCTGGAGCACATGGGTTTCCTGGTACCGCACCGCCTGATCGACGCCTCGCACTTCGGCGCCAGCCTGATCGGCGTGCTGTGCCTGCTGCTGGCCCAGGGCCTGCGCCGGCGCCTGTCCGCCGCCTGGCTGCTGACCACCGTGCTGTTGCTGGTCGGCGCCCTGCTGTCACTGCTCAAGGGCTTCGATTGGGAAGAGGCCTGCCTGCTGACCCTCACTGCCGCCCTGCTCGCCTTGTTCCGCCGTTCCTTCTACCGCCCCAGCCGTTTGCTCGAGTTGCCATTCTCGCCGGTGTTTCTGGTGGCCAGCGCCTGTGTGGTAGGCGCATCGGTGTGGTTGTTGCTGTTCGCCTACCAGGATGTGCCCTACAGCCATCAGCTGTGGTGGCAGTTCACCCTCGATGCCGATGCCCCGCGTGGCCTGCGCGCCGCCATGGGCAGCGCAGTGCTGCTGGCGGCCGTGGCCCTGACCTGGCTGCTGCGCACTGCACCACCGGTGATTCACCTGCCTGACGAGGAGGAGTTGCTGCGTGCCAACCGCATTCTGCTGGCCTCCGACCAGCCCGATGGCGGCCTGGCCCTGACCGGTGACAAGGCGCTGCTGTTCCACCCTCGCGACAACGCCTTCCTCATGTACGCCCGTCGCGGCCGCAGCCTGGTGGCGCTGTACGACCCGATCGGCCCGGCCCAGGAGCGCGCCGAGATGATCTGGCAATTCCGCGACCTGTGCGACCTGCACCATGCCCGCCCGGTGTTCTATCAGGTGCGCGCCGAGAACCTGCCGTTCTACATGGACATCGGCCTGACCGCGCTGAAGCTGGGCGAAGAAGCCCGGGTCGACTTGCGCCGCTTCGACCTCGAAGCCAAGGGCAAGGAGATGAAGGACCTGCGCTACACCTGGAACCGCGGCGGCCGTGACGGTTTGAGCCTGGAAATCCACGAACCCGGGCATGCCCCGCTGGCAGAGCTGAAGGAAATATCCGACGCCTGGCTTGGCGGCAAGAACGTGCGCGAGAAAGGCTTCTCGCTGGGGCGCTTCAGCCCTGAATACCTGCAGCATTTTCGCATTGCCCTGATCCGCTTCCAGGGCCGCCCGGTGGCTTTCGCCAACCTGCTGGAAACCCATGGCAACGAACTGGCCAGCCTCGACCTGATGCGTGCGCACCCCGAGGCCCCGAAGCTGACCATGGAATTCATGATGATCGGCCTGATCTTGCACTACAAAAGCCATGACTACGCCCGCTTCAGCCTGGGCATGGTGCCGCTTTCCGGCCTGCAGCCGCGGCGTGGCGCGCCCTTGACCCAGCGCCTGGGCTCGATGGTGTTCCGCCGTGGCGAGCAGCTGTACAACTTCCAGGGGCTTCGACGCTTCAAGGACAAGTTCCAACCGGACTGGGAACCCCGCTACATGGCCGTGCCGGCCGGGCTCGACCCGCTGGTGGCACTGGCCGACACCGCCGCCCTGATCGCAGGCGGCCTGACTGGATTGGTGAAACGTTGATGACCCGACGCTTTTGGCTGTACCTGCTGGTTCCCCTGCTGTTGGCCGCCCTGGGAGGGGCGCTGGCGTTCTGGCTATGGACGCGCCCTGCCCCCGAGGCACGCCTGGAACAACTGAGCATCAATGACACCCGCATCACCCGTGTGACCCCAGGCGTGCACCCCAAGGCCCGAGTGGCCATCGGTGTACCCCAGGACCAGGCGCTGACCGACAGGCAGCTGCTGGATCTGGCCCAGGCCGGCGAAGCGCAACTGGTGCAGGTGATCCTGCCGCCCAATGACTGCAGCAAGCAGCAACAGGCCTTGGACCAGGCCATGGGCCAGCTGCCGGAGAAACCGACCCTGGTCGCCGGTATCGGCCCTGGCGCCTCTCAGGCGTGGCGCTGGCTGGCCAGCCAGAACAACGACAAGGCACGGGCGATTTCCGTGGACTTCAGCCTGGAACAGCCCGGCTGCCAGGCAGCGCTGCCGAAGTCGGCCGCCCACGGCCACTGGAACGTCGCCTGGAACGACAACCCGGATGACGCCAGCGCCGCCTTCGTGCGCGACCAGGCCAATGCCGAAACCAGTATCAGCGACTACGACATTCACCTGCCACAAGTGCTCAAGGCCCAGCTGACCCAGGCCCTGGTCGGCCACGACGGCAACGCCCTGGCCATCCCGGTGGTCGAGGTGCCAGCCGGGCAGACCACCGACACGGTCACCCTGTTCCTTTCCGGTGATGGCGGCTGGCGGGACCTGGACCGCGACGTGGCCGGGGAAATGGCCAAGCTTGGCTACCCGGTGGTCGGCATCGATACGCTGCGCTACTACTGGCAGCACAAGACCCCGGAACAAAGCGCCGCCGACCTGTCCGAGCTGATGCAGCACTACCGGCAGAAATGGGGCACCAAGCGCTTCGTGCTGACCGGTTATTCGTTCGGTGCCGACGTGCTGCCGGCGATATACAACCGCCTGCCGGCCGAGGACCAGCAGCGTATCGACGCGGTGATGCTGCTGGCCTTTGCCCGCAGCGGCAGTTTCGAGATCGAAGTCGAGGGCTGGCTGGGCAAGGAAGGCCAGGAAGCGCCAACCGGGCCGGAAATGGCCAGGCTGCCGGCCTCCAAGGTGGTGTGCGTGTATGGTGTGGAAGAAACCGACGAGAGCGGTTGCACCGACAAGACTGCGGTGGGTGAACGCCTGAAACTGCCGGGGGGCCACCACTTCGACGAAAACTACCCGGCACTGGCCAAGCGCTTGATCGGCGAGATCGAGACGCGCCAGGGCAAGTCCAGCGTGGCTGAGCAGAACTGATAAGACCTTGCGGCCCATTCGCGGGTAAACCCGCTCCCACA
>NZ_DKHD01000023.1:0-37063 GCF_002453565.1 Pseudomonas sp. UBA6753 | reverse complement strand
CCGGCGAAGCCGGTGCCCTACAACGAGTTGCCGGCTTCGCGGGCACGCCCGCTCCCACATGGGGCGGGTACTGCCTTGAAATCTGTGTTGCACCTCAGATCTCGACCTGGGTCCCCAGCTCGATCACCCGGTTCAGCGGCAGGTTGAAGAAGCGCAAGTTGCCGTTGGCATTCTTCAGCAGGAACGCGAACAGATTGCCCCGCCAGCGCGACATTCCCTCCAGCCGTGAGGCGATCACGGTCTCGCGGCTGAGGAAGAAGGTGGTGCGCATCGGGCTGAAGTCCAGATCTTCCAGGTGACACAGCTTCAACGCCGCCGGCACGTCCGGTTCGTCCATGAAGCCAAAGTGCAGCAACACGCGGAAGAACCCGTCGCCATAGGCCTCCACCTCAAAGCGCTCCTGCTCCGGCACCCGTGGCCGATCCTCGCTGACCACCGTCAGCAGCACCACCTGGCTGTGCAGCACCTGGTTATGCAGCATGTTGTGCAACAGCGCATGGGGTACCGCATCGGAGCGCGCCGTGAGAAACACCGCCGTGCCTTCGACACGGTGCGGCGGTTGAATGCGGATACTGCTGATGAACAGCTGCAGCGGCAGCGCGCCTTCGTCGATACGCTCCATCAGGATCTGCTTGCCGCGCTTCCAGGTGCTCATCAACAGGAACAGCACAGCGCCGGCCAGGACCGGGAAGGCCCCGCCCTGGATGATCTTCGGCACGTTGGCGGCAAAGAACAGCCCATCCACCAACAGGAAACCCATCAGGATCGGCACCGCCAGCACCGGTGGCCACTTCCATAGCAGCAGCATCACCGCCGCAACCAGGATGGTGGTCATCAGCATGGTACCGGTCACAGCCACCCCGTATGCCGCCGCCAGGGCACCGGATGACTCGAAACCAAGCACCAGCAGTACCACGCCGACCATCAGTGTCCAGTTGATCGCACCGATATAGATCTGCCCCTGTTCATCGCTGGAAGTGTGCTGGATCTGCATGCGTGGGATGTAGCCCAGCTGGATGGCCTGGCGGGTCAGGGAGAACGCCCCCGAGATCACCGCCTGCGAAGCGATCACCGTGGCCATGGTAGCCAGGCCGACCATCGGCAGCAGTGCCCAGCCCGGCGCCAGCAGGTAGAACGGGTTACGTGCAGCATCCGGGTCCTGCAGCAGCAACGCGCCCTGGCCAAAGTAGTTGAGCACCAGTGCCGGCAGCACCAGGGCAAACCAGGCCCGAGCGATCGGCTTGCGGCCAAAGTGGCCCATGTCGGCGTACAGCGCCTCGGCACCGGTCAGCGCCAGGACCACCGCGCCGAGAATGGCAACGCCCATGCCGGGGTGAACCACGAAGAAGTTGACCGCCCAGGCCGGGTTGAAAGCCTTGAGCACTTCCGGGCTCTGCGATATGCCGTACACGCCCAGCGAGCCCAGCGCCAGGAACCAGGTGACCATGATCGGGCCAAACAGCTTGCCGATCTTCTCGGTGCCGTGCTTCTGCACCAGGAACAGCGCCACCAGGATCACCAGCGAAATCGGTACAACCCAGTGGTCGATGCCTTCGAAGGCCAGCCCCATGCCCTCGACCGCCGACAGTACCGACACCGCAGGGGTGATCATGCTGTCGCCATAGAACAGCGAAGCGCCGATCAACCCGCACACCACCATCAGCGTACGCAACCTCGGGTAGGCCGCCGTGGCCCGCCGCGCCAGTGCAGTCAGAGCCATGGTGCCACCCTCGCCCTGGTTGTCGGCGCGCAGGATGAACATCACGTACTTGAACGACACCACCCACAGCAGCGACCACAGGATCAGCGACAGGATCCCCAGCACGCCGTCATGGTTGACCGGCACTCCGTACCCGCCGCTGAAGACTTCCTTGAGGGTATACAACGGACTGGTACCAATATCGCCATAAACCACCCCGACCGCCGCCACGAGCAGGCTCAGCGACCGCGTCGCGCCCTGCTTCCCCTCGTGCCCGCCCTCGGCGTGACTGCTTGCCTGAACCATCGACCACTCCCGCAGACGGCCTTGCAAGGCCAGTAGAATTCCCCATGCGCCAGGTGATACTGATACCCCCGACACAATGGCGCGAAGCATAGCGCAGCGTTCGTCGCATTTCTGCTGGTCAAGCGACCCTGCGCTCGCTAGAATTGCGCACTTTTTGATCAGAGGCGCCAAAAGCGCCCGTCAAGATCGCCCCCGATTCCGGTCGGGCGACCTGCATTCAATACCGAGGTTAGTCATGTCCACCACGCCCGCCACCCCCAAGGTAGGTTTCGTAAGCCTGGGTTGCCCAAAAGCCCTGGTCGATTCCGAGCGCATCCTGACCCAGCTGCGCATGGAAGGCTATGAAGTCGTGCCCACCTACGAGGACGCCGACGTGGTGGTGGTCAACACCTGCGGCTTCATCGACAGCGCCAAGGCCGAGTCGCTGGAAGTGATCGGCGAAGCGATCAAGGAAAACGGCAAGGTCATCGTCACCGGCTGCATGGGTGTCGAGGAAGGCAGCATCCGTGACGTGCACCCGAGCGTGCTGTCGGTAACCGGCCCGCAGCAGTACGAGCAGGTGGTCAACGCCGTGCACGAAGTGGTGCCGCCACGCCAGGACCACAACCCGCTGATCGACCTGGTACCGCCGCAGGGCGTCAAGCTGACCCCGCGCCACTATGCGTACCTGAAGATTTCCGAAGGCTGCAACCACAGCTGCAGTTTCTGCATCATCCCGTCGATGCGCGGCAAACTGGTCAGCCGCCCGGTCGGCGAAGTGCTGAGCGAGGCCGAGCGCCTGGTCAAGGCCGGGGTCAAGGAAATCCTGGTGATTTCCCAGGACACCAGCGCCTACGGCGTCGACGTCAAGTACAAGACCGACTTCTGGAACGGCCGCCCGGTCAAGACCCGCATGCTCGAGCTGTGCGAAGCCCTGAGCAGCCTGGGTGCCTGGGTACGTCTGCACTACGTGTACCCGTACCCGAACGTAGACGACGTGATCCCGCTGATGGCCGCCGGCAAGATCCTGCCGTACCTGGATATCCCGTTCCAGCACGCCAGCCCGAAAGTGCTCAAGGCCATGAAGCGCCCGGCCTTCGAAGACCGCACCCTGGCACGTATCAAGAACTGGCGCGAGCAGTGCCCGGAGCTGGTGATTCGCTCCACCTTCATCGTCGGCTTCCCGGGCGAGACCGAGGAAGACTTCCAGTACCTGCTGGACTGGCTGACCGAAGCCCAGCTGGACCGCGTGGGCTGCTTCCAGTACTCGCCGGTGGAAGGCGCCCCGGCCAACGACCTGGGCCTGGAAGAAGTGCCGGACGACGTCAAGCAGGACCGCTGGGACCGCTTCATGGCCCACCAGCAGGCCATCAGCGCCGCCCGCCTGCAACTGCGCATCGGCAAGGAAATCGACGTGCTGATCGATGAAGTGGAAGAGCAAGGTTCGGTTGGCCGCAGCTTCTTCGATGCCCCGGAAATCGACGGCAGCGTGTTCATCGATGGCGACCACGGCTTCAAGCCGGGTGACAAGGTACGTTGCCGCGTGGTGGATGCCGACGAATACGACATGTGGGCTGAACCCATTTAATCGCGCTGGAACATAATGCCTGTCAGTTATGTAATTTGGGGCCGCTTCGCGGCCCCATTGACGCTATCTGACAGGCATTACCGGGTCTGGGGCTTTTTCGTCAGAACGCGTGAAAAAGCATCAGGCCGCCCTCTGCATCCGGGCTGGCATCCGAGAAGCCTTTGACTGCATAGAGTTGCACTTTCCACTGCTGGTTGAGCTTGTGTGTCAGGAACAGGGTAAGTTCCTTGATCTGCGCGCCCGTCGAGACGACTTTCTGCCGCCAGTCGTAGGAGGCGCCCGCGGAAGTGCCTGCAGCCACGGGCATGGCGAAGCCGAGACTGGCAAATATCGGGTCGTCGAAATCGCTGTCGGGCGGGTCGCCGAACTTCTTCCAGCCCAGGGTCGCGAAGCCGGTCACCGGGCCAAAGGCCTTGGCGATGTCGACCTGGCCGGTGTAGTCGTATTCACCGGTGCCCAGGCACTGGTCTTCATCGGCAGTGGGGAATTTGACCTTGCCGATCAGGTCCAGCATCAGGCCGCCGTCACTGCCATCGAGCAGGGCATAACCGGCGCTGGCAACCGTGTCCCCCAGCCCGCTTTCCACATCCCGGCAGCCACCGGGCAAGGGGTCACCATTCGGGCCCACTTCAGGGTTGGTGATGCGCAGCCAGGGCACGGTGACCTTGTAGGTCATCGGGCCGGTTTCATACTTGCCGACCACGGGGACGTACCAGATTTCCGAGGTTGTACCCGTGCCATAGTCGCCACTTGAATAGTCCATGCCTATGGCGGCGCTGAAGGTATCGCCCAGCACCGATGCGCTGGCGCATGACAGCAAGCAGGCGAAAAGAGGGAGCGTGGGTCTCATCTGCACCTCGGTATCCCGGACGGGAAGGGTGATAGCACTTACCCAGCCTAGTTGCCTAATGCCCGGATCGCTCTGGATGCTCCACTTTTTCGACTTTCTCTACTGTCTCGGGCCTTTCGACCTTTTCAACCTTCTCTACTTTCTCGACCTTCTCAACTTTTTCTACCTTCTCGACTTTCTCAGGCTTTTCGATCTTCTCGACCTTTTCGGGCTTCTCGGCTTTCTCGATCTTCTCGACTTTTTCTACTTTCTCTACCTTTTCAACCTTCTCTGCTTTTTCGATCTTTTCCACCTTTTCAAGCTCGACCTTCTCTACCCGGTCAGAGCTGCCACTATTGCTGCTCTCAGGTTGTTCCACGGTGTCGACATGTTCCGACCTTCCGGACTTGTCCACGCTTTCAGTACTGTCCCGACCACTGGAATCGTCAACACTGCCGTGCCCGCTGTGGTCATCACTGCTTTCAATGCGATCACTGGTCGCATCGCGTCCGCCATGCCCGCTATTGCTGGAAGCTTCAGCGTCACGGGTGCCGTGCTCGCTGCCACGCCCCGAATGCCCTCTGTCCGGGTTGTCGGCACGGTCGTCATCGAACTCCACGCGGGTTGCCCGCAGCTCGTGCCTGCCATTGAATACCCCGCTCACCCGCACACGTTGGTCGAGCGCCAATGCCGCGGGTTGCTTGCCGACGATCACGGTGCCCTGCCCCAGCGTCACCTTGATGCCTGCCACCACCAGTTGTTGAGCGTGGCTGCGCTGTACCAGCCCCTCTATCACCGCCGTCTGCACACGGCCAGCAAAAGGCAGGCTCGGGTCTGGGCGGGTTTGCGCCACTTCCAGCTGGCGTCCGGTCCACTGCCCACGTACCAGCACTTCCCGCGCAGGTGCCACACGGGTTCCCAGCTTCAGCCCCTGGAGGCTGCCGGCACGGTCAACCGCACCGATGGCACTGGCTTCCCTGAGGCCCGGCGCCCGCTCGATACGACTGGCTACCACTTCGCCCCTGGCATCGCGCAGGCCACTGACCCTGACCGGCTCGCCCGGGCGCAGCCCTTCAGCCACCCGCGCCCCTGCAGCAAGCCGCACAGGTTGGCCCATGACCCGCAGGGGGGCCGAAGCATTGGGCAGTGCCGTCAGCGGCCCTTCGTAAACGTTGAGGATCGAGATGCGCCCTGCTTGCAGGCCGCGTTTGCCGGCAAATGCCTCCACCGCGACAACCTGGCCGATTGCCAGGTGAGCGCTACTGGCAGGCGCACCGTTTTCACTCACCGGCACATCCTTGCCAAAGTGCACTTCCAGGCCATTGACGCAGATCGAGGCAAACCCGGTGATGGTGCCGACGATGCCCGTGCCACCGGTACCGCCAGGGTGCAGGATCGGTGCGCCGGTACCGCCTACCCCGCCGTGATCGATGAAGGTGCCGTCCACACCGTCGGCCACCGCACCGGTCCCGCCCGTGCCACCGGGACGCTGCGGCAGCGGCGCACCGGTGCCACCCACTCCGCCGTTTTCGCTGCGTACACCGGTACCACCGACCCCGCCCGTCCTGGCCCCGGTACCACCAATACCGCCCGGAACCTGCAAGCCCGCCGCCCCCGCCATACCCACTTCGTCACGGCTGACACATACCGGTGCTGCGGCCACCTCGGCAGGCGCCACCAGGTTCAGCCCGAAACCCAGGAGCAGTGTGACGACACTGAGGAAGCGCGCGAGGGAAGTCATGGGTCTGGTGTCTTCGATAAATCGGGGTCGGTAGTTTCAGTGTAGAAATAAAGCCCGACCGTGATGCGCTGACGTTGCTCGGCGCTGGGCACATCGGCATCTTCCAGGCCTGATGCGAGCCGGCTGAAGGCAAGCAGCATCTGCATGCCGTCCTTGTCCACCGCCGCACGCAGATGGTCGACGCTGGCCGGGCTCAAGGCGTCGTAGTGCACACTGCGTTCAAAGAACGGCTGGCCGTCCCCACTCAGGTTGTGCACTGCCGCGCAGGCATGGTCATGCAGGTTGTGGCCAAAGTAAGCGGCCTTTTCGTCGAAGCCCTTCTGCGGCACGAATGCCTGGGCCTCCAGGTGAACACAGTCCTGGTCGTCGAGCCGGACGATACCCAGGCGCAACCACTCATCCAGCACCACCCGCCCGCGGATGTCGGTGCTGATCTTCGCCACCAGGGCATCGAAGGAACAATCGCCGCCAACGCTCGCCAGGCGCGGCAACGGCAGCGCCTGGCCAGGCGCCGAGCAGAACGGCTTGCCAGTGGTCCACATATTGACCAACTGTGCGCCTAACGTGATGTTTTCCGGCAGCGCGGCGAGCAATGCGCCCCCCTCGCTGCGCAAACGCCGGACATCCTTGCGATGCACGCCCGTGAGCAGGCTGATGCGGCTGTCGGTCGGCACTGTACCGTCCAGGCGAAACTCGCGATGGGCCACATCGACGAACACTTCCTTGAGCAGGTCGGCGAACATCGTGTAGGTGACCCCTTTGCGCAGCATCAGGCGCACCAGAGGGCGCATGACACGCCGCAGTGCGCTTAACATCGAAGGTGGGATGGTAGGCGATTGCATTGAGCGCATTCCTTGACAGATGAACCCAGTATACGACGCGGGAAAAGATCCCACACCAACTGTGACCATATCCCGGACGAGATGAGGGATAGTCGTCGGCGCTCATTGCATTCGCGTTGAGTGGGGCTGCCGTGTATCCGAACCTGGCCTCATGCAGGCCCGCCCCGTGGGCGCTGCATGAGACCGTTCAGAGCCAGTCAGCTCCTGCTGTTGTCATCACCCGGTTCGCCTGCGGCATGCTCACCGCGGTCATCACCCGGTTCGCCACCCAAATGGTCGCCACGATCATCACCAGGTTCACCACCAGCGTGATTGCCGTGGTCATCGCCAGGCTCACCGCCAACATGATTGCCATGGTCGTCCCCGGGCTCACCGCCAACGTGATTGCCATGATCGTCACCGGGTTCACCACCAACGTGATTGCCGTGATCGTCCCCAGGCTCACCGCCAACGTGATTGCCATGATCATCACCTGCTTCAGCGTGGTTGCCGCTGCGCCCAGAGTTCGAGGAGCCGTCATGGCCGCGCCCACTGTTGCCGGCATGGCCATCTCCATCCCCGCCAGCGCCGTGGCCGCCGCCTTCACCGCCATGGCCGCCACCGCCACCACCGTGACCACCGCCGCCACCACCATGGCCACCACCGCCGCCCCCACCATGGCCACCTCCACCACCACCGTGGCCACCGCCGCCCCCACCTCCGTGACCACCACCGCCACCACCATCCTTGGCGTAGGCGCTGGAGCCATTGGATATCGAGTCTGGGATCAGAACGATGGAAGTCGACAGCACGCCAGCAACGGCAACCGCCAGTAGCGCCTTTTTGAACAGCACATGTATTTGCATATTTCGTCTCCAGGTCGTCGCCATGAGAAACGCCAAATCAAGCCGGGAATCCTGTGTTCGGTTCTTGCCTTTCATTGTGTGGGAATTTTTCCCACAGGAAAGTAATAGACCGCCAAACCCCGAGGTTCAAGCAGCGCACGGAGAAGCCGACCGGTGGTTGGCCTGCTATGTTTGCCTTATCGTCATGGAGGAACACCGGCATGCATTCGGTACTGACGCTGCAAACCCCGCGCTTGAGTGACTACGGCGAACTGGTACAGGTGTGGGAGGACTCGGTACGCGCCACCCACGACTTCCTGCCGGATTGCTACATCGTCTTGCTGCGCGACCAGGTGCTGCGTCGCTACCTCGATGCAGTGATGCTGATCTGCTGCAAGGACCGCCAGCGCATCTGCGGCTTCGCCGGGGTCGCCAACGGGCGCGTGGACATGCTGTTCGTCGCACCGGAGTACCGTGGCAAAGGGGTTGGCAAGCGCCTGCTGCGCTATGCGATCGACGAACTGAATGCCGAGCGCCTGGACGTCAACGAACAGAACCCGCAAGCCTTGGGCTTCTACCTGCACGAGGGCTTCGAGGTGATCGGCCGTTCGGAAACCGACGGCCTGGGGCAACCCTACCCGCTGCTGCACATGCGCCTGCGCAAAACGGCGTAAATGACACAGATTCCCAGCCCCTCTGCCGCGCGGGCAGGTACAATGCAGGTCTTTCCCTGCCTTTGCGAATTGCCGTCATGTCCGAACCCGTCCGCCTGTCCAAACGCCTTATCGAGCAGCTTGGCTGCTCCCGCCGCGAGGCCGAGCTGTATATCGAGGGCGGCTGGGTCACGGTCGATGGCGTGGTGGTCGAGCAACCGCAGTTCAAGGTCGAACAGCAGCGCGTCGAACTGCTGCCGGGTGCCCGTGCCGAAACGCTGGAACCGGTAACCCTGCTGCTGAACCAGCCGGCCAGCGTGGACAGCGAAACCTCCCGCGCCAGCATGAACATGAGCAACCTCAGCGAAGCCCACCGCGAAGGCGTGCGCGCACTGCACGGGCATTTTGCCCGGCAGGCCTGCGTGGCGCCGCTGGAGCGCGGCGCCAGCGGCCTGCAGGTATTCACCCAGGACTGGCGGGTAACCCGCAAGATCGACGCCGACCTGCGCCGCCTGGAACAGGAATTCATCGTTGAAGTGCGCGGCGAGACCACGCCCCAGGCGCTGGAACGCCTGGCGCGCGGTGCCACCCGCAATGACCGCGAGCTGCCTAAAGCCAAGGCCAGCTGGCAGAACGAAACCCACCTGCGCATGGCCCTGAAAAACCCGCAGCCCGGGCAGATCGCAGAGCTGTGCGCCTACCTGCGCCTGGAGCTGGTAGGCATGCGCCGCATTCGCCTGGGTGGCGTATCGATGGGCAAGCTGCCCCTGGGCCAGTGGCGCTACCTGGCCACTACCGAACGTTTCTAAGCAATACGCCGCGCCACAGGTGCGGCACCTGAACAGGATTCTGCAACAATGAACCACAACGACGTCCTGCGCAGCCTGCGCTACATGCTCAAGGTGAATGACGCCAAGATGGCCGAAATCATCGGGCTATCCGGCCTCGACGTGCATCCCCTGGTGCTGGCCACCTACCTGAAGAAGGAAGACGAGGAAGGCTTCGTGCGGTGCCCGGAACGGGTCATGGCGCACTTTCTCGACGGCCTGGTGATCCACCGCCGCGGCAAGGATGACAGCCGCCCGCCGCAGCCGATCGAGCTGCCGGTAACCAACAACCTCATCCTCAAGAAGCTGCGGGTGGCCTTCGAGCTCAAGGAAGATGACCTGCATGCGATCCTCAAGTCGGTCAACTTCCCGGTCAGCAAACCCGAGCTCAGCGCGCTGTTCCGCAAGGCCGGCCATGACAACTACCGCCCTTGCGGCGACCAGCTGCTGCGCAACTTCCTCAAGGGCCTGACCCTGCGCGTGCGTGGCTGATTGGCCATGCAGCATACGGTTACCCCGGTCGGCATCGTCCGCTCCTGTTTCAAGGAGAAGTTCGCCATCCCGCGCCAGCCGCAACTGGCGCCCGCCGCACGCGGCGTGCTCGAACTGCTGCCACCGTTCGACCAGGGCGATGCGGTCGAGGGGCTGGAGCAGGTCAGCCATGTCTGGCTGCTGTTCCTGTTCCACCAGGCACTGGAAGACAAACCCCGCCTGAAAGTGCGGCCACCGCGCCTGGGCGGCAACAAGAGCATGGGTGTGTTCGCCACCCGCGCCACTCACCGGCCCAATGGCATCGGCCAGTCGGTGGTACGCCTGGAAGGCGTGGAGCCAGGGCGCCTGCTGTTGTCTGGCATCGACCTGCTCGACGGTACGCCGGTGCTGGACATCAAGCCGTATGTGCCGTACGCCGATAGCATCGCTGGCGCCAGCAACCAGATGGCCAGCCAAGCACCCGCCGCGATCGTCGTGCAGTGGGGCGACAACGCCCTGCCCAAGGCCCGCGAACATGCATTGCGCCTGGGTGAACCGCTGGTGGAGCTGATCGAGCAGTGCCTGGCGCAGGACCCACGGCCGGCCTACCAGGTGCCGCCGGCCGAGCGGGTGTATGGGGTGAAGTTCTGGGATGTGCAGGTGCGCTGGCACTACCCGCAACCGGACATGATCCGGGTGCTGGAGGTGGTGAAAGATTGAGGATCACAGGCCCACAGGGACCGCACAATGTTCAGGCCTGTGGTGATCCTGTGGGAGCTGGCTTGCCGGCGATAGGGCCGGGCCTGAAAGCACAATAATCACCCACAAAAAAGGCGACCCTGAGGTCGCCTTTTTCTTTTCACCATCCCGCGATCAGCGAGCCGGGCCTTCAGCCACGCCCAGGTCGTCGGTCGGACGGGTATCGACCAGCGGCGCACCACCGGAGGCCAACTCCGATGCCAGCTTGTCGTTGTCCATTTCCTTCACCCACTTGGCCACGACCACGGTGGCAACGGCATTGCCAACCAGGTTGGTCAGGGCGCGGGCTTCGGACATGAAGCGGTCGATGCCGAGGATCAGCGCCAGGCCGGCAACCGGCAGGTGACCAACGGCCGACAGGGTGGCGGCCAGGACGATGAAGCCCGAGCCGGTAACACCGGCAGCACCCTTGGAAGCCACCAGCAGCACCAGCAGCAAGGTGATCTGGTGAGTGATGTCCATGGTGGTGTCGGTGGCCTGGGCAATGAACACCGCAGCCATGGTCAGGTAGATCGAGGTGCCATCGAGGTTGAACGAGTAACCGGTCGGGATGACCAGGCCAACCACCGACTTCTTCGCACCCAGGCGCTCCATCTTGGCCAGCATGCGTGGCAGGGCCGACTCCGAGGAGGAAGTACCCAGCACGATCAGCAGTTCTTCACGGATGTAGCGGATCAGCTTGAGGACACTGAAACCGTGGGCGCGGCAGATACCACCCAGCACCACCAGCACGAACAGCAGGCAGGTGATGTAGAAGCAGGCCATCAGGTAGCCCAGTTGCACCAGCGAGCCAACGCCGTACTGGCCGATGGTGAAGGCCATTGCACCGAAGGCACCGACCGGGGCCAGTTTCATGATCATGTTGATGATGTTGAACATGACATGGGCGAAGCGGTCGATCATGTCCAGCACCGGCTTGCCGTAGCTGCCCAGGCGGTGCAGGGCGAAGCCGAACAGCACGGAGAACATCAGCACTTGCAGGATGTCGCCGTTGGCGAAGGCGCCGACCACGGTGTTGGGGATGACGTTGAGCAGGAAGCCGACAGTGGTCTGCTGCGCGCCGGCGGCGGCGTAGGCAGCCACGCTGCTGGCGTTCAGGGTGCTGACGTCGATGTGCATGCCAGCGCCCGGCTTGACCACGTTGACGACGACGAGGCCGATGATCAGGGCGATGGTGGAGACGATTTCAAAATACAGCAGCGCGTAGCCGCCGGTCTTGCCGACCGACTTCATGCTCTGCATGCCGGCGATGCCGCTGACCACGGTACAGAAGATGATCGGGGCGATGACCATCTTGATCAGTTTGACGAAGCCGTCACCCAAGGGTTTGAGGGCGACGCCGGTCTCTGGGTAGTAGTGGCCGAGCAGGATGCCGATGGTGATGGCGACCAACACCTGGACATACAGGGATTTGTACAGCGGCTGACGTGTCGTCATGGCTAATTTTCCTCAAGTGTGCCGGTTCACCCTTCCCAGGGCGATGGGGCACCTGAATCGCTAACCCTCCTGCACCTGGAGGGATTTGTCGTTGTGTTCGAGCTGCCTGGGCAGGCCTCTGCGAGGATCAATAGCAAGGGTGGTGCCAAAATGCCCACCAAGGGTGCAAAGGCTGTATTTGCGAGGGATAAACGCCCAACGACGGGGCGACTTGCCTGAGGAAGGCTGGCGGATTTCCGCCCGGTGGCGGGATTTGTACAGGGGCATTGGCGGGAATCCGCCCATTGTGGTTTGCCTGTGCCGGCCCTTTCGCGGGCTTGCCCGCTCCCACCGGAACCGCACTGCCCTCAGGCCCTGAGCAGTACCTGTGGGAGCGGGCAAGCCCGCGAAAGGGCCGGTACAGGCTACAAATCAATCCAGGTTGAAGGTGATCCTGAACGCCGCGCCCCCCAGAGGAGAATCCCCCAGGCTCAGCTCGGCGTCATAGCTGTCGACGATATCCTTGACCACCGCCAGCCCGATCCCCTGCCCCGGGTGCTGGCTGTCCAGCCGCTCCCCACGCTCCAGAATCCGCTCGCGCTGGTGCGCCGGCACCCCCGGCCCGTCGTCCTCGATGCACAAGGTCAACTGCCCAGGCGCCTGCTCCAGGCTCACGCGCACCTGGCCGAGGCTCAAGCGGTAGGCGTTCTCCAGCAGGTTGCCCAGCAGCTCCAGCAACGCGCCCTGCTCCATCGGCACCTGCGCCGCATCGGGCAGTTGCAGCGTCACATCCACCCGCTTGTCCCGGTACACCTTGGCCAAGGTGCTGCACAGGCTTTCGAGCAACGGCCGCAGCAACACGCTGTGGCGTACCAGGCCGCTCTTGCGCAGGCTGGCGCGTTGCAGCTGGTAGTCGATCTGCTGGCTCATGCGCTCGATCTGGCTCTGCAGCACGCGCGCCTGCTCGCGCTCGCCGCTACGCTGCTGCAGGCTTTCGCCCACCCCCTGCAACACCGCCAGCGGCGTCTTCAGGCTGTGCGCCAGGTCATCGAGTGAATCACGGTAGCGCTGACGCTGCTCGCGCTCGCTGCGCAACAGGCGGTTCAGCGAGCCGGTCAGGCGCAGCAGCTCCCGTGGGTGTTCGCCACTCAGGCCATCCCGCATTCCCGACTCCACGTCGTCCAGCTCGCGGCTGAGCCGGCGCAACGAACGCAGGCCCCAGGTCAGGCCGGCCCACAGCAGCACCAGCAGCGCCAGCAAGGCCGCGCCAAAGCCCAGGTAGAGCTTTTCGCGCAGGCCATCGAGGGTGTGCTGGTATTCGCGCACAGGTTGCAGGGCAACGATGCTGTAGGCGGCGCTCTGGCCACCCAGCAGCTTGATCTCGACGTCATAGACGAAGAACTCTTCGCCATCGGCCTGGTGAATGCGGGCGAATTCGTTGCCGCGCCCGTCGTAGCGCGGGCGGTAGTTGACGTTCTGCGCGGCGGTTGCCCGCGACTGCCAGACCAGCTTGCCGTCGCGGTCGAAGATATAGCCGAGCAGGCCGGTGTACGGCAGGTTGTAACGCTCGTCCGGCAGCAGCGTCGGCATCTGCAGTTGGCCGTGTTCAATGCGCGCAGCGGAAATCAGCGTGGTCACATCCGAGGCCAGGCGTTGTTCGATCGACTCCTGCAGGGCCAGGCTGAAGGCCTTCTGCAAGGCCGGCAGCAGCGCCAGCATGAACAGCAGCGCCAGCACCGCGGCCGCCAGCATCAGGCGCACCCGCAGCGAACGGATCATCGGCAGCGCTCGGTGAACAGGTAGCCCAGGCCGCGCACGGTGTCGATCGGTTTGAAGCCGTGCTCGCCCTCGAGCTTGCGCCGCAGGCGGCCGACCAGCACTTCGATGACATTGGGGTCGCGTTCCTCGTCACCTGGGTACAGCTGCTCCATCAGGCGGTCCTTGGCCACCACCTGCTGGTGATGGCGCATGAGGTATTCGAGGATGCGGTATTCATAGGCGGTCAGGGCCAGGGGCTGCTCGTCCAGCGTCGCCTGCTTGCGGTTGAGGTCGAGCACCAGCGGGCCGGCGGCAATGGTCGACTGGGTGAAGCCGCTGGAACGGCGCAGCAGGGCGTTCAGGCGTGCCTCTAGTTCTTCGAACTGGAACGGCTTGACCAGGTAGTCGTCGGCACCGGCGGCCAGGCCCTCGACCTTGTCCTGCCAGTTGCCGCGGGCGGTTAGGATGAGAATGGGGAAGGTCTTGTCCTGGCTGCGCAGGCGCGTGATCAGCTCCAGCCCGCTGATGCCGGGCAGACCCAGGTCGATGATGGCCAGGTCGAAGTGGTATTGCCCGGCCTGGTACAGCGCCTCCTCGGCATCGGCGACCGCCTCGACCACATGGCCGCTCTCGCCCAGGCGGGTGTAGAGGTGATGGCGAAGCAGGGCTTCGTCCTCGACCACCAGCAGTTTCATGTGCAGCTCCTTGATATGTATTGCCTGTACCGGCCTCTTCGCGGGCACGCCCGCTCCCACAGGGATCGCACAGGCTCCAAGGCTCGTGCAGTACCTGTGGGAGCGGGCGTGCCCGCGAAAGGGCCGGTACAGGATAATCCGGCTCGCCCGTCAGAACTTGTAGCTTGCAGCCAGGTAGGTCTGCGCGCTGCTGGTCAGGCGCAGGGTGCCGTCCTTCGGCCCGCCGTGCGCACCCACTTCGGTGGCGGCGTTGGTACGCAGGTAACGGTAGCCCAGTTCCACCGAAGCCTTGTCGGTAATGTCCTGGATCACGCCGGCCTGCAGGCCATACGCGTAACCGTAGTCGGTATCCCGGCTGGCACCCGGCGAGTCCTGGGTCAGCTTGGTCACGCCCAGGCTGCCGCCGCCGAACAGCTTGGTGGTATCACCCACCGGCAGGAAAAGGTCGTAGCTGCCCAGCAGGTTTTCCTGGCGCAGCTTCAGGCCGCTGTGGTCGCCCGAGACATTGTCGTAAGTCATGTAGTAGCGGCCCTGGTCATTGATCTTGCCCACGCGCACACCCCAGGTGTCGTCCTTGCCGATGATGCCGTCGGCGTTGAGGTGGTCGGTGTTGCGCTGCAGCAGGCCGGACTTGCGAACCTTGTCGCTGGTCTGGCCGTAGGTCAGGCTGGCGAAGTTGTCGTCAGCGGCCTGGGCAGTGGTGATGCCAGCGGCGCAGACGGCCATGGCGGCAAGCAGGGTGTTGAAGGTTTTCATGGCTGGATACTCCAGTTGAGTGCGCTGTTTCGGTCTGGAAGCTAGAGTAAGCAGGGCACCCTGAACCGCGACTGAACCCTGGCTGAACCTCGGCTGAACGAACCGTTTGCAGAACAAGGAGTAGTGACCATGCGCGCCCTGCTGGCCTTGACCCTGATGTGCAGCGCCGCCCTCGCCCAAGCGGCGGTACAAACCCGCGAAATCCCCTACCAGGACGCCGACGGCAACCGCCTGGTCGGCTACTACGCCTATGACGACGCCATCGAAGGCAAGCGCCCCGGCATTGTCGTAGTGCATGAATGGTGGGGGCTGAACGACTATGCCAAGCGCCGCGCCCGCGACCTGGCTGCACTGGGCTACAACGCCCTGGCCATCGACATGTATGGCGACGGCAAGCAAACCGAGCACCCTGCCGACGCCATGGCATTCATGACAGCAGCGATGAAAGACCCCAAGGCCGCGGAGCGGCGCTTCGATGCCGGCCTCGAACTACTGAAACTGCAGCCGAACACCAACAAGCACCAGTTGGGGGCGGTCGGTTATTGCTTCGGCGGCAAGGTGGTACTGGATGCCGCCCGCCGCGGCGAAAAACTGGACGGCGTGGTGAGCTTCCATGGCGCACTGGCCACCCAGACCCCGGCCAGGCCTGGGGTGGTACGCGCGGAGATCCTGGTCGAGCACGGCGCGGCAGATAGCATGGTTACTCAGCAGCAGGTGGAGGCATTCAAGGCCGAGATGGATGCAGCCAAGGTCAACTATGAGTTTGTCAGTATCGAAGGGGCCAAGCATGGGTTTACCAACCCGGATGCAGACCGGCTGAGCCATGGCGAGCATGGCGGGCCGGATATCGGCTACAACAAGGCGGCGGATGAAAGATCGTGGGCGGATATGCAGGCGTTCTTCAAGAAGGTGTTCAAGTAAACAACGCGAGGGGCCGCTTTGCGGCCCAATCGCTGGCAAGCCAGCTCCCACAGGGGCCGCGCAAAGCTTGGGCCGTGCCCTGTACCTGTGGGAGCTGGCTTNNCCGGCGATTGGGCTGCAAAGCAGCCCCAGCTATTCCACCTCCCACACCACCGCTGCGGCTGGCACAATACCCCCCATGAACACACTCCCCGCCTGCTGCGCCCCGCTCCAGCACCACTGGCCCCTGCCCCGCCCACTACCCGGCGCGGTGCTGGTCAGTTGTTACTTCGACCCCGCCCGCCTGGCACCCGACGACTTCCAGCGCGCCGGCGTCGTGCCAGGCGCCAGCCTGCAGCGTTCGGTGGCCAAGCGTCAGGCCGAGTACCTGGCCGGCCGGGTATGTGCCCGCGCCGCGCTGCAGCGCCTGGACGGCCGTGACTACGTGCCCGGTACCCACGAGGACCGTTCGCCCATCTGGCCCGCCGGCATCCACGGCTCGATCACCCACGGCAAAGGCTGGGCTGCCGCCGTGGTTGCTGCCGAGGGCAGTTGCCAGGGCCTGGGCCTGGATCAGGAAGCACTGCTGGATGACCAGCGGGCCGAGCGGCTGATGGGCGAAATCCTCACCCCGCCCGAACTCGAGCGCCTGGACCGCCGCCAGCTCGGCCTTGCCGTCACCCTGACCTTCTCGCTGAAGGAAAGCCTGTTCAAGACGCTCTACCCGCTGACCCGCCAGCGCTTCTACTTCGAGCACGCCGAAGTGCTGGACTGGTCCGCCGACGGCCTGGCCCGCCTGCGCCTGCTCACCGACCTGTCGCCGCAGTGGCGGCATGGCGCCGAACTGCAGGGCCAGTTCTGCCTCCAGGACGGCCACCTGCTCAGCCTGGTCAGCGTCTGACCGTCACAACGGTGCCTGCTGCCGTGGCCAGTTCAGGCTGAAGCAGGCACCGCCCAGCGCGGCGCTGCGCCCCACCGTGGCCCGCCCCGCGTGCCAGTAGATGATCCGCCGCACGATAGACAGGCCCAGGCCATGCCCGCCCGAGGCGCGGGTACGGCTGTCGTCGAGGCGAGTGAACGGTGTGAAGATACGGTCCCAGACGCCCTCGGGGATGCCCGGGCCGTCATCCTCCACGTCGATGCGGCAGCGTTGCTGCCCCAACTGGTAGCTCAGGCGCACCTCGGCCTCTGCGTGGCGCATGGCGTTACCCACCAGGTTCTGCAGGGCCCGGTGCAGGTAGCGCGGTTCGGCTTCGACCCAGGCGCCTTCGCCATCCGCGCCCTGGCACTCACCGCGCACCACCCGTACCTCGGCACGCAGCGGCGCGAGCTCTTCGATCACCCGGTCGAGCAAGGCATCCAGGTCTACCCGCTCGAACTTCAGCGCCGGTGCGCCCTGCTCCAGGCGGGCGTAGGTGAGCATCTCGTCGACCAACTTGTCGAGGTCCTGGATATCGCCGTCCATGCCCGCCAGGTGCTTGGCCCGGGCCTGCTCGGTGGTGGCACTTTCGATCATCTCCAGGCCAAAGCGCAGGCGTGCCACCGGCGTGCGCAACTCGTGGGAAACCGCCCGCACCAGCTCGCGCTGCATGGTCAGCGAGCGCTGCAGGTGCTCGGCCATGCCGTTGAAGGCCGCGGCCAGGCGCCCCACCGAGTCGGCATCGCCGGCCGGCACACGGGTGTCCAGGCTGCCCTGGGCGATGCGCGTGGCGGCAATCTCCAGCCCCGACACACGCCGCTCCAGTTGGCGCACAAGCAGGTAGACCACCAGGCCGATCAGGCACAGGCCAAGAAAGGTGATCAGGACCAGCAACTGCGGCGGATACGGGTTGAGCTGGTACAGCGGGCCGATTTCCAGCACCCAGGGCGAACCCGCCAGCCCGGCGAACACGCGGATCGAGTCACCATCCTTGCCCAGGGCCATGACCGTGTCGCCCTCCTCGACCCGGCGCCGCTGGTCATCGTCCAGGCTCACCCGCTCGATGCGCTGCAGGGCCACGCCAAAGCCGAAGCCCTTTTCTTTCTTGATCTGTGCCAGGCGCTGCTGCTGTTCGGTCACCGGGTAGCGCACCAGTTCGTCAGCCAACAGATAGAGGGTGGCCCGCGCCAGTTGCTCGCTGATCTGTTTGATCTGCGCTACCAGCATCAGGTCTTCCTGGCCGACCTTGCGCAGCACCTGGGCCGCATGCGGGCCGGTCTTCTCGACCACCACCAGGCCGCGGTACAGGCGCGCCCGCTGGCCGCCATCGAGTGTGCGCGCGGTCATCGGTTGCAGCGCCAGCGGCACGCCGAGCAGGCGCTCCCAGATCAGCAGCGAGCGCTTGCGTTCGGTGTCGTTCTGCAGCGCCAGGTTGTCGGCCATCAGGCTGAAGGTACCCTGGGCCAGGCCCTCGCGGTGCTGGGCGGCACGGACTTCGTTGACCAGGTGCAGGCTGAGCACCCCGAGCAGGGCCACCAGCACCAGCACGGCCAGCATGCCGCCATAGATGCGCAGGAAGATCGAGTTGTTCATGGGGCCTCGCCGACGAACAGGTAGCCCTTGCTGCGCAGGGTCTTGATCAGCCTTGGCTGGAGCGGGTCGTCGCCGATCTTGGGGCGGATTTTGGAGATGCGTATGTCGATGGAGCGGTCCTGGCCGTCGTAGCCGACGCCACGTAGCGCGGTGAAGATCTGCTCGCGCGTCAGCACCCGCCCGGCGTTGCTGGCCAACAGCCAGAGCAGGTCGAATTCGGCGCCGGTCAGCTCGATCAGCTGTTCACCCAGACGCGCCTCGCGCAGGCGATTGTCGATGCGCAGCGCGCCGAAGGCCAGGTCCTGGCGCTTGCTGTCCGGTGCTTCGCTGCGGCGCAGCAGGGCCTGAATGCGTGCCAGCAGCAGGCGTGGGCGTACGGGTTTGCAGACGTAGTCGTCGGCCCCCAGGTCCAGGCCCTGGACCTGGTCGAGTTCATCGCTGCGGGCGGTCAGCATGAGAATCGGGCCGGGGTACTGGCTGCGCACCCGGCGGCAGATGCTCAGGCCGTCCTCGCCGGGCAGCATCAGGTCGAGAATGACCAGGTCGGGCTGGCTGTCGACGATGCGCCGCGCGGCACGCGCGCCATCGCCCTCGACGCTGACTTCGTAGCCGTTGGCCTGCAGGTACTCGGCGGTGAGCTCGGCCAGGCGCTGGTCGTCTTCGACGATGAGGATGCGGGGTGCGGGGTGGTCCATGGCTTGTGCCTATGTTTGTTGTTTTTCTATGGCCTGTGCCGGCCTATTCGCGGGCTCGCCCGCTCCCACAGGGACCGCGCCCCTTTCAAGGCTTGCACAGTCCCTGTGGGAGCGGGCGTGCCCGCGAAGGGGCCAGCACAGGCAACATAACCCTTTAACCAAAAAGCAACATCCCCTCGGAATACTACGGCTGCCATGCGGTACTGCCAACCGGCCAGCAGCCCCTAGACTGAACCGTTTTTTGTGATAGGGTTCGCGCCCGAAAAATTCTGCCCCGGGGCAGCAAGGCGCAGAAAAATACTGCAAACCACTTGGCACAAGGCCTACAGCGAATACCCACCATTCACTCACAAAGTACGCACAAGTTATCCACAGGCGCTCGCCTTGCAAAGCCCCCGATACCGCATTATCTTGTATCCCGATCGCAACGAACCACTAGATATAGGGGTTCGTGCAAAATCACACACAAAAGTCAACCCGCAAAATCAAGCGATTTTTTCGGGTGAACTTCAAGTGATTCCAGCAGCCAAACCGCTCCTGCGGAGGCGACCGAGGCAAGCTCTTCCAGGGCCTTGTTCGGGTATGGGTGTTACAGGCCAGGCCTGGCATCCATCAGCAACAGTTTTTGGGCCCGGCCCAGAACCTTTGACTTCGGCCAGGGAGCGGCGAGCCAATTGCCCTTATTCCTGAGTCTGTCCCGAAGTTGGTACGCCCGCGCGGGCGGATGCGCACGCATTGCCCATCCCCGCCGGGCCATCGAGCAAGTGGACGGAACGGTGGGCGCCCAAAAGGCGCCTGAACAATATAGAAACTGTGGAGACACCCACCCATGCAAACCGACACAACTCGCGAGAACCCGCAGGCCAAGGTGCCGCAGGCCGCCGATTCCAACCAGGATCTGGCCGCCACCGCTCCCGGCCAACTGCGTGTGATCAAGCGTAACGGCACTGTCGTCCCCTACACCGACGACAAGATCACCGTGGCCATCACCAAGGCGTTCCTCGCAGTTGAAGGCGGCACCGCCGCCGCTTCGTCGCGCATCCACGACACCGTCGCGCGCCTGACCGAGCAGGTCACCGCCACGTTCAAGCGTCGCATGCCATCGGGTGGCACCATCCACATCGAAGAAATCCAGGACCAGGTCGAACTGGCCCTGATGCGCGCCGGCGAGCAGAAAGTCGCCCGTGACTACGTGATCTACCGCGAGCAGCGCGCCAAGGAGCGTGCCACCCGCGTCAACACCGAGTCCGTGGTCGAGCCGCACCCAAGCATCCGCATCACCCTGGCCGACGGCAGCCTGGCGCCGCTCGACATGGCCCGCCTGAACACCATCATCAGCGAAGCCTGCGAAGGCCTGGCCGAAGTCGATGGCGACCTGATCCAGCGCGACACCCTGAAGAACCTGTACGACGGCGTGGCCATCAAGGACGTCAACACCGCCCTGGTGATGACCGCCCGTACCCTGGTCGAGCGCGAGCCGAACTACTCGTTCGTTACCGCCCGCCTGCTGATGGACACCCTGCGCGCCGAAGGCCTGGGCTTCCTGAACGTGGCCGAGAGCGCCACCCACCACGAAATGGCCGACCTGTACGCCAAGGCCCTGCCGGCCTACATCGACAAAGGCGTCGAGTTCGAGCTGCTGGACCCGGCCCTGAAAGGCTACGACCTGGACCGCCTGGGCAAGGCCATCGACCACGAGCGTGACCAGCAATTCACCTACCTGGGCCTGCAGACCCTGTACGACCGCTACTTCATCCACAAGGATGGCGTGCGCTTCGAGCTGCCACAGGTGTTCTTCATGCGTGTGGCCATGGGCCTGGCGCTGGAAGAGAAAGACAAAGAAGCCCGTGCCATCGAGTTCTACAACCTGTTGTCGTCCTTCGACTACATGGCCTCGACCCCGACCCTGTTCAACGCCGGCACCCTGCGCCCGCAGCTGTCCAGCTGCTACCTGACCACCGTGCCGGACGACCTGTCGGGCATCTACCACGCGATCCACGACAACGCCATGCTGTCGAAATTCGCCGGTGGCCTGGGCAACGACTGGACCCCTGTGCGTGCACTGGGCTCCTACATCAAGGGCACCAACGGCAAGTCGCAGGGCGTGGTTCCGTTCCTGAAAGTGGTCAACGACACCGCCGTTGCCGTCAACCAGGGTGGCAAGCGCAAGGGCGCCGTGTGTGCCTACCTGGAAACCTGGCACCTGGACATCGAAGAATTCATCGAGCTGCGCAAGAACACCGGTGATGACCGTCGTCGTACCCACGACATGAACACCGCCAACTGGATCCCTGACCTGTTCATGAAGCGTGTCTTCGATGACGGCAAGTGGACCCTGTTCTCGCCTTCGGAAGTGCCAGACCTGCACGACCTGACCGGCAAGGCCTTCGAAGAGCGCTACGAGTACTACGAAGCCCTGACCGAGTACAACAAGATCAAGGTGTTCAAGACCATCCAGGCCAAAGACCTGTGGCGCAAGATGCTGTCGATGCTGTTCGAGACCGGCCACCCGTGGCTGACCTTCAAGGACCCCTGCAACCTGCGTTCGCCGCAGCAGCACGTGGGCGTGGTCCACAGCTCGAACCTGTGCACCGAGATCACCCTGAACACCAACAAGGACGAGATCGCGGTCTGCAACCTGGGCTCGATCAACCTGCCGAACCACATCGTCGACGGCAAGCTGGACACCGCCAAGCTGCAACGCACCGTGAACACCGCCGTGCGCATGCTCGACAACGTGATCGACATCAACTACTACTCGGTGCCGCAAGCGCGTAACTCGAACTTCAAGCACCGCCCGGTCGGCCTGGGCATCATGGGCTTCCAGGATGCGCTGTACCTTCAGCACATTCCGTACGGCTCCGATGCTGCCGTCGAGTTCGCCGACAAGTCGATGGAAGCGGTCAGCTTCTACGCCATCCAGGCGTCCTGCGACCTGGCCGACGAGCGCGGTGCGTACGAGACCTTCCAGGGTTCGCTGTGGTCCAAGGGCATCCTGCCGCTGGATTCGCAACAGATCCTGATCGAGGCCCGTGGCGCCAAGTACATCGACGTCAACCTGGAAGAGTCCCTGGACTGGGCCCCGGTGCGCGAGCGCGTCAAGAAAGGTATTCGTAACTCGAACATCATGGCCATCGCGCCGACCGCGACCATCGCCAACATCACCGGCGTGTCGCAGTCCATCGAGCCGACCTACCAGAACCTGTACGTGAAATCGAACCTGTCGGGCGAGTTCACCGTGATCAACCCGTACCTGGTCCGCGACCTGAAGGCCCGTGGCCTGTGGGACTCGGTAATGATCAACGACCTGAAGTACTACGACGGTTCGGTGCAGCAGATCGAGCGTATCCCGCAAGAGCTGAAGGACCTGTACGCCACCGCGTTCGAAGTCGAGACCAAGTGGATCGTCGATGCCGCCTCGCGTCGCCAGAAGTGGATCGACCAGGCCCAGTCGCTGAACCTGTACATCGCCGGCGCCTCGGGCAAGAAGCTGGACGTGACCTACCGCATGGCCTGGTACCGTGGTCTGAAGACCACCTACTACCTCCGTGCCCTGGCCGCGACCAGCACCGAGAAGTCGACCATCAACACCGGCAAGCTCAACGCCGTTTCCAGCGGTGGCGACAGCGCCCCGGTCCAGGCAGCCGGCCCTGCGCCAGTGCCGAAGGCCTGCGCGATCGACGAGCCTGACTGCGAAGCCTGCCAGTAAGGCCAGGCCGAGGCTTCCTGCGGGAAGCCTCAACGCGTTTTCCGCACCACTGCGGACCCTGTGGGAGCGGGTTCACCCGCGATGAGGCCGGCACTCCCGCCGCCTCTCCACAGCCAGACACAACAAGCCGTGGCTACAAAGCCGCGGCCAGCCCTTTCGGGCACCTCAGATTTGCGTGCACCGCACCGCAACCAAGATCCACCGGCCATACTTGATAGATGGCCCTCAAGCAGGAGAATCTCACCATGCTGAGTTGGGACGAATTCGATAAAGAAGACGGCGAAGTAGCCGCCAAAGGCAACACCCCTGCGCAGGCCGCTGCCGCCGCCACCCTCGACAAGCTCGACAGCGCCGGTGGTGCCGCCGCCCTGGAAGCCCGTGCCGCCACCGCTGACGACTCCGACGCCGTCAAGCGCGCCAAGGCTGCCCTGAACGACCTCGACATCGCCGAAGGCCTGGCCGAGCTGGAAGGCTCCGGCGCCCGCGTGCGTGTTGACGAAAAGCGCATGATCAACTGCCGCGCCGACCTCAACCAGCTGGTACCGTTCAAGTACGACTGGGCCTGGCAGAAGTACCTGGACGGCTGCGCCAACCACTGGATGCCGCAAGAGGTCAACATGACCGCCGACATCGCCCTGTGGAAGAGCATGGACGGCCTGACCGAAGACGAGCGTCGCATCGTCATGCGCAACCTCGGCTTCTTCTCCACTGCCGACTCGCTGGTAGCCAACAACCTGGCCCTGGCCGTGTACCGCCTGATCACCAACCCGGAGTGCCGCCAGTACATCCTGCGCCAGGCCTTCGAAGAGGCGATCCACACCCACGCCTACCAGTACTGCATCGAGTCGCTGGGCATGGATGAAGGCGAGATCTTCAACATGTACCACGAGATCCCGTCGGTAGCGAAGAAAGCCGCCTGGGGCCTGAAGTACACCCGCGCCATCTCCGATCCGGAATTCAACACCGGCACCGTCGAAACCGACAAAGAGCTGCTGCGCAACCTGATCGCCTACTACTGCGTACTGGAAGGCATCTTCTTCTACTGCGGCTTCACCCAGATCCTGTCCATGGGCCGCCGCAACAAGATGACCGGCGTGGCCGAGCAGTTCCAGTACATCCTGCGTGACGAGTCGATGCACCTGAACTTCGGTATCGACGTGATCAACCAGATCAAGATCGAGAACCCGCACCTGTGGGATGCGGCGATGAAGGAAGAAGCGACCCAGATGATCCTGCAAGGGACCCAGCTGGAGATCGAATACGCCCGTGACACCATGCCACGCGGCGTGCTGGGCATGAACGCAGCGATGATGGAAGACTACCTCAAGTTCATCGCCAACCGTCGCCTGACCCAGATTGGCCTGAAGGAAGAGTACCCAGGGACTACCAACCCGTTCCCGTGGATGAGCGAGATCATGGACTTGAAGAAAGAGAAGAACTTCTTCGAGACCCGCGTGATCGAGTATCAGACTGGTGGGGCGTTGAGCTGGGATTGATATCCGAGCCCTTATTTTTCAGCGAGAACCGAACAAATTTCAAATTTTCCGAATTTTCGCACCAAATAAGCGCATGAAATGGAAAAAGCCACCTGAGCCGCAAGGACCATGGTGGCTTTTTCGTATAAGGCTTTTGATGTTTGCGCTGGACACTGCTTCAGCCTGACGGATGACTACACCCCTACCGCTTCAGCGCTTTGATTTCATCCCGGATTTTAGCCAGAAGCGCGTCCACATCTCCTTCCCGACCGACCTGCATCAACACAATCAAAGTCGCGGGGTTCACACCTAGTCGCTCCGCAAATTCTTCCATTTTTTCTATCGTTGGGCTGCGAATGCCACGCTCAACTGTGGAAACGAAGGATTGGCTCGCCCCCAGCTGCTCTTGTGCTATCTCCTTTCGTACCCGCACCTCCTTAAGCGCGGAGCCAAAAGCCAACTTGCGTTCCATCTGGTTACCCACAAAAGGAACGATAAAGCCCTGATGCGGACTCAAACGCTATGCTGTATACAGCATATATGAGAAAATTAGTTGTACTCCTAATTAATCAGTACGACCCCACTCCATCTCCGTTTTGATTGAGGTTTCACGCCGTGTTTGTTTCAGATCCCCAGGAAGAGGTCATCACTCTTATAGGCAAGGTCGACCCCAGCTACAAAAGCTGGCCTAGAGTTGATACCAGCGAGACATTCTTCCACGTTCACGCTAAACAGCGAGGGGAATCCAAGCGTACCTTCGGGGTAGTACTGCTCGCAACACCGCGTGCGCTTCTAGATTTCTTGGAATGCTGCCAGCGAGATGAGCAAATACGAATTGAACAAATTGTTATATCAACCCCTCCCCACGCTAACCGATCCAAGCTCTGGCGCACCGAAGCACTCACAAAGCTTGAGGTGAGCTTTGATGATAGTGAGGTGCCGAACTCGATCACCTACCATACAACTGATGACACCTACTATGAGGAACGCGTATACGGAAAGCAAAAAGGGCAGGATCAGCGAATCCTGAAAACATTGTACAAAGCTCGCCGAAAACGCTCACCCGCCCCGAACAAAGCAAACAACGGTTAATCACACACCCAAGCTGCTCGTTTTTGCTTCGCACTTAGTTCAGACGCTCGAGGTTTGAAATCAGCTGCTGAGCTCTGGCTCTCTTTCGCTAGGGCTCCAGTCTCCGCCCTCCGCTCAGCATTGTTTCGAAACACACGCAACATCTCAGAGCAATTAGAAAAATCAACCCGAAGACCTGGTTGCGACATATTAAGTCGCACTCATGCCGCATAAACTCATGCCAACCCTTACGCTGCGAAAGAGCATGTTTCGATTCAAAACATAACAATGATGAAACGATTCACCTGATAACACCTACTTTGACTTCCACATGAATCCGTGATCAAATCGAGCTATAGAACACATTTAAGACTTCCATCTTTTCACTTAAGGAAAAGGTCAGTTTTTTTAGACTGTCGGTCAAAAAAACGTCGCCAAATTTAAAGCTAGCAGCAAGAGCCACCACATCAAACGAGATTAATTTCTGGCAGTGCCGCAGGCAGTAAGAAGCATATGCGTTATACGAGCGAAAGGATGAAATTAAAAAACATCCCGACGCATCATAACCTTGGGCCCCACTTCTGACGAGACTCGACCATGATTACGCAAGACGAATCGACCAGACGCCTCAGCTGGGAGCGCCTGCTGTTGCGCGCTGCAAGCAGCATTTCTTTGACTGCTAGCCAATACAAGTTGATTGAGGAACGCTACTCACAGCTGCAGAGTATCCTCTCGGCCTCCAAAGACCCTTTGCTTGAGGGTGCGCATATTTTCCCACAGGGCTCAATGCGCCTAAGGACCACAATCAATCCGGTCAAAGATGCTCCCAAAGACTTGGGCACGATCGATGCTGATGCTATCGTCTGGCTGCCCAATGCAGGTGGCGCTGATGCAGACACCGTTCTTGCTGCTATAGAACAGCGCTTTCGTGAAGGCACCCGAGTGCAATCGGAGATCGTCCAACTGCGCCGAGGGATCCGTATCGAGTACGCAGACGAAAATCCCGGATTCCACATTGACATCACACCTGCGCGTGCGGTGCAAGGCAATGCCGAGAGTAACGGTCAAGGTAAACTGGAGGTACCTGACCGTGTCACCGGCTGGAAGGCCAGCAGTCCAATCCCATATGCAGACTGGCTACATAGCGCTTCAGAGCAAAAAATCTCGCTGGAGCTTTTCAAGAGTTTTGTGGCGAATGAGAGTCGGGCAATGGACTCTGCCACACAAGAGCCCCTTCCATCTTACCAGGACTACGACAAGCTCGATCCTTTGCGAGCCACCATCAAGCTGCTTAAACGGCACCGCGATGAATGGGCGATTGAAACGCGAAATGAGGACTACCGCCCAATTTCTGCAGTCATCACCACTCTGGCAACTCATGCCTACCTCAAGGTAGTGAAAGAGTCACACCACACGCCATTGACCCCCATCGATGCGATCCTCAAGATCGTTGAAAAGATACCTGAGGAAATAAGAGTTTTTGGTGGAAATTATTATGTACTGAACCCTCGCGACGTTGGCGAAAACTTCGCGGAAAAGTGGAATAGACCTGACGAAGGCCACAAATACAGCCAGGCTTTTGACGATTGGCATGCAAGTGCAATGGTTGCCTTTATGCTTGGCCTGCAGCCCCACAACAGCGCTGATGAGTTCGCCCAAGTCATGAAACGCAGCTTTGGGATCGGCCAGACGGTAATCACTGAAAGCAACAACGAAATTCCCGGTAACTGGACGATGGCCGGTCGAAAAGCTGGTACCACCAAGAACATCTTAGCCGCGACTGCAATCTTTGGCAGCTCAAGCCACGCCACCCCACAAGCGAATGTGAAGCCCGTTGAACGCCTCGGTTAAGCCTAACCTGCCCTCTGAAGTGGAGCGTGGCATTGCCGCGCTTCGCGCATATGTAGGCGAGGAAGTTGCGACCTCGCTACTTAGATCCACCGATCAAAAACAAGGTGAAGCTGCGAGCTTTTTGTTGCCTCTCCCTCCCGACTATACCGGTGTTGAAAGGCAGGTGCGCATCGCGTTTCCAAACCAGTTCCCATTGGTCTCGTTGAGGGTCCAAGTCGAGCCATCCCCTTGGCTCGCATGGCCGCACGCCACGAAATCAGGGCTCTGTCTCCACGGGTTTCGTGAGAGGCCGATTACAGGAACGCCAGAAACAGTGGTACAGGACTGCCTCTTGCGGCTAGGGGCGATCCTAGAGTTTGTCCAAATGGGATCTCCCCCTGCACTGCGCGAGGCGGAATTCCAGAAAGAATTCACCTCGTATTGGAACATGCAGCTTGGCAGCTCTCCTCAAGATGTCTTGCTGCTGGAGCGGCCGCAGGCGGCGTCAGAACTGTTTGTAACTGGCGATCCTCGTCCTGGCCGGCGAACTCGTACCGCATGGCTTGCGCCAAGTGTGGAATCGCTGGGAGCGCATGTCTACCGCACGCTTGGGCGAAGCGCGAAAATCCCAGCGCCCGCGGTCGCAGGCTTCTATTTAAAGCTGTTGACCTTTCCGGATATCCAGTTCCCAGCTCCTGGTCGTTTACTCGAATGGCTGACCCCCCACCTTAGCCAGGAAGACGGCAAGAAATTTCTTGCTTGGTTCTCCGGAAAGGGTTCGCTGGCAAATCGATGGCTTGTACTCGAACTGCCCGGTCCTACTGGGGCACCACTGTATTGTCTGGACGTACGTTCCTACAGTAAACAACCAGACCATGGACGCTGGTATGGCTTTCGTTCAGCAAGGCGATGGTCAGGCAAGAACCAGCCATCACACTCGCCCGTTTTGGTGAGGGGAGCCATCCTCAATGTTTTAGATCGAAACGACATCCTCTCACGCGACCTTAGTGGTACTGCGAAGAGCTTGGAAAACTCAAAGGTCGTGATGGTCGGCGTCGGCTCGCTGGGAAGCACCGTTGCATTACAGCTCGCCCGCTCCGGTGTCGGAGAACTCGTGCTGATAGATCCCGACATCCTAGAATCTGCAAATCTAGGGCGTCATGTGCTTGGCACTGATGATCTCGCTCAGTCAAAAGCAACTGCTCTCGCCGAGAAGATTAGGCACGATCTACCGACCGTTAAGGTTACGGCATTCGTGGATTTCGCCGAACTCACGCTACTCAAAATGCCGGAAATTTTCGAAAGCACCGACATGGTGATTGTCACCACTGCAGACTGGTCATCAGAGGTTGCTCTGTGGTTTCACAAGACACAGGCTACAGCCTGGGACCTTCTACAAGCTTGGAGTGAGCCTCACTCGTTTGTTGGGCATGCACTTTTAGCACCAAATGGGGGGCACGATGGGCGCCCTTTGTTCGACGACACTGGAAATTTCAACCTCAAATACACAGACTGGCCGCACGGCGGCGGGGTCGTTCCACTACCGGCCTGTGGCCAGACGTTCATCCCCGGAGGCGCCTCAGGCATGGCCAATGTGGCATCCATGGTTACGCAAGTAGCACTGAGGGGGCTGACTGGACAAATCGGTCAGCCGGTGTGGACCACAAGCATCTATCGGCCCCAAGACATTTCCAAACATGGCGGCATTTACAGCGGTCCAGTGCTAGCAGACGGTGTCCAGCACATCGTGCTCGAACGCGAATGGCCGAATGTGGAGATTGGTAAACAGTGAGTGCCATAGCGTGGAGTTGGCAGTGGCCTGGCATCGATGTTCACTTGTCTGTGTCGCAAGCTGTTGCAGATGTGCTCGATCAGTATCGGCAACTAACGTGGAGGACTGAGCGAGGCGGTCAGCTGTTTGTCGATCTGACAAATCCCGAGGGTCTGATCATGAGCCTTGCCACATTGCCACATGCAAGAGATCGTGCTGGATGGACATGGCTGGAGCTCGACGCCGAGCGCTGTCGACAGGAAATTGAATCAGCCAACGCACAAGGGCTTCGGCTTGTGGGCTATTGGCATACTCACCCACAAACCATCCCGGCGATTTCACCCACGGATATTGCGAGTTTCTCCAGGTTCGCAGCGCGCTATGCACAGGAACTGCCCCACCCGATCGCTGTAATTGTGGGTCTATCCCCAACGCCCAACGGCATAAAGGCGTGGCTGTTCCGTGACGGAAATTGCGTGGAAGCCACGTTGACCAACTGATCAGCCCTGCTCTGCCCTGCGCTGCTGCATCAACTGGAAAAGCTCTGCCTGATAGCGCGCGTCATCCAGAGCGTTATGCGTGGGGGATGTATGCGGCAGCAAATTCGCGCTCATGTGCGATGATTTGGTCTGCTTCCACTCGAGATTGAAAGCCCCCATGTAATACGCCTTAATATCAAGCGCTGCAAAACCGAAGGGGTTCTCCCCCAGATACTTATGGAAGTAGTAGTTTACAAATGACCAATCAAATGAAGCGTTGAGGCCGATAAATATCGCTTTTTGTTCAGACGCACTAACATTGGCCAACCACTCGGCCAGCTTCTGCATCGCTTGTAGTGGCGCAATCCCAGTAGCCGCCAAACTTTGCAGATCGAACCCTGTCACACTCACTGCTTCAGGATCATGCCTGGGGCTATCCGGCATTAGCTCAAGGTAAATGGCTTGCTCTGGCCGCCCAACCACACACGCCCCAAGAGAGAGCATACTGTACTCTCCTGGGATCGGCCCAGATGCCTCGATATCTACAGAAATATAAAGCTCTTCACTGCTCATTACCCTGCCCTCCTGAATTTAACTTCCTAACTGTATGGCCTAGTTAACAGACCCGCTAGAAGACGCGGCTAGCATCAAAATTTCGCAAAAGGTAGTAACAGGTGCTCAAGAGCTAAACAGCTCATCTACTCGGTCAGGAATCTTTGGTGTCTTAGATAGCACTAAACAGCGGCAGTCGCCGACGTACTCCTCAATCAGATAGAGAGAATCACCAACATCAACCTCCAACTCTTGTAGGGCTATGTCCGGGATGCGAATAGCCCCATCGCCATCCCATTCCTCAATGATTACTTTGTATCGCGTATTCATCATCGCTCCGAATACCGCCAAGCTCCAGAAAGCCTTGAATCATCTTCTGTGTAGAGTCCTGCGTAAAAAGCGTGACACGAGGCCTTGATGCTTTGTGGGCTGCCCATCTCGCCGCTCCTGCCCAAAGCAGGATCTGTTGAGCGGACAGCGTACTCAGCTTACTCGCTCTCAAGAAAGCCAAGAGTCTACGGTGTCTGCACCGTACTTGGCCTTCCATTCTTTCAGGGTACGGTTATTACCACCCTTGGTCTCAACCACCTCTCCAGTGTGAGGGTTTTTAAAGACCTTGAGCTGACGCGGTTTTCGAGCTTTTTTGGACGATCGGGTTTCGACCTCTACACGAACATTCGGGTCTAGAATTGCAATCACATCACGCAAGCTATAACCGTAGTTAGCCAGCAACTCCCGCAACTTTCCTTCAAATTCAATCTCTTGCTTCAACCCATTGTCATTTTTTAAGCTCTCGAGCTCGGCCAACTGAGCCGCAAGCTGTTGCTCAAGAGCGCGGAATTCAGCGAGTCTAGACATGGCACATACCTTTTATGAGTAATTCAAAACATTCAATCATTAGCTTGCTTGGCATGTCAACCCAATGCCCCCCCAAACACTGACAAATACCCCAAACCAAGAAGACAATTTGATATGATCCACCCGGGACGTATAGCGCTTCCTACACGAGAGAATACTTATTAAGTTTAGCCTACCCAACCGCGTTCAATTAACCACTTTCGGCTAGTCGCCGGCCTGCGGCGGCCATTTCAGACGTGAGGAGTTGCTTATGCTTAAGGAAGAATTACTGAATTGGGGAAGGAAGCTTGTCGACTGGTTTGTCCGCCCAAAAAATCTAGGCCTAACCCTTGTCCGCAACGGAGCGGTAGTGATAGGGCTCTCGCTTGCTGGAGGGGTCGTTGGACAGGTTATGTTTAAAAACGAGTCTACCCAGCTGCAAGCTAACGTAGACACCACTGGAGGACCGGCCACGTGGATTAGCGTCATTGCCTTTGCCCTCGGCGTGCTGATGATTCTGGCTGGCATTTACCTCAATCTGCAAGATCGTAAGCAGTTGGCCCGCCAACGCGTATTGATTCTCGAGCAGAAAGGACTCTTCAAAATTGATAGCCCTCTGGACACCGCGGTAAAAAATACCGTCGGGGGTAACGTCGACACCATCCTGGTCGACATACGCGAAGGCATTACTGAGGGGCGCATCACCAATCCAGAGGTCGCTCTGAAAAAGGTGGTGGACGGCAGAGGTGATTTGGTCCGTCGTCTTGATGGCCAGAACAAAAACGATATTGAGATCGTCTACGGCGGCCTTATGGCAGTGCCATTCACGTTTCTGACTGGATGCCTGCTGGATGACGAAGGAGGTGGAATAAAGGTCTTTGACTGGGACCGCCTGGGGACAGGTCAGTGGCGCTTGATTCAGAGCGGCATTGACGACAATCGGCGAATGCAGATTGCATCTGCCTTCACCGGCAGAGCGGAAGAACTCGTCCTAGCGCTTTCGATTTCTTATCCTGTAGATGAGGCTGGCATCGCATCTACTTTTCCGGGACTGCCCGTTATGCATATGAAAATGGATGACCTCTCGTCGAACGCTCACTGGACAACGGAAAAACAAGGCGCCTTGGCAGAGCAATTCCTACAAGCTCTGAAGGGTCTGTCGAGCCAAGGAGCAAAAACAATCCACCTGATTATCGCCGCGCCGAACAGCGTGGTATTTAATCTTGGACGAATCTACGATAGAAGACTGCTCCCGTCGGCCGTTATCTATCAGTACGAACGATCATCCAGTCCTGCTTATCCTTGGGGCGTTGCCCTTCCATCCCACTCTCAGGATGAGCCTTCGATATATCGATACGAGACTAAACGAGTAGCAAAGTCACTTTCTTAAAAGCGCTCCAGCGAGAGATCAAGCTGTTCTTGGCCATGCGCGTGACAATAAGAGGAATAGAAAAGCGTTGTCAGCCAGTTACTTTAAGAGATGTACCAATTTTACTACCGCGTACTGAGGCCATAGGCCTACGACCAACTCATAAGCCACTTGGTTAGGAGTCAGCACGGGAGCTGATTTCGCCTTGAGATATGGTAAAGCACATAAAAACCATCTTTTGGGTGGTTTTTATGTGCCTGCTGTCTTTGCTCCTGACGGACACGTCCAACTACCAGTTACAAATAGCCTACTGGGGATTAATGTCCCAAAGAAACGGCAACCCGCGGAGCGGCGATGCGAGGCCCTGCAAGCAGTGAGAGCGCCGCCAAGATGGCTGGAACCCCCAGAACCGCGAAGATTAAATTCATTGGCATCCCGAGACTGAGAAGCGCCCCTCCCATCATTGAGCCAGCAATGCCCCCAAACCGGCCCATACCGAGCATCCAACTAACCCCTGTCGCTCGGAATGCCGTTGGATAGAGACCTGGCGCGTAGGCATTGAGACCTGTTTGCGCGCCATTGATGCAGAAGCCAGCTAGCAGGACCAGAACTCCCAGCAGAGAACTGTCGACCGCTAGCAAGCCGATGGCAAACACGCACACTGCGCCACCAGCATATGCCGTTGCGATCACTTTGCGAGGACTCACTCGATCCATGGTATAGCCGACGAGAAGGATGCCCACCAAACCACCGACTTGGAACAGCGCGGTAATGATAGCGGCCCGCTCGATCGGCAACCCTGCGTCCTTGATCAGCGTAGGTAACCAACCAGTGAGTAGGTAGATCACCAGCAAACCCATAAAATAAGTAGCCCAGAGGCTCAGCGTAATTCGGCGGTAACTGGGCCCAAAGAGACCGGCAACCCGGCCTTGCGCTTGCTCTGCTGGACTCCCGCCGTTGGTTACAAACTGGCAAGTGTCATCGAACTGACCACCCAATGGGCGCAGAGAATTTGCAATACGCGCGCTTGGCAGCCCTTTACCTACCATGAATTCGACAGACTCAGGCAGACCGCGCCAGAGCAATGGCAGCATCAGCAGAGGCAACACCCCTCCCAAAATCAACAGTGAATTCCAGCCCCAGTGCGGCAGCATCCACGCGGAAACAAATCCTCCCATGGCTGACCCTAGGCCAAAACCCATGAACATCAACGTAACAAGCGAACCTCGCAACCGAGCAGGAATGAACTCGGAAAGCAGCGTGGTGCAGTTCGGCATGGCCGCACCAAGCCCCAGGCCGGTGAGGAAGCGCAGGGCTGCCAGTTGCATCGGGGACTGAGCAAAACCACTGAGCAGGCTGAACGTCCCGAATGTGATGACCGAAGCAAGGAGAACTCGACGCCGGCCGATCTTGTCGGACCAGGGCCCCGAAACTAGCGCGCCGACGGCGAGCCCGACCATCGCAGCAGCCATGATGGGACCAAAGGCGGTTTTGCTGATGCCCCACTCCTGCAGAATGGCAGGTGCAATGAAGCCCATGATTGCCGCATCGAAGCCGTCCAACGTGACGATGCAGAAACAGAGAAAAAGGATACCCCACTGATAGCGGGTCATCGGTCGCGAATCGATCCATTCGCGAATATTCACGCTAGGCATTGTCATGGCACTAATCTCGATTGTTGTTATGGATAATGCAATCAGAAACGCAAGGTTGGGCGCAGGCTGACGAAATGAACGCTTTTGCCCCCGGCCTCTTGGAGCGCATTGCCGGCGGCCAAATACTCCCAGTCAAAGTCGACTGTGAGATTTCTGGTCGCCAACCAACGAATATTGGTCTTGTAGATCGTCCCCACATGGCGACTTTCAGTGTTGGTCGTACCCGGAGCCAGCCCCATGCCGGTGAAGTACACACCGTCTTCGGCTTGTTGTTTCCATACACTGAAAATAGCCGGCTCGATCCGCAGACTGGGGAACGGAGAAAAAGCGACCTGAGGGCCAACCACGATCAGGTTGGACAGTGTGGTGATCCCTGCTTCCCCGTAGTAGCCGTTTTTGCCGTACAGTGGATCAAACGTGCCCACCCGGTTATCGCCCCGCTTGCTGTCACCGCTGGCAATATCTGTACGCAAACCGACACGCGGTTGCCAAGGGGCATCAAAGGTATAACCACTGGTACCAGCAACTGCCCAGGCGCGGATATTCGCGTTGTCCAGATGGCCGAACTGTCCCGCTACATCCCAGGTCCAATCGAAGCCAGCAGCCTTACCGAAAATGCGCGCACCGGTGGTGTAACGAACCTCATCACCACTGACACCGGCCAAGCTACGATTCTTGGTTTCTAGATCTAACGCATAAACGTCCAGGTTCCAGGGCTTGCTGAAGTTGAACGTGCTGTAAAGGCCAGCGAAAACAATATCGTCACTCGACTCGTCGTCGAAGGACTTCAAGCCGTACGCCACAGGCCGCATGGCAAAAGCATCAAACTTGTAGCCACCGGGAGTCTTCAGCATGAGCCTGACCCCATCGAGGTTGAAGCGAAGATTGGGCGCGTCACGATCGCTGATGAGGACCTGGCTGCCGTAGACCATTTCCTGACGGCCTACGCGAGTGGTCAGCTTGTAACCCGCCGGGAGCTGTAGATTCCAATCGACAAAAAGCTGCTGGAATTCTGTATCGCTCTGGTCATTTGGCGAATAAATTGTCTTGCGCCAAGATTTAGTGTCCTGCAGTTGCGCAAACACCCGAAACTGATCGTCCAGCAAGTGCACGTCGGCATGCACCTGAAGACGCTGCTGCAAATAGCTATTGGAATCGCTCCCACGCAAACCGAAGAAGGGTTCCTGGTGACTATCTGCGCGATAGCGCATCTCACCACCGAAAGTAACCCAATTTCCCTCCCCAAAAGGAACATAGCGAAGCGAGTCCAATGGGTCGGTACGCTTTGCTGGGTCCTTTAGAAAACTGTAGTCCTCTGCCCACCGTGCAATTCCTGGACGTAGGGGTCTTGCATTCTGCACATCAGGCGGAGCCAGTACATCATCAGCGTAGGCGGTAGCGCTAACACACAGCAAGGCACAGGCGCCTACCACGAGCGCACGCGCGGTTATTGTATTTTTCATAAATGCCCGTCTTTGTTTTTATTGGCAGGTACAATTTAAAAGGCCGGCGAACCGGCCTGTCGTTACAGGTCCAAAATCAGGCGTGGCGATTTGGCCCTGGAGCAACATGGAGTGAACTGGTCATTCGCTGCCCGCTGGGCATCGGTGAGGAAGCTGTCACGGTGTTCTGGAATGCCGCTCAGTACGCGAGTCACGCAGGTGCCGCAGACGCCCTGTTCGCAAGACACTGGGACATCAATTCCGGCGTCATACAGAACATCGATGATGGTTTGGTCAGCCTCCACCCGCATGACCTCACCCGAGCTCGCAATTTCGATCTCAAATGCTTCGCCTGGTGCACTTACCTCAGCGCTCGCGCTGAAGTACTCACGATGCAGCAACTCTTCCGGCCATCCTTCGGCCCGGCCGCTGGACAGCACATATTCCATGTACCCGCCCGGACCACAAACATACAGGTGCGTCCCCGCCGCTGGGTTGGAGAGAACGGCGCGAGCATTCAGCGGAACCTCATCGTCAAAGTACACGTGCACGCGATCAGCAAATGGGCTGTTCTGCAGGCGCGACAGAAACGCAGCTCGATCCCTGCTCCGCACAGAGTAATAGAGCTCGAATGATGCGCCTGCATGGCTAAGCCGCTCGGCCATGCAGAGGATCGGGGTGATGCCAATGCCACCGGCAAACAGCAGCGAATGCTCAGCTGTCGAATCCAGTTCGAAAAGGTTACGAGGCTCGCTGATCGAAAGATGCTGCCCCTCGAGAACCGTTTCATGCATTTGCTGAGAACCACCCCGAGAAGTCGGCTCCTTGAGGACTGCGATCTGATAACGATGATTTTCAGAAGCGCTATTGCAGAGCGAATACTGACGGGTCAACCCGCCGTTCAGGTGGACATCGATATGCGCACCAGCGCTGAAAGCAGGCAGCGGCTGGCCATCTTCACGGGCCAGTTCGAAACTGCAAATACCCTCAGCTTCGAGCTGCTTCTTCGCCACGATTACTTCGATCATGTTCGACTCCCGGCGATCAGGCGGATTGCACAGGAATGCCGGTTTCCAACTGCGACAGACGCAGCAGGGTACGGCGGCACATGATACCGGGACGATCTGGAGCGAAGCTCAATTCCTCAACCGCTCCTGGCTCTTTGTCGAGCAGCTCTTGAATCCAAGTCAGTGCTTCAACGTCTTCTTGATACGCGGCACTGTGGCTGTCGAGGACATACTGATCGATTTCTGCATCCTCGTGATGGAAGTCACGACTGTTGAACCACCAGTAGTGCAGCGTATTCTGACTTTCAGGAGTGAATGCGTGAGTAATGTTTACCAGATACTCCTGTGCCTCCCCTTCCTGAGGCTCAAGATTCACGATCTTGGCGTGTGCAATGTGAATGGCTGGCGATTCAAAACGTGCATCCGAGAACCGGTCTACTGCACGGCCTTCGAGCTTCATCGGTACGGCATAAACAGGCGGTGGCGGGGAGTTTTTCAAAGCGCGCAGAATGATCACGCGATCCCCCTCCTGACGCACGTCCAGGTCCGAACGAACATAAGCCGGGGTACCGATGCCGGTCTTGGCGTGCAGGATTGTTGGCGCTGATGGAAAATT
>NZ_DKHD01000021.1:58696-108267 GCF_002453565.1 Pseudomonas sp. UBA6753 | reverse complement strand
TCAAGGAGTTTGTCGTTCCGGCGTCGCTGGAAGTGGGGCGCATTATAAGGGGATTCGAAACCCCGTCAACCCTTAATTTCAAGAAACTTCAATATCGCTGAAAAAACAAAGCGGGGAGGCCTGTCGGCCTCCCCGCTTCTGCTCATCCCTTACAAACTAGGGAAGGCAAACTGCGAAGCCTCATGGCTGGCACGCTGCGGCCAGCGCTGGGTGATCGCCTTGCGACGGGTATAGAAGCGCACACCGTCCGGGCCATAGGCATGCAGGTCACCGAACAGCGAACGCTTCCAGCCACCAAAGCTGTGGTAGGCCACCGGCACCGGCAGCGGTACGTTCACACCGACCATGCCCACTTCGATCTCGTCGCAGAACAGGCGCGCCGCTTCACCGTCACGGGTGAAGATGCAGGTGCCGTTGCCATACTCGTGATCATTGATCAGTTGCATGGCCTGCTCCAGGCTGTTCACACGCACTACGCACAGCACCGGGCCGAAGATCTCTTCCTTATAGATGCGCATCTCCGGGGTCACCTTGTCGAACAGGGTGCCACCGACGAAATAGCCATCCTCATTACCGGCCACACGGAAACCACGGCCATCCACCACCAGCTTGGCGCCAGCAGCAACACCGTCATCGATATAGCCCACCACCTTGTCACGGGCAGCAGCCGTCACCAGCGGGCCCATGTCCAGGCCGCACGAGGTGCCGGCACCAATCTTCAGGGCCTTGATCTGCGGTTCCAGCTTGGCAATCAGGGCGTCCGCCACCTGGTCACCCACGCACACCGCCACCGAAATGGCCATGCAACGCTCGCCGCACGAACCATAGGCAGCCCCCATCAGTGCGCTCACGGCATTGTCCAGGTCGGCATCCGGCATCAGCACCGCGTGGTTCTTCGCACCACCCAGGGCCTGCACACGCTTGCCGCGCTTGGTGCCTTCGGCGTAGATGTACTCGGCGATCGGAGTCGAACCGACGAAGCTCAGGGCCTTCACTTCCGGCGCTTCGATCAGCGCATCCACCGCTTCCTTGTCGCCGTGCACCACGTTGAGGATGCCCTTCGGCAGGCCGGCTTCCAGCAGCAGTTGGGCGATGAACAGGGTCGAGCTCGGGTCGCGCTCGGAAGGCTTGAGGATGAAGGCGTTGCCGCAGGCGATAGCCAGTGGGTACATCCACAGCGGCACCATGGCCGGGAAGTTGAACGGGGTGATACCGGCAACCACGCCCAGTGGCTGGAAGTCGGACCAGGCATCGATGTTCGGGCCGACGTTGCGGCTGTACTCGCCTTTCAGCACTTCCGGCGCGGCGCAGGCGAACTCGACGTTCTCGATACCACGCTTCAGTTCACCGGCAGCATCTTCCAGGGTCTTGCCGTGCTCTTCGCTGATCATCTGCGAGATACGCGCTTCGTTCTGCTCCAGCAGTTGCTTGAAGCGGAACATCACCTGGGCGCGCTTGGCCGGTGGGGTGTTGCGCCAGGCCGGGAAGGCAGCCTTGGCCGAGTCGATCGCTTCCTGCACGGTCGCGCGGCTGGCCAGCTCGACCTTGCGCACGGCCTGGCCGGTGGACGGGTTGAAGACATCGGCGGTGCGCTCACCCTTGGTAACCAGTTCGCCGTGGATCAGGTGCTGAACAATGCTCATGCAAAACTCCAGATAAAGAAGGTTGAGGCAGGCGCGCGATGTGTTCACGCGCCTGGCATCAGAATCGGAAAGATCAGTCGATCAGGTTCAGGGTTTCGCCCACTGCGTCGAACAGGCGGTCCAGTTCCTGCGGCGTGGTGTTGAAGGTTGGGCCGAACTGCAGGGTGTCGCCACCGAAGCGTACATAGAAGCCTGCCTTCCACAGTTTCATCGCCGCTTCGTACGGACGCACGATGGCATCACCGTCGCGGGCAGCGATCTGGATCGCGCCGGCCAGGCCGTAGTTGCGGATATCGACGATGTTCTTGGTGCCCTTCACGCCATGCAGCAGCTTCTCGAAGTGTGGCGCCAGCTCGGCGGCGGCCTGCACCAGGTTTTCCTTCTGCAGCAGGTCCAGCGCGGCGATGCCGGCGGCGCAGGCTACCGGGTGGGCCGAGTAGGTGTAGCCGTGCGGGAATTCCACGGCGTACTCCGGGGTCGGCTGGTTCATGAAGGTCTGGTAGATCTCGCTGCTGGCGATCACCGCGCCCATCGGGATGGCGCCGTTGGTCACCTGCTTGGCGATGCACATCAGGTCCGGGGTCACGCCGAAGGCTTCGGAGCCGGTCATCGCGCCCATGCGACCAAAGCCGGTGATCACTTCGTCGAAGATCAGCAGGATGTTGTGCTGGGTGCAGATTTCACGCAGGCGCTTCAGGTAACCCTTCGGCGGCGGCAGTACACCAGCCGAACCTGCCAGCGGCTCGACGATCACGGCAGCGATGTTGGAGGCGTCGTGCAGCTCGATCAGCTTGAGCATCTCGTCAGCCAGGGCGATACCGCCCTCTTCCGGCATGCCTTTGGAGAAGGCGTTCACCGGCAGCACGGTGTGAGGCAGGTGGTCGACATCCAGCAGCTGACCGAACAGCTTGCGGTTGCCGTTGACGCCACCGAGGCTGGTACCGGCGATGTTCACGCCGTGGTAGCCACGGGCACGGCCGATGATCTTGGTCTTGGTGGCCTGGCCTTTCAGACGCCAGTAGGCACGCACCATCTTCAGCGCGGTGTCGGCACACTCGGAACCGGAGTTGGTATAGAACACATGGTTCAGGTCGCCCGGGGTCAGCTCGGTGATCTTCTCGGCCAGCTGGAACGACAGCGGGTGGCCGAACTGGAAGGCCGGGGAGTAGTCCAGGGTGCCGATCTGGCGAGCCACCGCCTCGGTGATTTCCTTGCGGGTGTGCCCGGCGCCGCAGGTCCACAAGCCGGACAGGGCATCGAAGATCCTGCGCCCCTTGTCGTCGACCAGATAGTTGCCTTCGGCCGCCACGATCAGGCGTGGGTCGCGCTGGAAGTTGCGGTTGGCGGTGTAGGGCATCCAGTGGGCATCCAGCTTAAGCTGGCTGGCGATACCGGCGGTAGCGGTTTCGGGCATGTTCATCGGCGGTTCCTCGGAAGACGATTAGGCAACGATGGATGTTGTTGCAGCTAAATTGGCACGGCGATAAAGTCTGAAAAAGCCAACATTTCTAATCTTCAGACAGGCCCTGACTAAACTAATGAGCCGACGCCCCGATCCACTCGCCCAAGTCAGCGATTTCGACATCCGCCTGTTGAAGATCTACCGCAGTGTCGTCGAGTGCGGTGGCTTCTCGGCCGCGGAAAACGTGCTGGGCATTGGCCGTTCGGCCATCAGCCAGCAGATGAACGACCTCGAGCAACGCCTGGGCCTGCGCCTGTGCCAGCGCGGCCGCGCCGGGTTCTCGCTGACCGAGGAAGGCCGCGAGGTCTACCACTCGGCGCTGCAGCTGCTCAGCGCCCTGGAAAGCTTCCGCACCGAGGTCAACGGCCTGCACCAGCATTTGCGTGGCGAGCTGAACATTGGCCTGACCGACAACCTGGTGACCTTGCCGCACATGCGCATTACCCATGCCCTGGCCGAGCTCAAGGACCGCGGCCCCGATGTGCGCATCCAGATCCGCATGATCGCGCCCAGCCAGGTCGAGCATGGCGTGCTCGATGGCAGCCTGCATGTCGGCGTGGTGCCACAGACCAGCCCGCTGTCGGGCCTCGAGTACCAGCCGTTGTACAGCGAGCGCTCGCTGCTGTACTGCGCGGTCGGCCACCCGCTGTTCTATGCCGATGACCAGCAGATCGACGACGACCGCCTCAACAGCCAGGAAGCCATCACCCCCACCTTTCGCCTGCCGGCCGAAATCCAGGCGCATTACCAGGCGCTGAACTGCACGGCCAGTGCTTCGGACCGCGAAGGCATGGCGTTTCTCATCCTTACCGGTCGCTACATCGGCTACCTGCCAGACCACTACGCCACGTTCTGGGTGCAGCAAGGTCGCTTGCGTGCCCTCAAGCCCCGGCAACGCTTCTATGACCTGAGCCTGAGCTGGGTAACGCGCAAGGGACGGCGGCCGAACCTGGTGCTGGAAAGCTTCCTCGAAAGCCTGGCTGCGACACGCTGATGCCAGTCTGTGCCGCAAACGCTTGTCACTTCGGCACAGGCAGGTAATCTTGTCCGACAGCCGCAGCCACTGACCCGTACGGAATCGTCCATGACCCTAGAAGTCCCTGCGCATCGCCTCTCCGCCTCGGGCAAGCCCGCGGGCCGCATCCGCCAGAAGAACGAACAGGCCATTATCCAGGCCGCCGAAGACGAGTTTGCCCGCCATGGTTTCAAGGGCACCAGCATGAACACCATCGCCCTCAAGGCGGGGTTGCCCAAGGCCAACCTGCATTACTACTTCACCAACAAGCTGGGCCTGTACATTGCCGTGCTCAGCAACATCATCGAGTTGTGGGACAGCACCTTCAACGCCTTGAGCGTCGACGACGACCCGGGTGAAGCGCTGAGCCAATACATCCGCACCAAGATGGAATTCTCCCGGCGCAACCCGCAAGCCTCGCGGATCTTCGCCATGGAGATGATCAGCGGCGGCACCTGCCTGAGCGAGTACTTCAGTGCCGACTACCGCGAATGGTTCCGCGGCCGCGCCGCGGTGTTCCAGGCCTGGATCGAAGCCGGCAAGATGGACCCGGTCGACCCGGTGCACCTGATCTTCCTGCTGTGGGGCAGCACCCAGCACTACGCCGACTTTGCCACCCAGATCTGCCAGGTAACCGGCCGCAGCCGCCTGACCAAGCAGGACATGGAAGACGCGAGCAACAATCTTATCCACATCATTCTGAAGGGCTGCGGCATCAAGCCGGCTGCCTGATCGTCATTTATGCCTTCTACCCTGCTCGACCTCTGCGAATACCGCGAGGAAATCCGCAAAAGCCGCTTCATCACCCTGGCCGGGCCGATCAGCAGTGCCGCCGACGCGATGAGTTTCATCGAACGCCACAGCGACCTGGCCGCCACCCACAACTGCTGGGCCTGGAAGCTTGGCGCCCAGTACCGCAGCAGCGATGACGGCGAACCTGGCGGTACCGCGGGGCGGCCAATCCTCGCGGCCATCGAAGCGCAGGACTGCGATCAGGTGGTGGTGCTGGTGATCCGCTGGTATGGCGGTATCCAGCTGGGCACCGGCGGCCTGGCCAGGGCCTATGGCGGCGGTGCCAACAAGTGCCTGCAACAGGCACCCAAGCGGCTGCTAGTGCAGCGCAGCGAATTCACCTGCAGTTGCAGTTTCAGCGAACTGGCGCTGGTGAAGCTGCGCCTGGCGGAGGTTGACGGCCTGGTCCTGGATGAGCAGTTCACCGCCAATGGCGTGGACCTGTTGATTGCACTGGGTGACGCCCACCTTGCGCCACTGCAGCAGCAGTTGGCCGACCTGAGCCGCGGGCGCATTCTGCTCGAAGCACGCTGAACATTGCCCACAGCAACTGTGGGCCGGCCTGTGGATAAGCTTGGGGCACTCGCTTGCAGGCGGCATTACTCAAGGCCTGCAGAGCCTTGATCATATTTTGATCACCATTTGATGACAGCCGCAAACCGTTGATGCTCCTGACGTTATCCCCAGGCTCACACCCTGCGTAGCCCTGCACAGCCACCTGCGCTTGCACACAATAACTGTGGACCAGCTTGTGGATAACCCGTGCGCCAACAAGCCGAAGGCCACGCCGCACAAGGGCCTGAGGCAACTGGTGATTTTTCGTACAACCTACGACAAGGCGCCCGGCACCACAGTGCATTATCCTCAATACCCTTCTTCGAACCGATCACGGAGCGCATCGACATGGCTAACGCTAAAACCGCACTTATCATCGGGGCCTCGCGCGGGCTGGGCCTGGGCCTGGTGCAACGCCTGCACGAAGACGGCTGGAACATCACCGCCACCGTGCGCAACCCGCAGCAGCCCGGCGCCCTGGCGGATGTATCCGGCGTGCACATCGAACAGCTGGAAATGAACGACACGGCCCAGCTCGATGGCCTGAAGCAACGCCTGCAAGGCCAAGTGTTCGACTTGATTTTCGTCAACGCCGGGGTCATGGGCCCCCTGCCGCAGGACCTGGAGGCGGTACAGAACAAGGACATCGGCGACCTGTTCATGACCAACGCCGTGGCGCCAATCCGCGTGGCCCGCCGCCTGGTCGGCCAGGTACGCGAAGGTAGCGGCGTGCTGGCCTTCATGAGCTCGATCCTGGGCAGCGTGACCATCCCCGATGGCGGCGAAATCTGCCTGTACAAGGCCAGCAAGGCGGCCCTGAACTCGATGATCAACAGCTTCGTCGTCGAGCAACAACGCCCCGACCTGTGCGTGCTGGCCATGCACCCGGGCTGGGTGAAAACCGACATGGGCGGCGAAAACGCCGAGATCGACGTGCTGACCAGCACCCGCGGCATGCTTGAACAGATCAAGGCGCAAAGCGGCAACGGCGGCCTGCGCTTCATCAACTACAAGGGCGAACCCTTGGTCTGGTGATTCACCAGGTCGCAGCCTGGCCGGGCGCAATGCCCGGCCAGGCTCTGTAGAATGGCGGCAACCGTACCTGATCGAGATGACCCACCATGTATGACTGGTTGAACGCCCTGCCCAAGGCCGAACTGCACCTGCACCTGGAAGGCTCGCTGGAGCCCGAGCTGCTGTTCGCCCTGGCCGAGCGCAACAAGATCGCCCTGCCCTGGGCCGATGTGGAGACCTTGCGCGGTGCCTATGCCTTCAACAACCTGCAGGAGTTCCTCGACCTGTATTACCAGGGCGCCGACGTGCTGCGCACCGAGCAGGACTTCTACGACCTGACCTGGGCCTACCTGCAACGCTGCAAGGCGCAGAACGTGATCCACACCGAACCGTTCTTCGACCCACAGACCCACACCGACCGCGGCATCCCCTTCGAAGTGGTGCTCAACGGCATCAACCAGGCGCTCAAGGACGGACGCCAGCAACTGGGCATCAGCAGCGGCCTGATCCTCAGCTTCCTGCGCCACCTCAGCGAAGATGAGGCGCAGAAAACCCTCGACCAGGCCTTGCCGTTCCGCGATGCGTTCATCGCCGTTGGCCTGGACAGTTCGGAAATGGGCCACCCACCGAGCAAGTTCCAGCGTGTGTTCGACCGCGCCCGCAGTGAAGGCCTGGTCGCCGTTGCCCATGCCGGCGAAGAAGGCCCGCCCGAGTACATCTGGGAAGCCCTGGACCTGCTGAAGGTCAAGCGTATCGACCACGGCGTGCGCGCCATCGAGGACGAGCGCCTGATGCAGCGCATCATCGACGAGCAGATCCCGCTCACGGTGTGCCCGCTGTCGAACACCAAGCTGTGCGTGTTCGACCACATGAGCCAGCACAACATCCTCGACATGCTCGAGCGCGGCGTGAAGGTCACGGTCAACTCAGACGACCCGGCCTACTTCGGTGGCTATGTCACCGAAAACTTCCACGCCCTGTACACCCACCTGGGCATGACCGAAGACCAGGCCCGTCGCCTGGCCCAGAACAGCCTGGATGCCCGGCTGGCCTGAGCGACCTGACCGCGACTCAACCGACCTGCAACGTCGGCACGCGGGCAATGCGATTGATCTGCTGGATACCCAGCGCAGAGATATGCAATGCCCGCGAGTCTTCGGCCTCGCGCATCCAGCCAGATTGCAGGAACAGCCGGAACAAGGCCTGCCCCAGTACGCCACCCAGGTGCGGCCCCTGGTCGTTCCACTCGGTACAGCGACAGATCACACAGCCACGTTGCTGATGCGGCGCCAAGGCATCGATGTAGACCCCGACCAAAGCCAACTGCGTCCGCCCCTCCTCGCTTACCATCAGCTGTCGACCACTCCCCTCCAGCCAGCCGGCCACCACCAGACGGTGATACAGCTCGCCGGCCAGTTCCCCGCCCAGGTGATCGCCACAGCGACGCGCCCTGCGTATCGACATGGGCAGCGGTGATACCGGCGCCTTGGCCCGCTCCCCCCTGGCGCTCTCCAACTGGACACTGGCCAGCGCCTCCACCGCTGCCCCGACTTGCGGGGTGGCCAGCCGGAAGTAGCGCTTGCGACCCCGTGCCTCATGCCGGAGCAAACCGGCCGATGACAACAACGAAAGGTGAGCGCAGGCCGATGACGAGGTCAGGCCTGTCATTACCGCGAGTTCGTTGGCCAGCCGCGGCGTGCCATCGATCAATGCCCACAACATGGCACTGCGCTTGGGGTCGGCCATCAGGCTGGCAATCTGGCTGATACTGCTGGCTGCGTTCATGTCCCTGTAACTCCCTGCAAGTTCACTGTGTGGATGCGATGGCCACCCCTGGCAGGGAAGCGCCTCTCGCTGGCACTGGCCTGGTTCGCCAGTATAAGCCGCAAAAAACGCCATTCAGGCAGCGTTGCACAGTGGCACCACCGGTAAAAAACCACTGGGTATGCCTACCCATGGCAAGCAGTGAAACAGTGCGTGAAAGCTGCCCGGACCGCGCGGGCAAGCAGCCCGGCACACATGGCAAGAGCACGGGAACGACGGGCGGAAAAAACACCGGATGCAACTTCGGACGCGGCCGACAACCAATTTCCACAAGTAGCGCAAGCCAAAGCGAAGGTTCCACGTGCTTGCGGGCATTGCACCCCAAGCAGGAAAAAACATGTAGAAAACGTTCCTGCCGACCGTCAGTCAGGACACTGATTCAGGTCATGGCAGGCAGAAGGTGCAGCGCTACACTTCATCCGCTCTCCCCCTTTTGGAGGTATGCCGCGATGAAAATTGTCGTCAGTGCGTCGAGCCGAAACCCCGCCTGCCCCTGGCAGGTCCAGCTCGATCAACACGTGGTCAGTTTCCGCAGCGAGGCCGAGGCGCGTGCCTTCGTCGCCACGCTGGAAACCCGCCTGCAGGCACCTCACCCGCTTATGCGGGAGCCTTGGCCGGCAAGCGTCGGGTCAGCAGCGCGACACTGACCACCAGCGCCCCGCACAGGCTGATCACCAGCGCCATCGGCACCGCACTGCCATCATGCAGCAGCCCGACCAGCGCCGCTGCGCCGGCGGCGACGCTGAACTGCAGGCAGCCCATCAGCGCCGAGGCACTGCCAGCCCGCGCGCCCTGCCCGCTCATGGCACAGGCAGAGGCGTTGGGGATGATGCAGCCGAGGCTGGAGATGCAGACGAACAGCGGTACCAGCAGTGGCCACAGCTGTGTTGGCCGCAGTGCCGCCACGCCCAGCAACGCCAGGCCCGCGACCAGGTACAACCACACCGCACGCGCGAGCAGGAACGCCGGCCCGCGCTTGGCCAGCAAGCGTGCATTCACCTGCGCCACCAGGATAAAGCCGGCGGCATTGGTGCCGAACAACCAGCCGTAATGCTCGGCCGGCACGCCGTAAAGCTTGATGAACACGAAGGGTGAACCGGCGATGTAGGCAAACATGCCGGCGATGGCGATACCACCGGTCAGGGCATGGCCGACGAACACCCGGTCAGCGAACAGGCGCAAGTACTGGCGCAAGGCGCCAGACAGCGGTTGCCGCGGTATGTGCTCGGGCAGGCTTTCCGGCAGGCCCAGGCTGACCGCCAGCAGGCAGCCGGCGCTGAACAGGCTCAGGGCGAGGAAGATCGATTGCCAGCCGGCCACGTTCACCAGCACCCCGCCCAGCATCGGTGCCAGGATCGGCGCCAGGCCCATGACCAGCATCAACTGCGAGAACACCTTGGCCGAGGCCACCGGGTCGCACTTGTCACTGACGATGGCCCGCGACAGCACCATCCCGGCGCAACCGCCCAACGCCTGGACGAAACGCGCCAGCACCAGGGTGTCGAGGTTGGGGGCATAGGCACAGGCCAGTGACGCCAGGGTGAACAGGGTCACCCCGAACATCAGCGGCTTGCGCCGGCCAAAGCGGTCGGCCACCGGCCCGTAGGCCAGTTGCCCGATGGACAGGCCAAGGAAGTAGGCGGCCAAGGTGGCCTGGACGTGTTTTTCATCGGTGGCGAACGCCTGCGCCATGGCCGGGAAGGCGGGCAGGTAGAAGTCGATCGCCAAGGGCCCGAACGCACTGAGTGCGCCCAGGATGAGCACCATTCGCAGGTTCATCAGGAATCCATAGCAGGCTAAGCAAGTGCTCGATTCTACCTGCTGTGGGCCCTATCGACATGAAAACATTTGCAACAAATCCAAGGGCTGCCGCGGTCCCTGTGGGAGCGGGCGTGCCCGCGAATCAGGCCGCGCGGTGGATGGCACCGGCGGCGCCGGTGTTCGCGGGCACGCCCGCTCCCACAAGCAAGTGTTCAGGCTACGTCGGCCTGATAACCCTCATCGCGAATGGCCGTGAGGATCCGCTCCTGAGCCAACTCGCTCTGCACCCGTACCTGCCTGGCCGCCAGGTCGACCTCCACCTTGGCCGCGGCATCCTGCTCCTGCACCGCCCGGGTCACGGCTTTCACGCAATGGCCGCAGGTCATGCCTTGTACATTGAACACTTGCATGGGGGTTACCTCCTTCAGGTTTTCCACCAGTCTCAAGCTTGCCATCGGGGCAAGGTCAAGATCTGCCGACAACAGCCGGGGTGGAAATCCGCGCGCGCGTCGGCCAAGCTGCGCCTTTGATGATCACGCAAGCAGGAGATTCTTCATGTTCAGGGCAGCATTGGGCGTCGTCGGGCTATTGAGCACGCTGGCTGCAGTGCCACCGGCCAGTGCCGAGGGCAACTCGGACTACAGCGTGCTGATCATTTCCCGGGAGCGCCTGGAAGTGGCCACCAGTTGCGAAATCGGCATCTACCTCAACGACCAGCTCTCCGGGCGCGTGTTCCAGGAGCAGTCCACCTCGTTCAACCTGCCGCCCGGCCCGGTGGACGTGCGCCTGCGCCTGCTGCCCGGGCAAATGCCTGGCTGCGCCGCGGGTGTCGAGGACCAACGCAGCACACGACTGAACCTGCAGGCGGGCCAGATCAACAAATACCGCATCGCCATGGGGCAATATGGGCTGGAGTTGAAGCGAGCCGGCCTGGGCTATTGACCTTACCTGCGTGGCAAGGTTGATGCTGGAGGCCTGTCCAAGGAGGAGAGCCATGCCCGCATCCACCACATACGACCTGCCGATCTCCGGCATGACCTGCGCCAGCTGTGCCGGCCGGGTCGAGCGCGCCCTGCGCAAGGTCACCGGCGCTGAACAGGTCAGCGTCAACCTCGCCACCGAACAGGCCCGGGTCCAGGCCCCGGCCAACAGCTTGCCCGCGCTGGTCGACGCCGTACGCGAAGCCGGCTATGGCGTGCCCACCCGCACCGTCGAACTGCAGATTGGCGGCATGACCTGCGCCAGTTGCGTCGGCCGCGTAGAGCGCGCCCTCGGCAAGCTGCCGGGGGTTGAACAGGTCAGCGTCAACCTGGCCAGCGAACGCGCGCACCTCGAAGTGCTTGCGGCCCTCGACGACAACCTGCTGATCGACGCCGTGCAAAAGGCCGGCTACAGCGCCAGCCTGCCGCAAACCGCCAGGGACGACCAAAATGCTGCCCAGCACCGCCTGCGTAACGAACGCCTGGCGGTCGGCGCAGCGTTGCTGCTCGCCTTGCCGTTGGTGGTGCCAATGCTGGTGCAGCCGTTTGGCGTGCACTGGATGTTGCCAGCGTGGGTGCAGTTCCTGCTGGCCACGCCGGTGCAGTTCATTCTCGGCGCGCGGTTCTACGTGGCCGCCTGGAAAGCCGTGCGCGCCGGGACTGGCAACATGGACCTGCTGGTAGCCCTGGGCACCAGCGCCGGCTACGGCCTGAGCCTGTACCAGTGGGCACAGGCCCCCGCCGGCATGGCCCCTCACCTGTACTTCGAAGCCTCGGCCGTGGTGATTGCCCTGGTGCTGCTGGGCAAATACCTGGAAAGCCGTGCCAAGCGCCAGACCGCCAGCGCCATCCGTGCCCTCGAGGCCCTGCGCCCGGAACGGGCCGTGCGCCTGGTCGATGGCCGGGAAGAAGACGTGGCCATTGCCCAACTGCGCCTCGGCGACCTGGTACTGGTCAAACCCGGCGAGCGCTTCCCGGTCGATGGCGTGGTCGAAGACGGCAACAGCCATGCCGATGAAGCCTTGATCAGCGGCGAGAGCCTGCCGGTGCCCAAGCAGCCAGGCGACAGCGTCACCGGTGGCGCCATCAACGGCGAAGGCCGGCTGCTGGTACGCACCCAGGCACTGGGCACCGAAACCGTGCTGGCGCGCATCATCCGCCTGGTGGAAGACGCCCAGGCGGCCAAGGCACCGATCCAGAAGCTGGTCGACCGGGTCAGCCAGGTATTCGTCCCGGCCGTGCTGGTACTGGCGCTGATCACCCTGGTCGGTTGGTGGCTGGCCGGCGCGCCGCTGGAAACCGCGCTGATCAACGCCGTCGCGGTACTGGTCATCGCCTGCCCCTGCGCCCTCGGCCTGGCCACACCCGCTGCGATCATGGCCGGCACCGGGGTCGCCGCCCGCCATGGCATCCTGATAAAGGACGCCGAAGCCCTGGAGCGCGCCCATGCGGTCAACCGCGTGGTGTTCGACAAGACCGGCACCCTCACCTCCGGCAGCCCACGCGTTGTCCACAGCCAGGCGCAGGTTGGCAGCAGCGCCGACCTGCACCGCCTGGCCGGTGCCCTGCAACGCGGCAGCGAACACCCACTGGCCAAGGCGGTACTGGATGCCTGTGCCGAGCAGGGCCTGGATGTGCCTGGCGTTGCCGACAGCCAGTCGCTGACCGGGCGTGGTATCGCCGGGCGCGTGGAAGGCCGCGAGTTGGCCCTGGGCAACCGCCGCCTGCTCGATGAAAGCGCCCTGCCACCCGGCGACCTGGCCGCCAAGGCCCAGGCCTGGGAAGCCGAGGGGCGCACCCTGTCATGGCTGATCGAACGCGGCGCGCAGCCGCGGGTGCTGGGCCTGTTCGCCTTTGGTGACAGCCTCAAGCCCGGCGCCGCGCAGGCGATCGATACCCTGCACGCGCAACACATCAGCAGCCACCTGCTGACCGGCGACAACCGCGGCAGCGCCAAAGTGGTGGCCGATGCCCTGGGCATCGACGACGTGCATGCCGAAGTGCTGCCGGCCGACAAGGCCGCGACCGTGGCCGCACTCAAGCAGGATGGCGTGGTCGCCATGGTCGGTGATGGCATCAATGATGCGCCGGCGCTGGCCGCCGCCGATATCGGCATTGCCATGGGGGGCGGTACCGATGTGGCCATGCAGGCCGCCGGCATCACCCTGATGCGCGGCGACCCACGCCTGGTACCGGCCGCCCTGGAGATCAGCCGCAAGACCTACGCGAAGATCCGCCAGAACCTGTTCTGGGCGTTCATCTATAACCTGATCGGCATCCCACTGGCCGCGCTGGGTTACCTCAACCCGGTACTGGCCGGCGCCGCCATGGCCCTGTCCAGCGTCAGCGTGGTGAGCAACGCGCTGTGGCTCAAGGCGTGGAAACCCACCAGCAACACCCAGGAGGCTCCATGAACATCGGCCAGGCCGCCCGCCGCAGCGGGCTCAGCACCAAGATGATCCGTTATTACGAGTCCATCGGCCTGCTCAAGCCCGCCACGCGCAGCGACAGCGGCTATCGCCTGTACCAGGCGGAAGACTTGCACAGCCTGGCCTTCATCAAGCGCTCCCGCGACCTGGGCTTTTCCCTCGAAGAGGTCGGCAAGCTGCTGACCTTGTGGCAGGACCGCCAGCGCGCCAGCGCCGATGTGAAAGCGCTGGCGACGCAGCACATCGCTGAACTGAACCGGCGCATCGAAGAGCTGGTGAGCCTGCGCGACACCCTCGGCGAACTGGTCTCGCACTGCCAGGGAGACGAGCGCCCGGACTGCCCGATCCTCAAGGACCTGGCCAATGGCGCTGCGGGCGGCTGCTGTCACTGAGCCACCCCGCAACCCTTTGGTATGCCATATACGTCCAAACACGACCGAATAGTCACCAACTGCGACTTTATCCAATAAATACGGGCGTTTCCCTACATTAAACCCGGATGCTGCCGATGCAATTGTTACCTGCCTCGTGTATCGAAAATAAAAACTCCGGGAGCGTCGATGAGCATCAAACAGAAACTGACCTGGGCATTCGCGGTCATCGCCGGCTTGCCCATCGTCCTTGTGGCCACCCTGGTGGTCCTCAACCTGCGTGGCGAAGCCCGCGACGGATTCCTCGATGGCAGCAGCCGGGAAATCCGCCAGGTCAGCAACGCGATGAACATCTTCTTCCAGGGCATCAACCAGAACGTCGAGTACCTGGCTGCGCAGCCGTTGGTGGCCGCCACGGGTAGCGAACTGAACAAGTACATGAGCGCAACCCCGTCCTATGAACTGGGCGACCAGGCCAGCAAGCTGCTGGAGTTCATGACCCGCCTGGCCACCACGCATCCCAGCTATGCGTACCTGTCCTACGGGGTGAATGACGGTGGTTACGTCGGCTGGCCGGCCGGGCAGAAGTTCGTCAATTACGACCCGCGCACCCGCCCCTGGTACCAATTGGCCATGGCCAACCCTGGCAAGACCTTGCGTACCGGCGCCTACTACTGGGCTGCCGACGACGCCGTGCTGGTCAGCACCGTGCGCACCGTCGCCAACCAATTGGGCAACCCTGGCGGCGTGGTCAACGTCGACGTCTCGCTCAAAGGCCTCACCGAGATCGTCCAGCAGATCAAGCTGGGCGAAAGCGGCTACGTGCTACTGGTGGAAAACAACGGCAACGTACTGGTCGACCCTCGTGACGCCAAGCACAACTTCAAGCAACTGGCGAGCTTTGGCGACGGCTACGCCGAGCTGGCCAAGCACGGCAAGGGGCTGGCCGAAGTGGAGCTGAATGGCGTGCGCTACATGGCCAACATCTACCCGGACGAACAGCTGGGCTGGACCTTGATCGGCCTGATCGAACAAAGCGAAGTGATGCAGACCACCACCCGCCTGACCTGGCTGATCGGCGTGGTGGCCCTGGTACTGGCCGCGCTGTTCGCCGTGGTCGGTGCCACCTTCGCCAAGCTGATCGTGCGCCCGATCAACAGCGTCACCAGCGGCCTGGAAGATATCGCCCAGGGCGAGGGCGACCTGACCCGCAACCTGGAGATCCGTGGCCGCGACGAAACCGCGCAACTGGCCAGCTGGTTCAACCAGTTCCTCGGTGCCATTCGCAGCCTGATCCAGCACATCGGTGCTGCCGCCAGCAAGATCCTCAGCACCTCCAGCAGCTCGACCCGCGTTTCCAGCGACATGGCCGAAGCCGCCGGCCGCCAGCGCGAAGCGGTGGACATGGTCTCTACCGCCTTCCACGAAATGGTCGCCACTGCCAACGAAGTGGCACGTTCCTGCAGCCAGGCGGCGCAGTCGGCCGACAGTGGCCAGCAACAGGCCCGCGAAGGCCAGCAGCAGATCGATGCCGCGGTACATAGCGTCGACCGCCTGAGCCAGGAGATCGAGCAGTCGGCGCAGTCGATCCAGCAGTTGGAGCGTGACAGCAACGCCATCCAGTCGATCCTCGGCACCATCCGCTCGATTGCCGAGCAGACCAACCTGCTGGCGCTCAACGCCGCCATCGAAGCGGCCCGTGCCGGCGAGCAGGGCCGTGGCTTTGCCGTGGTTGCCGACGAGGTGCGGGCTCTGGCCAAGCGCACTGCCGACTCCACCGCCGAGATCGACGGCCTGCTGGGCAACTTGGCCAGCCGCACTGCCGAAGTGGCCGCACAGATGCACGCCAGCCTGGAGGTTTCGCAGCAGTCGGTGAGCCGCATCGGCCTGGCCCGTGACAGCTTCGGGCAGATCCGCGAGTCGGTGGATGTGATCCGCGACATGAACACCCAGATTGCCACGGCGGCCGAAGAGCAGCACCAGGTGGCCGAGGACATCAACCGGCACATCAGCCAGATTCACGGCGATGCGCAACTGGTGGCCAAACTGGCCCAGGCGGCGCGGATGGATTCGGAGAGCCTGGCCGGGTTGTCCAATGAGCTGGATGCGCTGGTGCGCAGGTTCCGTACCTGATGTGTTGCCTGCGCCGGCCTCTTCGCGGGCACGCCCGCTCCCACAGGTACTGCACAGCTTGCAAAGCCTCGGTGATCCTGTGGGAGCGGGCGCGCCCGCGAAGAGGCCGGCACAGGCGACCAATCACTAAAGCCTCAATTCCCCCGGCGTCGCGCCGAACAATTGCTTGAACGCCGCAATGTAAGCCGAGGTGGAGTCATACCCACACCCCAACGCCGCCTCGGTCACACTCTCCCCCGCCTCCAGCAGCGCCAGCGACGACAACAGCCGCATACGTTGCCGCCAGTTGCGAAAACTCAAGCCCGTCTCCCGCTGGAACAGCCGCATCAGCGTCTTCTCCGAGCACCCCAGCTCTCGCGCCCACTGCTGCAAGGTCTGCGACTGGTCCGGTGCAGCGATCAGACCATTGCACAGCGCCAGCAACCTCGGGTGCCGTGGCAGTGGCAGCGAAAAACCGACCTCGGGCAGCATGCGCAACTGGTCGAGCAGCACCGCCACCAGCCGCGCCTCGGCGCTGTCACCCTCCGGGTAGTCTGCCGAGAACAGGCAGAACTGCTTGATCAGTTCGCGCGCCAGCGGGGTCACTTCCAGTACCCGGCATTGCTCCGGTGCCCACGGGCAGGCATCCCGGCGCACGTAAAGGCTGCGCATTTCGGCCTGCATAGAGGTGACCACTTCGTGTTCGGCATCGGCTGGTATCCACACGCCCCACTGGGGCGGGGCGAAGTAGCTGCCTTCGTGGGTATACACCCCGAGAACGCCGCTGATGGCGTAGGAGAACTGCACCCAGTCGTGCTGGTGGCGGGTGGTCCAGGAGCCGGCGCCGAGGCTTTCGGCACGGGCATAGAGTGGCCTGGGCAGGTAGTCCAGCGCCGGTATGGCGCGGGGGTGTCCGATGATCGGCATGGCGGTTTCTTGTAGTTCTGACCAGACAAGCCTAACAGTTGAGCGGGGATGACTGTGACATCTGTGCGGCCTTCTTCGCGTGCTTGCCCGCTCCCACAGTCTGAAGGCTGTGCTGTACCTGTGGGAGCGGGCAAGCCCGCGAAGAAGGCAATGCAATTTTCCGGGTGCTCACCGCTCGACGATGACGGTCACCCCCTGCCCACCCGCCGCACAGATCGAAATCAACCCCCGCCCCTTCCCCGCCCTCGCCAGCAACTTGGCCAGGTTGGCCAATATCCGCCCACCGGTCGCGGCAAACGGGTGCCCGGCCGCCAGCGAACTGCCCTTGACGTTGAGCTTGCTGCGGTCGATCGCCCCGAGCGGCGCATCCAGCCCCAACCGCTCACGGCAATAATCGGCATCTTCCCAGGCCTTGAGCGTGCACAGCACCTGGGCAGCAAAGGCTTCGTGAATCTCGTAATAGTCAAAGTCCTGCAGCGTCAGGCCATTGCGCGCCAGCAGCCGCGGCACCGCATACACCGGCGCCATCAGCAAGCCTTCGCGACCAGTGACGAAATCCACCGCAGCAGTTTCGCCATCGACCAGATAGGCCAGCACCGACAGCCCCTGCTGCTCGGCCCATTCCTCGCTGCCCAGCAACACCAGCGAAGCACCATCGGTCAGCGGTGTGGAATTGCCCGCCGTCAGCGTGCCCTGCCCGCTGCGATCGAAGGCCGGCTTGAGCCTGGCCAGTTGCTCCAGGGTCAGGTCGGGGCGCAGGTTGTTATCACGGGTCAACGACAGAAACGGCGTCAGCAGGTCATCCTGCCAACCTTCGGCGTACGCGGCAGCCAGCGCCTGGTGGCTGAGCAGCGCCAGCTCGTCCTGTTCGGCACGGCCAATGCGCCAGGCCTGGGCCATGCGTTCGCAATGCTCGCCCATCGACAACCCGGTGCGCGGCTCGCCGTTGCGCGGCAATTCGGGTTTCAGGTGGTGAGGGCGCAGCTTGAGGAATGGCTTTAGCCGCTCGCCCAGGTTTTTGCCGCGGTTGGCCTGCAGCAAGATGTGGCGCAGGCCTTCGTTTACCGCAATCGGCGCATCGGAAGTGGTGTCCACGCCGCCGGCAATGCCGCAGTCGATCTGCCCCAGGGCAATCTTGTTGGCCACCAGCAGCGCTGCCTCCAGCCCGGTGCCGCAGGCTTGCTGGATGTCGTAAGCCGGCGTCTGCGGCGACAGCCGCGAGCCCAGCACGCACTCACGGGTCAGGTTCATGTCACGCGAGTGCTTGAGCACCGCGCCGGCCACCACTTCCCCCATGCGCAACCCATGCAAGCGGTAGCGTTCGATCAGCCCTTCGAGGGCGACGGTGAGCATCGCCTGGTTGCTGGCCGTGGCGTAGGCGCCATTGGAGCGGGCGAAGGGAATTCGGTTGCCGCCCAGGATCGCGACCCGGCGAAGTGAACGCATGCGCTTGTTCCTCCTGAAACAATTTGATCCGTACAGCCTAGGTGTTTTTACCGCATTCGAACGACCTTGCCACAAAGTTGGTCCACACTTTCAAGCTTGCCTTCCGGGAGACCCACTCATGAGCGATCGCTACCTCGGCTTTGCCAACTCCAACCTCGGCCGCCGTCTTGTGGATGCCCTTGGTCTGCCACGCCCGGCGCCGCTGGAGCGCTGGCAGGCCGGCCGCCTGCGCCCGGTCGAAGGTGCCCTGGTACTGGGTGGCGGGCCACTGGCGAGCCAGGTCGAAGCCATTGCCCCGCGCCTGACCGACACGCTTTACAGCTTCAATACCGACAACCTCCAGGCCGAAGCGTGGGTGGCTGGCCTGGGGCCGAAGATCAAGGCCGTGGTATTCGATGCCAGTCACCTGTCCGACAGCGACGCGTTGAAGCAGTTGCGCGAATTTTTTCAGCCACTGCTGCGCAGCCTGGCGCCGTGCGCCCATGTGGTGGTGCTGGGCCGCGCGCCAGAAAGCCTCGACGACCCGTTGGCCAGCATTGCCCAACGGGCCCTGGAAGGCTTCAGCCGCTCGCTGGCCAAGGAGCTGCGCAACGGTGCGACCGCGCAGTTGCTGTATGTCGGCCCCGGCGCGGAAGACCAGCTGGAAGGTGCCCTGCGCTTCTTCCTCTCGCCCAAAAGCGCCTTCATCTCCGGCCAGGTGCTGCGCCTGCATGCCTGCGCCAGCCAGGTCGAGGACTGGACCCGGCCGCTGGCTGGGCGCCGCGCCCTGGTAACCGGTGCCGCGCGCGGCATCGGCGCCGCCATTGCCGAAACCCTGGCCCGGGACGGTGCCGACGTACTGCTGCTGGATGTGCCGCAAGCCAGCCAGGACCTCGACGCACTGGCCGCGCGCCTGGGCGGCAAGGCGCTGCCCCTGGACATCTGCGCCGGCGACGCGGCAACGCAACTGCTAGCTGCCCTGCCCGACGGCATCGACATCGTGGTGCACAACGCCGGTATCACCCGTGACAAGACCCTGGCCAACATGACCCCGGAATACTGGGACGCGGTGCTGGCGGTCAATCTCAAGGCACCGCAGGTGCTGACACAGGCGCTGTACGACAACGGCGCCCTGGGTGAAAACGCGCGCATCACCCTGCTGGCCTCGGTCAGCGGCATCGCCGGCAATCGCGGGCAGGCCAACTATGCCGCGAGCAAGGCCGGACTGATCGGCCTGGCCCAGGCGTGGGCGCCCCGGCTCGCCGAGCGCGGCGGCAGCATCAATGCCGTGGCACCCGGTTTCATCGAAACCCACATGACCGCCGCCATGCCCATGGGCCTGCGCGAGGCCGGGCGACGCTTGAGTTCGCTTGGCCAGGGCGGCCGCCCGCAGGATGTCGCCGAAGCCATCGCCTGGCTCAGCCAGCCGGGCTCCGGTTCAGTCAACGGCCAGGTGCTGCGGGTATGCGGCCAGGCCTTGATGGGGGCCTGAACATGAGCCGACACTGGCACGACCTGCACAGCCCGGCTGCGCGCGCCAGCCTGTACCTGCGCGCGGCCAGCAAGCGCAGCATCAGCGGCGACCAGCTGCCGAACGACGGCCTGCGCTGCTTCATCCGCGTCCATCCGGGCAACCTGGCCGCCTATCGACGGCTGTGCCACTTCACCGACGATGGCCGCCTGCCGGGTACTTATCCACATGTCATGGCGTTCACGCTGCAGTTGCAGTTGATGACCGCGCCAAACTTCCCCTTTCCGCTGCTCGGGCTGGTGCACCTGCACAACCGCATCGAGGTGCTGCGCCCACTGGGCGGTATCGAAGGGCTGCGCTTTGCGGTGCATGCAGGCAATCTGCAAGCGCATGCCAAGGGCGGCACCTTCAACCTGGTCACCGAAGCCGAAGACGGCATCGGCCTGCTCTGGCGCGAGACCAGCCGCATGCTGGTGCGCGGGCTGAAGCTGGAAAGCGAGGCAGGTGAGCCTGCCGAGGACGAACCGCAAGCGTTGCCAGAGGCGACCCGCTGGTACGCCGACAGCGATATCGGCCGGCGTTATGCCAAGGTCTGTGGGGACTACAACCCGATCCACCTCAGCGCAGCCAGTGCGCGGCTGTTCGGCTTCCCCACGGCCATTGCCCATGGCATGTGGAGCAAGGCCATGGCCCTGGCGGCACTGCGCGGGCACCTGCCGCACAGTGGCTATGCCTTCGAGGTGGATTTCCGCAAACCGGTGCGGTTGCCGTCGGAGGTGGTGCTCGGTGCCAGTGAGGCGGGGGCTGCGGGAGAGCTGCGGCTGGATGGGCATGGAGGGGTTCTGCATATGGTCGGGCGCTGGGACCGGCTTTAAGCCCTCATCGCCGGCAAGCCAGCTCCCACAGGGGGCGCGCAGGCTTGGGCCGGTAATTATCCTGTGGGAGCTGGCTTGCCGGCGATTGGGCCGCATAGCGGCCCCCTTGCTTTGCATCGGGCCTGCGCAGAAGCTATGCAGCATTAGGAGACCCCCGATGAACCTGCAAGAACTCACCCAACGCCTGCACCAGATCCGCGACAACAACGACTGGCGTGGCTTCCACAGCCCGAAGAACCTGGCCATGGCCGCCAGCGTCGAAATGGCCGAGCTGGTGGAAATCTTCCAGTGGCTGAGCGAAGACCAATCGCGCCAGCTGCCAGCCGACAAGCTGGCCCATGCCGGCCAGGAAATCGGCGATGTGGTGCTGTACCTGTTGCTGCTGTGCAGCGAACTGGGCCTGGACATGGACCAGGTGGTGCGAGCCAAGCTGGCCGACAGCGAGAGGCGCTTCGCCCGATGAACGACCGTCATTTCGATGAGCTGGCCACCCGCTTTGCCGAGAAGATCTACGGCGGCGCCAAGGGCGCAATCCGCCTGGCCGTGCTGCAGGCCGACCTGGCCGAAGCCCTGCCTGACCGCCCGCTGCGCATTCTCGACATCGGTGCCGGGTTGGGTCACATGGCTTTGTGGCTGGCCCAGCGCGGCCACCAGCTGACCCTGGCCGAACCCGCCGCGCCCATGCTCGACGGCGCACGGGCGCGCTTTGCCGAAGCCGGACAACCGGCCACCTTCATCCAGGCCCCCTGGCAAGACCTGCTTGGCCAGCTGACCGAACCCTACGACCTGGTGCTATGCCACGCCGTACTGGAATGGCTGGCCGAGCCCGAAAGCATCCTGCCGGTGCTGCACCAGCTCACGGCCCCTTCCGGGTGGCTGTCACTGGCCTTCTACAACCGCGACGCCCTGGTCTATCGCAACCTGCTCAAGGGCCATTTCCGCAAGTTGCGCAGCAACCGGCTGGAAGGTGAAAAACAGAGCCTGACCCCGCAAAAACCGCTTGATCCACGCGAACTCAGGGCGCAACTTGATCCTATGTGGCAGGTTGAAAGCGAAAGTGGCGTGCGGGTGTTCCACGACTACATGCCCAAGGAATTCCAAGGCAAGGCCGAGCTGCTCGACCTGCTGGAAATGGAACTGGCCTACCGTCGACACCCCAGCTTCGCCGGGCTCGGCCGCTACCTGCACTGGGTCTGCCGCCCCCGCTGACCTGCCCGCCAGGAGGAATACATGCCGTACCGTCTGTTGTGCCTGGCCGTGCTGCCGCTTGCCCTGGCTGGCTGCCAGGGCAGCAACCCCTATGTGGCCAGCAGCCGCCCGTTACCACCGGCGCCTGCCCAGGCGGCCAGCACCTTCGATGCCAGTGCCTACCCGACACCGGCCCGTGATTACGGGCACTACCGTAGCTGGAGTTGGCGCAACAGCCAGTTGCCCAGTGGCTCGGTCGATACCGACCCGGGGCAACTGGCCGATGCCGTCAGCGGCGCGCTGGACCAGCATGGCCTGCGTCCCGCCCGGGGCGGCCCCGGCGACTTGCTGGTCAGCGCCGACATACGCCTGGAAAAGCGCTTGCGCCAGGTACGTGACTACGATGCCTACGACCCTTACTACGGCCCGTACCCCTATGGTGGTGTCGGTTATGGCGGCTACCGCCATGGCTATGGTGGCTATGCCAGCGTGCCCATCGTGCGCACCTACGAGGTGCAGGTGATGGTGGTGCGTATCGACCTGTACGACGCCCGCAGCGGCCAGCCGGTATGGAGTGCCAGCGCCGAAAGCGGCAGCGACAAGGACTCGCCGCGTGAACGCGAAAGCGCCCTGCGCGATTCTGTGCACAAGGCGCTCAACGGCTATCCTCCCAGTTGATATCCAACGGAGAACCATCATGTTGCGCCGTCTCGTTCTACTGTCATTCGCGTTATTGCTCGCCGCCTGCTCCAGCAATAACGTCCAGCAGGATTTCGATGCCAGCCGTGACTTTGCCGCCTACCACAGCTGGGCATGGCAGGAACCGGGCCTGCAGTACCGCCCGGACGACCCACGAATCAAGAGCGACCTGACCGAACAGCGCATTCGCCAGGCAGTCGCAAATCAACTCGACCAGCGCGGCCTGCGCCCGGTGCAAAGTGGCGCGCGGCCAGACCTGACAGTGCGCGCGTACCTGATCGTCGAGCAGCGCCAGCAACAGATCACCACCAACTACGGCGGTGGCTGGGGGGGCTACTGGGGCGGCTACTGGGGTGGGCCGATGTACAACGAAACCCGCAGCGTCGACTACAAGGTCGCCACCATCCAGATCGACCTGTTCGATGGGCGTGACAGCAAGCTGGTGTGGCGCGGCAGTGCCGAGCAGATCATGAACAACTACCCCCCAAGCCCCGAGGAACGCAACAGCGCGATCCAGAACACCGTGACCAAGGTGTTGGCCAACTACCCGCCGGGGAGCAGGAAGTAACGCTCAAACACAAACTCCATGGGCGCCGCGGACCTGTGGGAGCGGGCATGCCCGCGAAGCAGGCACCGCGGTGGATGGCACGGGCTTCGCCCGTGTTCGCGGGCTCGCCCGCTCCCACAGGGATCGCGCAAGATTTTCAACGGCAAGTACCTGTGCCAGCTACGACAAAATCCATCCCGACCACGCCTTTTTGCCTTTCCCGCCCCACTCGTCCGCAGGTTCCCGTCTATCTTCACTTAAGGAAACCTGACTGACCAGGTAGATGTGTTCAACATTTGGGAAGGGCGACCTGCCAATGCAAAGCATTGTTCTCCTGCTGTGGCTTGCCTTGTGCTCCGAACAGGACGTGCGTCAACGCCAGATATCCAACATGCTCACCCTTGGCGTGGCTACCTGCGCCCTGGCTTGGCTGTTCGCCACCGGTCACAGCTGGATCGGCGCCGATGCCAGCGATGCAGGCTGGGCGCTGGCCATCGTCATGCTGCTGACGCTGCCCGGTTACATGCTCGGCCGTTTCGGCGCCGATGACGTCAAGCTGATGGGCGCACTGGCCCTGGCCACCAGCCCGCAATACGTGCTTGGCACCTTCATCGGCGCCGGTGTCAGCGTGCTGCTGTGGCTGCTCACCCGCCGGCGCCTGTGGACCTTGCTCAACCCAAAGGTGAAAAAGCGTTTGCAGGCCCTGACCGAAGAAATGGGTGACAAGCAGGCGTTCGTCCCCTATGTGCTGGCCGGCTTTCTGTTGACAGCGGTATGGGTCCAATGAGCCAGCCTGTGGTCCGACACCTTGTACAAAACTTGTACATATTCGCTTGGTGCGACTATTTTTAAACTGCCAGAGCGTCTGGCCCGGGAGCAGGGCCGTATACGAACAGGGAGTGGATCGTGTCCAGACAAGTGAGTGAGTTGAAGGTTTTGGTGGTGGACGACCAACCGGTCATTGTCGAACAACTCTGTGAATTCCTCGAAACCAAGGGCTATGTTTGCGTACCGGCCCATTCTGCTGACGAAGCCATCGAGCGCTATATGGCAGACCCAGCCATCGGTCTGCTTATCTGCGACCTGCACATGCCGGGACGGGATGGCGTTGAACTGATGCGCACCCTGAAGCAGGTCGACGGCAGCCAGCGCATGTTCGAAGCCATCATGTTGACCGGGCGTGCCGAGAAACAGGATGTGATCCGCGCGCTGCGCGAAGGCTTTGCCGATTACTACCAGAAGCCGGTGGAGCTCGATGAACTGCTTGAAGGCGTACGTCGGCAGGAAGAGGCATTGCTGGAACGCCAGCGCAACTTCCACGACCTCGGCGGATTGAATCAGCGCCTGCAGGATCTGGCCGAATCGATTGACGAGCTCTACCAGGATTTGGAAAAGGCCCGGGGCCAAGGTACTCATCGACGTGCCACGGATGTGGAAGAAAGCGAAAGCGAGCTGCCAGCGGCGTTCGAGAAGCTGTCGCCACGCCAGCTGGAGGTGGCCCGCCTGGTGGGCAAGGGCAAGACCAACTACCAGATCGCCTGTGAGCTGGGCATTACCGAGAACACCGTGAAGCTGTATGTGTCGCAGGTGCTGCGCCTGACCCACATGCACAACCGCACCCAGCTGGCCCTGGCGCTGACACCCAGTTCGTCGCCGGTGCATCAGCGGTTTACTACCCACTAAACAGGTAGCTTCAAGATTGTGGCGGCTGCGTTGCAGCCCATCGCGCCCCCTGTGGGAGCGGGCGCGCCCGCGAACACCGGCGCAGCCGGTGCCATGCACCGCGTTGGATTCTTCGCGGGCGCGCCCGCTCCCACAGCGCCCCCTTACATTTGAACGCCAAGCGTCAAGGTCAGCCGAGGCCCACGGTCCAGGCTGTCCAATGCCACATCCGCCAAAGGCTTGGCCAGCTCCAGCGCCACATTGAACAAGCGCCCATCGCCCAACCGCACACCAAGCGCCGCCGAAGCCAGGTGGGCATCCTCCACAGGCCCCCGGTTATGCCAGGCCTGCGCCGTATCCAACACCACATAGGGCTGCACCAACGCCAGCCAATTGGCGTGCATGCTGTAATTCACCTCGTAAGCCACACCCCAGCCCTTGTCCCCGTCCGCCTGGTCGCGCGGGTAGCCACGGCCGAAACTCTGCCCGCCAAACCCCGCACGCTCGCTGTCGGGCAAGCGGTCATCACTCCAGTACAACGCCCCGGACACTACCCCCTGCCAGTTACCGAGCAACCTGTCGCTCTGCAAACCGGAAAGCCGCAACCGCAGAAAATCCAGATCGTAATCGGCATCGCTGCGCGCCCCCAGGTAATCCAGGCCTTGATAGACCCCAGCGCTGACGATACGCAAACGGCCCTCTTCCACCTTGCGCCAGTCGCCCTCGAATGACAGCGCACGCACGTAGGTGTCGTAGTCCCGTGCCGATGGCACCCCATCCACCCGGTCCTCGAAGTGCTCACTGACCGAATACACCTGCCCCTGCACCACCATCCATTCATCCGGCCTGACGATCACCGGCTGGCGCAGGCCGATCGCATAGCGATCGCTGTTGCGCTTGCGGGTGATGTCACGGCCATCGTCCAGACGAATCCGCGTGCCGGGCTCGCTGCGGTAGCGCGAAGCCGACAGCAGCAGCTGGCTGCCGCCCGCGTCCAGGTACTGGCTGTAGGCCAGGCGCTGGTAATGCACCTGGTCATCCCCCGGCGGCAGCAACAGGCTGGCCTCGATCTGTTCGGCAAATCGGGTCTGGGCGTGGCTGGTTGCTGTCATCAGCGCCTGCGCATCGTCGCGGTTGCCATCAGCAACGGTAACAGCAGCGCTGAACGGCTTGCGCTGCGCATGCACAGTCAACCGCGCAGCACCATCAGCGGCTTGCGCCACGGCCAGCTGCGGATCTATCGTCACCCCCGGCAGGCGCTCGGCCAGGCCCAGGTAGCGCTCCAGCGTTTCCCGGGACAGCGGGCGCTCGGTGGCGAGCCGCTCCAGCAGTTGGTGCAGATAGGCGCCGGCCGGGCCAATATCGCCGTCCACGCGGTAATCACGGATATAGCCTTCGACCAGCACCACATTGACCCGGCCATCGGCCACCTCCTGCGGCGGCAGGTAGGCGTACGACAACAGGTAGCCTTCCTGCCGATAGCGCTGGGTCAGGCGCGCGGTGTACTGCTGCAGCTCGCCCAACGTGGTCTGGCGCCCGATCAGCGGTTGGTAGTGTTCGCGCAGGTCGCTCAAGGGGAACACCGTGCCGCCTTCGAAGCGCACTTTATGCAGCACCAGCGGGGTATCCGCAGGCGCCCACGCGGGGCTGTCGCCATCCACCCCGGCCAGCTGCAGGTGAGCGCTGACCGGGCGGTAGGCGTCTATCGGCAGGTTGGCGCCGGGCAGGCGACGTTCGTACTCATGGCTGTCGAGAAAACCCGGCAAAGGTTCGGCATGGGCCGCAAGCGCCCAAGGCAGCAACAACAGGGGCACGGCCAGAGGACGCATAGGGCGCTCCATGTTCCCTGGGGCTGCGTTGCAGCCCTTCGCGGGCGCGCCCGCTCCCACCGAGATCGCGCATTTCCTGAACTGTGGGAGCGGGCGTGCCCGCGAAGGGCCGCAAAGCGGCCCCAAATTGCTTGACTGACAGGCATCAGGGGCGCCAGCCGGTAACACCCGTTACTTGCAAGCGTAGGTGCTGCCTCGGCCCTCGTCGAACAGCTACTCGCTGACCTGGAACGCCACGCGCGCCGTCTCGCCGCTTTCGTCCAGCGCGCTGATTTCCGCCTGGCCTACCTGTTGGAAGCGCACCAGCAGGCTGTCCTGCCCCTGGGTTTCGCCCAATGGCTGGCCGTTGAGGAACCACCAGCGCCGCCCGCCGCCGCCCAGCGCCGACACATACAGTTGCAACGGTTCGCTGCTGGTGGCCGGGCGGCGCAGGTTGTCGCCCGGGCGCACGCCCACGATCGAAAGCGGTGGCGCGCTGGCCGGCACCTGCGGCGGACAGGCTGGGTCGATGGCCGGCAGGCGCGCCGCACGCCGTTCCACGCGGGGCAGCCAAGGCTCCAGCGGGGCGGGCCATAGGGCGATGTCGCGGGCCTTGGCGCCCGGGCAACTGCCATCGACGCGCAGCCCCTGGTCGTTGACCCATACGCTTTCGCGCAGGCCCAGGCCGAGTGGCTGGTCGGCGGCCTGCAGGGTTGGCGGCGTAGTGCCGTCCAGGGTCCAGGCGAAACGCTGACGCCGGCAGTTGCGATCCTGTTTGTTCATCGGCTGGCCCAGCGGCCAACAGATCGCCGCCACGCCGACATTGGCCGGCACCCGCTCCACCGGCACGCCGATACCACGCTGGCTGTCACGGTTGCTCAGCAGGTCGTGCACCTGCAGCATCAGCGGCGCCGCCGAAGCCAGCCCGAATTGGCCGGGTACCGGTGTGCCGTCGGGGCGGCCGATCCATACGCCGATCAGGTAGCGCGGGCCCACGCCGATCGACCAGGCATCGCGAAAGCCGTAGCTGGTGCCGGTTTTCCAGGCCAGTTGCGGGCGTTGCACCAGCTCGGCATGCGGGTCGCGGTCGGGGCGCGCCTGGCCGCTGAGGATGCGCCGGATGATCCACGCGGCCCCTGGTGACAGCAGGCGCCGTTCCAGCAACGGATCCTGCGGTTGCAGGCGCACCCGCGCACTGTTGCCACCCCGCGCCAAAGCCGCGTAGCCACCCACCAGGTCCTCCAGGCGGCTGCCCGCGCCACCCAGGATCAACGACAGGTTGGGCTCGGCCAGGGGCGGCAGTATCAGCGGCATGCCCGCCATGCGCAGTTGCGCGGCAAAGCGTTTCGGGCCGTAGGCCTCCAGCAGCTGCACCGCCGGCAGGTTGAGCGACAGCGCCAGCGCCGAACTGGCCGACACCGGCCCGCTGAAACCCATGGAGAAGTTGCCGGGGCGATAGTCGCCATAGCGTCGCGGCACATCCTGCAGCAACGACTCGGAATGGATCAGGCCGTCATCCAGCGCCATGCCGTAGAGGAACGGCTTGAGGGTGGAGCCCGGCGAGCGCAACGAACGCACCATGTCGACATGCCCGAAGCGGCGCTCGTCGGCCAGGTCGATGGAGCCCAGGTAGGCACGCACCGCCATGGTCTGCGCATCGACCACCAGGATGGCGGCGGAGGTGCGCTCCGGCAGCCGTGCGCGCCAGCCCAGCAGCAGGTCTTCGAGGCGACGCTGCAGCGCGGCGTCGAGCGTAGTGCGGATCAGCGGCGGGCTGTCGGCGCTGTTCAGGCGCCGGGCCAGCAGCGGCGCCAGGGCCGGTTCCTGACGTGGCGCCAGCACCAGCGGTTCTTCACCTGCCTCACGGATTTGCTGGGCCGGCCACACCTGGTATTCGGCCAGGCGTTGCAGCACCTTGTCCCGGGCGCGCTGGGCACGCTCGGGGTGGCGGTCCGGGCGCAGGCGGCTGGGCGCCTGGGGCAGCACGGCCAGCAGCGCCGCTTCGGCCGGGGTCAGGTGCATGGGCGACTTGCCCAGGTATGCCCAACTGGCGGCCGCCACGCCCTGCAGGGTGCCGCCGAAAGGCGCGCGGTCCAGGTAGATCTGCAGGATCTCGCGCTTGGACAAATGCCATTCCAGCTGCGCCGTGCGCCACAGCTGGCGCAGTTTGCCGGCCAAGGTGCGTTCATGCGGGTCGAGCAGGCGCGCGACCTGCATCGACAGCGTGCTGCCGCCCGACACCACACGCCCGCCACGCAGGTTCAGCCAGGCTGCGCGGGCCAGGGCCAACGGGTTGACCCCGGGGTGGCTGTAGAACCAGCGGTCCTCGTAGGTCAGCAGCGCCTGCAGATACAGCGGCGAAACCTCGTCGGGGCTGACCGGGTAGCGCCACACGCCATCGGCATCGGCAAAGCGCCACAACGGCGTGCCGTCCTCGGCCAGCACCACGCGGGCCAGGTCGTCGCCGGGCATGGGCAGCGGCCAGAGGCGGTCGGCCAGCCACAACAGGCCGAACAGCACCAGCATGCCGATCACCGTGGCGCGCAACAGCCTGCCCGCACGGGTACGCGGCCGCGTTAAGCTTGGCATCGGGAACCGACCTGGCCAGGTGATGGCCAAAGGCTTGGGAACGGCAACATCGCCGATTCGTTCATCAGGAAGCAACTATGCATGTAGAAGGTTTTTTCGAGTGGCTGGGCCAGGCGCTGGGGTCGTTGATCCGCTTCATCGTCGACGCATTGAGCGGGCTGTTCAACCTGCTGGCCAATGCCGGAGGCAATTTCATCGATGGCCTGGCGCGCACCTTGGGCATGGAGACCTCGCTGCTCAGCATCCTCGCCCTGATCATCGGGCTGGTGCTGCTGTACTCGGCAATCCGCGCGTTCATGCGCGCCTCGATCATCCTCGGGATCATCTGGCTGCTGCTGGGGTTGTGGGTGATGAGCTGGGTGATTCACTGAACAAGGCCGGGGGCCGCGTTGCGGCCCAATCGCCGGCAAGCCAGCTCCCACCTCGACCGCGTCGCCCTCAAGCCATGCTCCATCCTGTGGGAGCTGGCTTGCCGGCGATGAGGCCGGTAAAGGCGACACAATTCTAGCGGGCTTTTACGGTCATCTCCCCTTGCCCATCCCCCACGGCCTGCAGGTTTGGCCGGTACATCGACTCGACCTGCGGCGGCGGCACGCGGTAGGTGCCCGGGGTCACTGCCCGTGCCAGGTACAGCAGGTGGGTGGTGCCGTAACTGTCCAGCTTGAGCGCAGCGACGTAACGGTCATCGCGATACTCCTGGTGCACCACGCTGGCGTTCTGCATCGACTCGCGCCATTCCTTCACCGCACTGCTGGCGTTGTCCAGGCTGGCGGCACTCTGCGCCAGGTTCTGGTTCTCCAGTTCCAGGCCTGCCGGTAGCAAGTCCACCACCAGCGCATCCGGCACCCGGTCTTCGGCCTTGAGCGCCAGGTGCACCAGCACCAGGTCACCGCTGCGCAGGTTGTGCAGGTCCAACGGCTGGCCATTCATGCCCAGGTACTCACGGCGGATCTGCATGCCGTTGCCACCGGCCGCAGGCGCCTGGCGTGGGTAACCCGACAAGGTCAGTTGCTGGTACAGCGTTTCGCTGCCTTGGTTCTGCACACTCAATGGCGAAGCCAGCAACGGGCCTTCGAGCTTCATGCCGGCCTCGGCATTGTTGAACTCGCGCACTTCGCCCGCGCTGTCCAGGCGCGCCTGCCACTGGCCTTCCGGCTTGCCTAGCAGGCCACGGCCGGCCAGGAACAGCGCATTACGCTCCTGGGTCGACAGCCAGCGGTTGGCCGCCAGCTCATCCGACAGGGCGAACAGGCGCTGGTCGACCTGGCGGCTGGCCAGGTTGCTTTCCTGCAGCAGCGCCAGGATCAGTGCCTGGTCGCGCAGGGCGCTACCATAGTCGGCCATCCAGCCTTTACCGCGGCTGATGCCCAGGCCTGCCTGCAGGGCCTGCTCGGCACGCGGCTTGTCGCCCATCTTGTCCAGCGCCACCGCCAGTTGCACCAGTGGCAGGCCAGAGCGGGCGTCGGCGCGGCGTTCGAACAGGCCACGCAGGGCACCCAGCGGCGCCTGCTGGCTGCGCGACAGCACCAATGCCGCATAGGCCTGCACGGCGAAGCGGGTGTGTTCGGCGTTCTCGCTGTAGTCGACTTCGATCAGGTTGCGCTCCTGCAGGTAGCGCAGCAGGCGCTCGCTGGCCTTCTTCAGCGCTTCGGCCGGCACACCATAGCCTTGGTCACGGGCGCGCAGCAGGAAGTCGGTGACATAGGCGGTCAGCCAGTATTCTTCTTCGCTGTCCGAGCTCCACAGGCCGAAGCTGCCGTTGTAACGCTGCATGCCCAGCAGGTGCTCGATACCCATCTCGATCTTGCGCTTGCGCACATCGGCTGGCTCACCCTTGATGCCCAGGCGCTTGAGGCTGTCGGCATCGGCATACAGCGACGGGTACAGGCCGCTGGTGGTCTGCTCCAGGCAACCGTAGGGGTAGGCTTCGAGGGCACGGATCTGCTCGGCCAGGTTCAGCGGTGGCCGGCTCGACAAGGCCAGGCTGGCTTCAAGCCCGGCGGGTTCGAAGGCGGCCAGGTCTGCTTCAGGCAGGGTCCATGGCTGGTCCTTCAAGGCCACGCGGTAGTGCTTGAGCATCGCCGGGTAGGCCGGGCGCACGCCCAGCGTCCACTCGCGTTCGAACGCGCCGGTCGGCTCGTTCGGCAACTGCAGGCCAGTGACCCGCACATGCACCTTGCCCTGCCCCAGGCCTCCCTGGGCCTGTACCGGGATCATCAGCGTCGAGCGCTGGCCTTCAGCCAGGGCAACGTTCTGCACGGCGTTGGCCACCAGGCTCAGCTGCCCTTCGGTGCTGATTTCAACGTTCAGCTGCTGGGCACGGCCCGACAGGTTGGCCAGGTCCAGCGCCAGGCTGGTGCGGTCGCCACCGGCCAGGAAACGCGGCGCCGAGAGCTCGGCGATCAGCGGCGCGGCGACCACGGTCTTGCCTTCGGCCATGCCGAACTGTTCCTCGGTCCAGGCCTGGGCCATCAGCCGCAGTTCGCCATTGAAGTCGGGGATATCGACCGTGGCCTGGCCCTCGCCCTTGTCGTCCAGGGTCACCGGCAGGCTCTGCTGGGCGACGATGGTCACCGTCGTGTTGGGGCGCTTGCCACCCTTGGCCATCGCCGCGTCACCACCAAATGCCAGGCTGGCCAGGCGGCCCTGGCCGGCTTCGATCAACTGGCCGTAGATATCCAGCTGGTCAGCACCGTAAGCCTTGCGCCCGAACAGGCTGGCGAACGGGTCGGGGGTCTTGAAGTCGGTGATGTTGAGGATGCCCACGTCCACCGCCGACAACAGCACATGCACCTGTTTCGGCACGCTGCCATCGGCATTTGCAGCCTTGACCTTCACGGTCAGCGGCTGTTTCGGGCGCATTTTCTCCGGCGCCTGCAGGCTCACCGCCAGCTTGCGCTCGGCGCGGTTCAGCGGCAGGTGCAGCACGCCCACCGCGCGTTTCGGCGTGGCGTTGGCCTTGCGCTCACCCGGGCGGATCACCAGCGCGCTGATGTACAGGTCGTGGCGGGCCCACTGCTTGTCCAGCTGCACGTCGAACGTCTTGCCCTCGGCGGGCACGTCGATCTCCTGCCACCACAGCGGGCCATCGCTGGACTCGATCATCAGGTAGCCACTGCCGGCTGCGGGCGGGGTGACGGTGACCTTGGCGGTAGCACCGTCGGCGTAGGCCGGTTTGTCCAGCGCCAGCTTGACCTGGTCCGGCCGCACCGCGCCGCCTTCGGCGTTGTCCTGGGCGCGGTAGCCAGCCCAGAAGCGCGCGCTGGACACCAGGCCCGTCTCCGGATCCTCCACCTCGACACGGTACGGGCCCCATTCCACCTGGAAGCTCAGCTTGGCGGTGGAGCCGGCCTTGACGCTGACGGTCTCTTCGCTCTGGGTCAGGAATTTCTCGTTGTAGGCGTAGCTCCAGCCATCGCTCTGCGAGTAGTTCCAGTAGTAGTCGCGGCGCTCGCGTACCAGCCGCACCTTGAGGTCGTTGGCCGCCAGCTTCTTGCCGTTGCGGTCGGCCACCAGGAACTCGAACTCCACCGGCCCGTCACTGTCGGTTTCCTCGCCGTCGAACAGGCCACGCAGGCCTGGCAGGCGCTCGGCCGGCCAGATGGGTTGTTCCAGGCGCCGGGTGATCGGCCGGCCACCGGACTCCTGCAGGCTGGCCTGCACGGTCAGTTGCAGCGGCGAGCGGGCTTCGGCCCAGCGGCTTTCGATATCGACCACGGCCTTGCCGGCCTGGTCGAGGTTGACTTCGTCCAGCTCCAGGTCCTGGTTCAGCTCGGTTTCGGTGACCGAGCCGAACTGGTAGCCAGGCAGCGCCGGTACCGCCTCGCGCAGCGGGCGAACATAGGCCTGGCCGCTCAGGCGGTTGCCGGCAGCCGGGGCGCCGTAGAGGTAACGGCCATTGACCTGGATGCGCGCATCCTGATCCGGAGACAACGGTTTGCTGCTGCCCTTGAGTTCCAGCGCCAGGCGCTCGGGCAGGAAGTCTTCGACGAGGAATTCATACACCTGCTTGCGCCCGCCGCCCAGGTCGAGCAGCAGTTGCCAGCGGCCGGTCGGGGCCTCGCTGGCCAGCTGCAGCTGGTACTGGTACAGGCCATTGCCGTCGGCTTCCCAGACGAACTTGCGGCTGACCTGCTCATCCGGGCGACGCACTTCCACGCTCACTGGCTGCGCCTTGACCGGCTTGCCGTCCTGGTCGCGCAGCAGGCCGTTGAGCAACACCGTTTCACCGGGGCGATACAGGTCACGCGGGCCGAAGATGAAGAACTGCAGCGGGTTGGCCTGCGGGCCGGTGATGTCGAACTCGGCCAGGTCCAGCGCCGCGCTGCTCAGGCGCAGCAGGGTGGTGTGCACACCCTGGGTGGCGATCAGGGTGTCGGCCTTGGGCGTGATCGGCAGCTGGGCGTGGCCATCGCTATCGGTGCTGGCCTGAGCCAGCAGCTTGCCCTTGTCGTCATGGATTTCAAGGTTGACGCCGTTCATCGCCTTGCCACCTTCCAGGGCCTGGGCGAACACATCGAGGCGGTCGCGGTAGCGATGCGCGGACACACCGATGTCGCTAAGAGTGAACAGCGTCGCTGGTTGCGAGTAGTCGTAGGTGCCCGAGGCTCGCATCACCGCCAGGTACACGCCTGGCTCCTGCAGCGGCTTGATGCCGGCGATCGGCAGCAGCACGGTCTCGCGGGTGTTGCGTGCGGGGTTGAGGTCGAAGCGGCCGCTGTAGACAAGCTCGGCCATGTCCAGGGTTTCCTTGGACTGGTAGTAGTACAGGCTGCTGTTGCGCCCCCAGTTGACCAGGAAGGTCGAGAGCATGTCGGGCTTCACGCGGAAGAACTCGACATCGACCTTGTCGACGTTGAGGGCGATCACCGGCAGGCCCTCGGCCAGGCGCGTGGGCAGCAGCGAACCGCGGCTGGCGAAGCCGATGGTCGGCTGCATGTCGCGGGTTTCCAGGCGGCTGATCGACTCGCTGTCCAGTTGCTTGCCATTGACCGCCAGCAGGCCCTTGTCGACGGTCAGCACCAGCTTGCGCTGCGGCTCCAGGTGGCGCAGGCGCAGCTCCATCTGGTTGTCGGAGAGCTCCCAGGCGCCGTCGAGCTTGCCTTTGACGGTGTCGACCAGGTGCACTTTGCTGGCGAAGTCCTGCTTGGCATCCAGCGGCGCGGAGAAGCTGATCGACAGCGTCGCGGCGCCATCGAGCTGCACTTCGGAAACATCCAGCACCGTCAGCTCGCGGCCCTCGTAGCGTTTGGCGAGTACGGCCGGGTCTTCGCGTTGGGGTGCCGCGGTGGCGGCGGGCGCTGTGGCCGCCGGCTTTTCGGATGGCGCCGGCTTGTCCGGCGTCGAAGAGTCACAAGCACTGAGCAAAGCCAGCGCGCAGGCCAGCAACAATCCTTTGTTGAACATGGAGTAGAACTCTTAGGCAGCGTGTACGTGAGGGCAGCAACTATAGCGCAATAGCGGGTGCAGTACCTGGCGTTGCGCGCATTGGTTGCCAGGCCGTTACACTGTGCCATTTGTTAAAAGGAGGGCCGCTTCGCGCCCCTTCGCGGGCTTGCCCGCTCCCACAGGTTCGGCGCCGGCCGCAAGAACAACACTATCCTGTGGGAGCGGGCGTGCCCGCGAAGGGGCGCGCTGCGGCCCCCAGGGTCCCATGGAATGCAAATGTCCCAACTCTCCACCGACTGGCAGCACCGCCCCACCCACCACAAGGTCTGGGCCCTGGCCGCGCCGATGATCCTGTCCAACATCTCCGTGCCGCTGGTAGCCCTGGTCGACAGCACGGTCATCGGCCACCTCCCCCACGCCCACCAGTTGGGTGCCGTAGCCGTGGGCGCCACGCTGTTCACCTTCATGGTCGGCCTGATGGGCTTCCTGCGCATGGGTTCCACCGGCTTCGCCGCCCAGGCCGCCGGCCGTGGCGACGGTGCAGCGTTGCGCCAGGTGCTGGTACAAGGGCTGCTGCTGGCGGTAGGCTTCGCCCTGCTGATCGGCCTGCTGGCCCTGCCCTTCAGCCAGTTGGCGCTGCACGCGATGGAACCCAGCGCGGCCCTGCAGCAAGCCACCGAAGACTTCTTCCATACCCGCCTGCTCGGCCTGCCCGCGGCACTGGCCAGCTACGCCCTGGTCGGCTGGTTCCTCGGCACCCAGAACGCGCGGGCGCCGCTGGCCATCCTGCTGACCACCAACCTGCTGAACATCGCCTTGAACCTGTGGTTCGTGCTTGGCCTGGGCTGGGGCGTGCTAGGTTCGGCGCGGGCGTCGGTGATTGCCGAGTGGAGCGCCGCCCTGCTCGGCCTGGCCCTGACCCGCCCGGCCCTGCGCGCCTACCCGGGGCAGATCGTGTGGGCGGCGCTCAAGCGCTGGCAGGCCTGGCGGCCGCTGCTGGCGGTGAACCGCGACATCTTCCTGCGCAGCCTGGCGCTGCAACTGGTGTTCCTGCTGATAACCGTGCAGGGCGCTCGCCTGGGCGAAGCTACCGTGGCGGCCAATGCCCTGCTGCTCAACGGCCTGCTGCTGACTGCCTATGCGCTCGACGGGTTGGCGCATGCGGTGGAGGCCCTGTGCGGCCATGCCATTGGCGCCCGCGACCGCGACACATTGCGCCGCTCGCTGGTGGTGGCCTGTGGCTGGTCGCTGATCACCAGCCTGGGGTTTGCCGGGTTGTTCCTGCTGGGCGGGCACCTGTTCATCGATTTGCAGACCGACATCGAGAGTGTGCGGGCAGCGGCTTATCCGTACCTGCCGTACCTGGCATTGCTGCCGTTGATTGCGGTGTGGAGTTATTTGCTGGATGGCTTGTTCATTGGCGCGACACGGGCGCGGGAGATGCGTAATGCGATGTTGGTGTCGGTGGTGATTGCGCTGCCACTGGCGGTGGCCATGAGGGGGTTCGGCAACCATGGGTTGTGGTTGGCGTTTCTCGGGTTCATGGGGTTGCGGGCAGTAACGCTGGGATGGATCGGATGGAAGCTAAACGATGAGTGGATCGGTGGATAAGGACACACAATATGAAAGATATGTTGGGTTGACTCTCTCCAAGTCTCAGGCCGATAAATGCAGTACCCATGGAGGGGGCGTGCCTTAACTGGGTCATGGTGGGGTGAGTCTCCTTATGGTGATGATCCTGAAGACCAGGAATGGATCAGGAAAGGTATTGAATATGCCAAGTCACACGGCTACTAGATGGCTGATAGGAGGGTTGTTTGTACTCACCCTTGGGCAAGCCCTATGGATTTTTTCCGCAGATTCGACTCCAGCACTGACCAAGATCGTATCTGTAATGCCAATTGGAAAAAAAAGTGCCGTTTATGAAGTGCTCAGCGATGCTGGCGGTGCCACGGTGCCGCTGACCTACCTGTACTTTGTAGCTGAAAAAACACAGCCAGATGATCAGGCATTGCAGAGCCTTCGGAGGCTTACGCCCTTCCTCGTCACTCGGCAATCGGGAGCGGTAAAGTACGTTGAGGGCTTGAGAATAGCGGCTCGCACAGAGGAACAGGTCTACAGTTATTCAAGCAACTCAGTCCTCAGAGAAGATGGCGCAGTCTTGCCTGTTACAATCGAGCTCACCGCAACGGCTCGACAAAAGTAAAAAACAAAAGGGGCCGCATAGCGACCCCTTGGTTTGTCAGGAAGACAAGTACGAAGACCGCGTCAACCCAAGCCGCAACGCATCCAGGAACTGTGTCCGCTCCCGCGCAGTGATCTTGGCGCTGGCCACCTTGTCACGGTAGTGCGTCATCAACTCCTCCGGCGACAGGTGCACGTAGCGCAGCATGTCTTCGATGGTGTCGTGGGTCTCGATACCGGCGTGGTACACGCTACCGTCGGCGTTCTGGTAGATGTTCACCGAGTCGGTGTCACCGAACAGGTTGTGCATGTCACCGAGGATTTCCTGGTAGGCACCGACCAGGAACACACCCAGCAGGTAGTCCTCGCCCTCCTTCACCGCATGCACCGGCATGCTGGTCTCGATGCTCTGCTCGTCGACGTACTGGTTGATCTTGCCGTCGGAGTCGCAGGTCAGGTCCTGCAGCACGGCACGACGCATCGGCTCTTCGTCCAGTCGGTGCAGCGGGATGATCGGCAGTACCTGGCCGATGGCCCAGGTGTCCGGCAGGCTCTGGAACACCGAGAAGTTGCAGATGTACTTGTCGGCCAGCTTGTCGTTCAGCTCGTCCAGCACCTGGCGGTGCGAGCGCTGGCGGGCTTTCAGCGAGTTGTGCAGGCGGCGGCACACAGCAAAGTAGCACTGCTCGGCCAGGGCCTTCTCGGCCAGGCTGATCTTGCCATCGGCATACTGCGCGGCCACGTCACCCATGTAGTGGGTGGCGCGCCAGTAGGTCTCGGTCACCATCTCGATGTCGGTCGGACCGAGCAGGTCGACCAGCCACTGCACGGTCTCGGGCAGGGCTTCCTTGTTCTCGATGGTCGGCACGTCGTCGTTGTGCTTCTCGACGTCGGTCACCTGGATCACCAGCATGGCGTGGTGCGCGGTCAGCGAACGGCCGCTCTCGGAGAAGATGTGCGGGTGCGGCAGGCCCTGCGCGTCGCAGAACTCCTTGAGCATGCCCACCACCACGCCGGCGTAGTCGTCCATGTCGTAATTGATCGAGCTGGCATTGCGCGAGTGGGTACCGTCGTAGTCCACGCCCAAACCACCGCCAACGTCGATATGGTCGACTGGCAGGCCCAGCGCACGCAGCTCACCGTAGTAACGGATGGCTTCCTTGAAGCCGTGCTGGTAGTCGGCCAGGTTGGCGATCTGCGAACCCATGTGGAAGTGCAGCAGGCGGATACCCTGGTCCAGGCCGGCATCGCGGAAGCGCTGCACCACCGAGATCAGCTGGGCGGCGGACAAGCCGAACTTGGACTTCTCGCCACCGGTGTCGGCCCACTTGCTCGAGGCCAGCGACGACAGGCGCACGCGCAGGCCGACCTGCGGCTTGACCTTGAGCTCGGCAGCCTCATCGATCACCAGGGCCACTTCCGACTCTTTCTCGATGACGATGAACACGTTGTGGCCGAGCTTCTGGCCCATCAGCGCCAGGCGGATGAACTCGCGGTCCTTGTAGCCGTTGCAGACGATGGTGCCGCCCTTCGGCGCCAACGCCAGTACTGCCAGCAGCTCGGGCTTGGAGCCGGCTTCCAGGCCAATGGAGACGTTCTGCGTGGCGATGATGTTTTCCACCACCGCTTCCTGCTGGTTGACCTTGATCGGGTACAGCGCGGTGTACTTGCTCTGGTATTCCAGGCGCGCGATGTTGGCATCGAAGGCGCCGGTCAGCTGGCGCACGCGGTCCTGCAGAATGTCGGGGAAGCGCACCAGCAATGGCAGCGACAGGCCGCTCTGGCGCAATTCGTCAACCTGTTCGAACAGGTCGATCGGTGCGCTTTTGGGGCCGTTGGGGCGTACTTCGACGCGCCCGGCTTCATTGATGGCGAAATAACCAGCGCCCCAATGGCGGATACCATAAACACTGCGGCTGTCGGCCACGGTCCATTGGCTACCATCGTCTTTGCGTGTGCGTCGTACGGACATTCAAGTCCCCTATAGATAAGTCGAAGACACTGCCCCGCAAGGAGGCGGGCGCAGTGTAAAAGCCAAAAATGACGATTCGTCCGTGCCCTGGGGTAGACCCTGGTCACGGCAACGAGTTTAGAAAGCACTGGGCAAAAAATCGCGTGGCCGCATCAGCCGCCGGACTTTTTCGCCTTGAAGCCCTGCTTGGTCAGCTCACCGATCAGCAGTTCGACATGGTCGCCCTGGATTTCGATGACCCCATCCTTCAGAGCGCCACCGGTACCGCAGCGGCGCTTGAGGGTAGAGGCCAGCTCCTTGAGCTGATCGAGCGGCAGCGGCACGCCGGTGACGGTGGTCACGGTCTTGCCGCCGCGGCCCTTGCTTTCGCGGCGCACACGGGCAATGCCATCGCCTTCGGGGATGACCTGCTGCTTGCAGGTACAGGCATCCACCGGCTGGCTACAGTCGGGGCAGTGCCGACCGGTGTCGGTGGAGTAAACGAGACCGCCAAGGGCGGCGAAGGAAGAAGCTTTCTTGGCCACTTTTGTTCCTCTGTGCTGAGGACAAAAACTGGTCGGCCCCAGGGGGTTGAGCCCGACCGCGAAGCCCCACTCTGGCAGGGGCGGCGCTACCACCGCAAGACCTGCGGCAGCCCGAAAAGGGCGCGCAGTGTAACGATAAATCCGGCTGTTGCTAAGTACTGGAATGCGGCATTTTGCGAATGTTTTGCGACTATTCGCGGGCACGCCCGCTCCCACAGGTACGGCGCCGCTCTCGAACACTGCACAGTCCCTGTGGGAGCGGGCGTGCCCGCGAAAGGGCCGGCACTGCCAAAACAACTATCCCAGGCTGGCTTTGTAGCGCTGCAACGCCGCCAACGAGTCCGGGCAATACGGCTTGGTCAGGCTTTCTTGCTCAGCCTGCTCCAGGCCAATGAAGCGCGCCTCGATCACCTCTTCCGGCTGTAACCGCAACGGCGCATCCGACACCGCCGAATACACCGCACACCATAAGTGGTTATCTGGCTGGTCAAAGTAGAACCGCTCATGAAAACGCAGCTCCACACCGTCGATCCCCAGCTCCTCGGCCAGCTCCCGCGCCGCCGAATCGGCATACGCCTCCCCGGCCGTCACCATGCCGCCTGCCGCCACATCCCAGTACCCCGGGTACAGCGCCTTGCTCAGGGTGCGCCGGTGCACGCACAGCTCACCGGCACTGTTGAACAGCAGAATGAACGTGCAACGCCCGATCAGGCCGCGCTCGCGCAGTTCGGCGCGGGGCAAGGCCCCCAGCACCTGGTCGGCTTCGTCCACCCAGGTGACCAGTTCTCGGTCGGAAGCCGCCCGGTGGGCGGCTTCGTTCGGGCTGATCGCCATCGTCAACCCTGCGACAGCAGCTGACGCAGGTCGATGACCGCCGCGTTGGCCCGGGAAATGTAGTTGGCCATGACCAGCGAGTGGTTGGCCCACATGCCGAAGCCGCTGCCGTTAAGCACCATCGGGCTCCACAGGGCTTCCTGCGAGGCTTCCAGCTCACGGATGATCTGGCGCACGCTGACCGTGGCGTTCTTCTTCGCCAGCACGTCGGCAAAGTCCACTTCGATGGCGCGCAGCAGGTGCGACAGCGCCCAGGCCTGGCCACGGGCTTCGTAGAACACGTTGTCGATCTGCAGCCATGGGGTTTCTACCAGCTCCTCGTCCACCTGCGGCGCCTGGCCGGCAACCAGCGACTCGGTCTTCAGCGTGGTATTGAGCTTGACCCGGCCAACGCTGGCCGACAGGCGCTGCGACAGCGAGCCCAGGCGGGTGGCCACGTCACCCAGCCAGTTGTTCAGGTTGTCGGCACGGGTGTAGAAGATTGCGCCCTTGTCGCCGGCAGCCAGACGGGTCTGGTAGCGGGTCAGCGACTTGATGCCCTCTTCGAACTCCGACTCGCTCGACGGCAGGATCCAGCTCTTGTTGTCGAAGTTGAAACGCGGCTCGGCCTTGGCCAGGTCGGCGTCTTCGGTCGACTGCGACTGCGAACGGGCGAAGTCCTTACGCAGGGCACGGGACAGGTCGCGCACCTGGACCAGCACGCCATATTCCCAGCTCGGCATGTTGTCCATCCACAGCCCTGGCGGGAAGCGGTCGTTGGAAATGTAGCCACCGGGCTTGTTCAGCAAGGTGCCGGCCACGGTCTTGAGGGTTTCGATAGTGGTGTAGCCCACCACCATCTGCTGGCCGGTACGCTCGGCTGCGGCCTGGGCGTTCTGCTGCACCGGGAACAGCTCCGGCTCCTGGCTCCAGTACCAGCCCAGGCCGATACACACCAGCAGGTACAACCCGATCAGGGTCCCCAGGGCACGGCTCCAGAGGCCGCCAAGGTAGCTACGGGCGGCGGCGCCACGGCCGTCGACACGCTCGCGGGGCTCGGCTTTGGCCTCGCGGTTTTTCCAGTCCAGCATGGCTTTGTCCTTAATCAGTCACGACGGTTCAGGGGCTTGGACCACAGGCCTGCGCCAGGGTGCCACGGCAAGCCCGCGTGGCAGCACTATAAAGCAGACACCGCCTTACGCATAAGCGACCAATCGGTCAGCAACTGAATATTCGTTCTGACCGCTTTGTTGATGCAGCGCACTCACGCACCTGAAAAGAACTGCTAGCATAGAGCCATCATTGCCCCTGCACACCCCAACCTACAAGTAGCCAGGACATGAGCCAAGCAGCCGAGCCGAGCCCGCTGTGCCCCGCCCAACAGCTGACGCGTAGCGGCCTGCGCAAGGACGACCCGCTCGACCAGGTGCTGCTGCCGCCCCTGCGCAAGCCGGTGTATATCCTGCTGCAGGACCACGAACGTGCCCAGCGCCTGGCCCAGCAACTGGAATTCTTTGGCCTGGTGGTGCAGGCGCTGCCCAGCGCCGCGGCGTTTCAGGCCTCGATCGGCGAATACCCGCCCTCGGCCATCATCCTGGATGTCGACTTCAACGGTGCCGGCCAAGGCCTGCTGCTGGCTGCCCAGGTGCAGCAGGGGCTGGCCCGGCATATACCGCTGCTGTTCTTCAGCCACCACGAAACCGACACCCCGACCCGCCTGGCCGCCGTGCGCGCCGGTGGCCAGGACTTCCTCACCGGCACCCTGGAAGCCTCCAGTCTGCTGGAAAAGGTCGAACTGCTGACCAATGCCACCCAGCACGACCCGTTGCGCGTGCTGATCATCGACGACTCGCGCACCCAGGCGTTGTACACCGAGCGCGTGCTGGCCAGTGCCGGCATGATCACCCGCAGCCTGACCGACCCGATCCGCACCATGGCCGAGCTGGCCGACTTCCAGCCAGACCTGATCATCCTCGACCTGTACATGCCGGCCTGCACCGGCCCTGAGCTGGCCAAGGTGATCCGCCACAGCGACCGTTATGTGAGCGTGCCGATCATCTACCTGTCTGCCGAGGACGACCTGGACAAGCAGCTGGATGCCATGAGCGAAGGCGGTGATGACTTCCTGACCAAGCCGTTTCGCTCACGCCACCTGATCACCACCGTGCGCAACCGCGCCGCCCGCGCCCGGCACCTGAAGGCGCGCATGGTGCGCGACAGCCTGACCGGGTTGTACAACCACACCCACATCCTGCAACTGCTGGAAGACTGCAGCTTCCGCGCCCGTCGCGAGCAGCAGCCGTTGAGCTTTGCCATGCTCGACATCGACCACTTCAAGAAGATCAACGACCGCCACGGCCACCCCATGGGCGACCGGGTGATCAAGAGCCTGGCGCTGTTTCTCAAGCAGCGCTTGCGCAAGACCGATTTCATTGGCCGTTACGGTGGTGAAGAGTTCGCCATTGTCATGCCCAATACCGCGCTGGACGCGGCGCACAAGGTGCTGGACGAAATCCGCCGGCGCTTTGCCGAGATTCTCTACCCGGCGCAGCCACGGGACTTGCAGTGCACCTTCAGTGCCGGGGTGGTGCAAATGGATGAGGGGTTGGATGCGCTGACCATGGCCAGTGCGGCGGACGAGGCGCTGTATCGGGCCAAGCATGCCGGGCGTAATTGCGTGGTGCGTGTAGAGCCCTGAGTTCTTCATCGCCTGTACCGGCCTCTTCGCGGGCTTGCCCGCTCCCACAGGGATTACGCTGCATTCAGGTCTGGTAGATATCCTGTGGGAGCGGGCGAGCCCGCGAATAGGCCAGTACAGGCAATACAGATACAGGCACTGTGCCACTTTTTTATGGCATCACCCCCTTGTCGTCATCACCACGTCACAAAATCGCAATAACTTCAGCCACCGACCTCCCCCTCCCCGCAGGAAGCTCGCGGCTATGCGCCTGAAGTGGCTGACCAATTTCAACACCCTGTTGCTGGTAACCGTGTGTATCGCCCTGGGCGCCACCCTTTGGTGGTCGCAGCGGGCCCTTGAGCGCCCCTACCAGTTGATGGAGCGCTACCTGGGCCTGTCCCAGCAGTTCCAGAACCAGGCGGCCCGCAACATCCAGGCGTACCTGGGCAGTGGCGATGCCCTGCGCCACGCCGCGGCGATGGAGGCCAACCAGCAACTGCAGGCCGCGCTGGCCGAGTGGCCCAGCGAACTGGCCGACAAACTGCGCCCCAGCCTGGACAGCCTGCAGGCCTTTACCGCCGAGGAGCTGCTGGCCGCCGGCAAGCTGGCCGGCGACCCGCAAGCCCTGCTGCTGCAGGCCGAGCGGGAACTGGGTGCCAACTTCGAACAACTGGCCGGCTACGCCCGCGACAGCGGCAGCGCCGACGCCAACCGCTATCTAGTGCCACTGCTCGACGCCACCGTGCACCTCGGTCGCCTGTCGCTGGCCCGGGACAAGCTGGTCAGCAGCGGCCGCCCGGAGCTGGCCGACGAAGTGGAGCGCGAGCTGCAACTGATCCGTGCCCAGGCCCAGGCGATCGACGCCTTGCCCTTGCTGGGCGTAACCCGTAGCGCCGAATCCGGTGCCGACGACTTCGCTGCGATGATGGGCCTGGAAACCCAGGCCAGCGCCCAGCAGGAAGACATTGCCGTCGGCCTCAAGCGCGAACTGCAGAGCCTGCTCGGCCGCTACCCGGCGGAACTGCAGCGCACCCGCGAACAGATCGAGCGCCGTGTCGCCCTGGCAGCCAGCACCGGCCAACGCCTGGAGGCCGTGCAGCAGGCCATTGCAGCACTGGAGCCCGAGGTACGCGCCCAGCATGGGAAAATTGCCGGCGAAGTGCGCATCATCCAGGGCCTGATGATCGGCCTGATCCTGCTTATCGCCCTGCTGATCGACACCTTGCAACGCCGCCTGGCGCGCACCCTGACCGGCCTGGCCCCGGCCCTGTCGCGCTGGGCCGAGGGTGACTTCGCCGAGGCCATCGCCCTGGGCAGGACCAACCGCGAACTGCGCGACATCCAGGAATCGCTCAACCGCCTGCGCCAGTACCTGGTGGAGCTGGTCGGCACCATCCGCCACAACGCCGAGCAGGTGGCTGGCAGCAGCCACGCCCTGGCCGGCATGAGCGCCGCCCTGCATGACGGCGCCGAACGCCAGGCCGGCGACACCGGGCAGATCCGCGATGCCTTGGGTGAGCTGGAAGCGACCATCCAGCAAGTGGCCGGCGACGCCAGTGCCGCAGCCGACGCCAGCCGCGATGCCGGGCGTGCAGTGGAGCAGGGCCAGGCGGTGATCGGCCAGAGCCTGTCAGGCTTGCGTGAGTTGGTCGACGAGGTGCAGGGCAACGCCCGCATGATCGAACAACTGGCGGAGGAGTCGGCCACCATCGGCGGCGTGCTGACGGTGATCCGCTCGATTGCCGAGCAGACCAACCTGCTGGCGCTGAATGCCGCGATCGAAGCGGCCCGCGCCGGTGAGATGGGCCGTGGTTTCGCCGTGGTGGCCGATGAGGTGCGTTCGCTGGCACAGCGCACCACCGGGGCGACCGGAGAGATTCAGGCACTGATCGACCGCTTGCAGCAGGCAGCTAGAAGTTCGGTGGCCGGGATGCGTGCGCAGCTTGAGCATGCCGAGGCCACGGCCAACCAGGCGCAGGCGGCGGATGGGGCGCTGGACGAGATTGTCTGTGCCATTCGCACCATTTCGGACACTGCGGTGCGGATTGCCGATGTCACGGCGCAGCAGAGTGGTGCCGTGAGCGAGATTCGCGACCACAGCGAGCGGATTCATGAGCTGGGTGAGGACAACCTGCAGCGCATTGGCGAGGGGCGCGAGCAAGGCGAGCAGCTGCTGAGCCTGGGTGGTGAACTGAACCGGGCGGTGCGGGCCTTCAGAGTTTAAGCTGGCCTGTGCTGGCCTCTTCGCGGGCATGCCCGCTCCCACAGGGATAGCGCATGGCTTGAGGTTCATGCGGTCGAGGTGGGAGCGGGCATGCCCGCGAAGAGGCCGGCACAGGCAGCACATGAGCCAGCGGCCATGTGTCGCCCATGCCACCAGCATGGCCCCAACCTGCACCAACTCCGCTATCATGCCCAGCACGTTCCACCTCGCGAGTCCGCCATGCGCCGCCTGTTTTTCCTGCTGTTCCTGCTGCTGGCCAGCCCTGCCTTCGCCACGGGCCTGCTCGACAACCGCCCCAGCGCCACCCTCGGCGCAGCTTCGCTGGCCAACAACGCCGACTTCCTGCCGGTACACGAGGCCTTCAAGCTCAGCCTGGTCCAGGCCGATGCGCAAACCATCAAGCTGCGCTTCGTCGCTACCGACGGCTACTACCTCTATCGCCACCGCTTCCAGTTCCGCACCGAACCGGCCGACATTGCCCTGGGCACACCAAACATCCCCAAGGGCGAGGCCAAGCACGATGAGTTCTTCGGTGATGTCGAGGTATACCACGGCGTGCTCGATATCGAACTGCCGCGCAACGACCCGCGTGCCTTCACCCTGCTGGTGGGCTACCAGGGCTGCGCCGACAAAGGCCTGTGCTACCCCCCGGAAACCGCACGCCTGAGCATCGATGGCGAAGGCGGCGCAAGCGCCCCGGCCAGCGGTGAACACGCCTGGACCTGGAAGTCGCTGCTGCTGTTCTTCCTCGCCGGGGTGGGCCTGACGTTCACTCCCTGCGTGCTGCCGATGCTGCCGATCCTCTCCGGCGTGGTGCTGCGTGGCCAGGCCGGCGGCCTGCGCGGGCTGGCGCTGTCGCTGGCCTACGTGCTGCCGATGGCAGCCAGCTTCGCGGTACTCGGCGCCCTGATGGGGTTGTTCGGCGCCGGCCTGAACCTGCAGGCGCGCCTGCAGTCGGCCTGGGTGCTGGTGCCCTTCGCGCTGTTCTTCGTGGTGTTCGCCCTGGCCATGTTCGGCCTGTTCGAACTGAAACTGCCGCAAGCCCTGAGCAACCGCCTGAACAATGTCGCCAGCCACACCCGGGGCGGCTCGCTGCTGGGCGCGGCAATACTGGGCGTACTCTCCAGCCTGCTGGTTTCGCCCTGTGTGTCGGCGCCGTTGGCCGGTGCGTTGCTGTACATCAGCGCCAGCGGCGATGCCCTGGGCGGCGCACTCAAGCTGTTCGCCCTGGGCCTGGGCATGGGCGCACCATTGCTGCTGGTAGCTACCGGTGGCGCGGCCTGGCTGCCGAAAAGCGGCCCTTGGCTGAACACGGTGAAGAACGCCATCGGCGTCCTGCTGCTGGGCTTGGCCATCGGCTTACTCAGCCGTGTGCTGCCAGGCCCGCTGACCTTGCTGCTGGTCGGTTTCCTCGCCGCTGGCGTGGCGCTGTTCCTCGGTGCCCTCGAATTTGTCGTCAAGACCGCGCGCCAGCGCCTGGCCCAACTGCTCGGCCTGGCCTTGCTGGTGTACGCCCTGGCCTGCTGGTACGGCGCCCTCAGCGGCCACGGCGACCCGCTGCGCCCGCTGCCGCCGGCAACCCTTGTGGCCACCGGCAACGGGCCGGCGGTGCAGGCGGATAGCTGGCAGACCATCACTACCCCCGCCGCACTGGACGCCGCCCTGGCCCAGGCCAAGGCGGCCGGCCAGCCGGTACTGCTGGACTGGTACGCCGACTGGTGCATCAGCTGCAAGGTGATCGAGCGCGAGGTGCTCACCGCCCCACAGGTGCAAGCGCAACTGGCTGGCTTCAAGCTGCTGCGTTTCGACATCACCGAAAGCAATGCCGAACAACGCAGCCTGCTCGACCGCTACCAGCTGTTCGGCCCTCCCGCCCTGTTGTTCTTTGCCACGAACGGTAGCGAAATAACCGCTGATCGGGTCATTGGCGAGATAAATGCCGGTGAATTCGCGCAAATTCTGACACGCGTGCGCGGCAAAGTCGGTCTATAACTTCCCGCGAGCTGTGAAAAATCCTGAAATCAGTGACCAAATTTAATTATTTGGTCACATACTTCGCGCGAACCTCGGACATCGTGCTGGCTATTGCCGGGAACTGGACACTTGCCGTCGCTTTACGGCACACTCGCCGCGCTGTGTCGAATTGCCCTACAAATCCAAGGAATCGCAGATGGCAACGCTACTGGTGCTCCACGGCCCCAACCTCAACCTGCTCGGTACCCGCGAGCCTGGCCACTACGGCGCCGTGACCCTGGCCCAGATCAACCAGGACCTGGAGCAACGTGCCCGCGCCGCAGGCCACCATCTGCAGTACCTGCAGAGCAACGCCGAATACGAACTGATCGACCGCATTCACGCCGCACGCAACGAGGGTGTGGACTTCATCCTGATCAATCCGGCTGCTTTCACCCACACAAGCGTCGCATTACGTGACGCATTGCTTGCGGTGAGCATCCCATTCATCGAAGTGCACCTGTCCAACGTGCACAAACGCGAACCGTTCCGCCACCACTCCTACTTTTCCGATGTTGCCGTAGGGGTGATTTGCGGCCTGGGCGCCAGCGGTTATCGCCTGGCCCTGGAGTCCGCGCTGGAACAACTGGCTGCCAACGCACAGCCCAAATGATGAAAACCCTGGCCTCAGTGGGCCAGGGTTCGAGAGAAACGTTTCAGATACGTTTTTTGTATTTCGCCCCCTGACCGAACCTTTGGGAGTTGATGATTAATGGATATCCGTAAAGTCAAGAAACTGATCGAGCTGCTGGAAGAGTCTGGCATCGACGAACTGGAGATCAAGGAAGGCGAAGAGTCGGTCCGTATCAGCCGTCACAGCAAGACCCCAGCTGCCCAGCAGTACTTCGCACCGGCTCCGGTAGCCGCTGCCCCTGTTGCTGCCCCGGTCGCCGCTGCCGCTCCGGCCGCTGAAGCCGCTGCCGCTGCCCCGGCCCTGAAAGGCACCGTGATCCGCTCGCCGATGGTAGGTACCTTCTACCGCAAGCCTTCGCCGACCTCGCCGAACTTCGCTGAAGTTGGCCAGAGCGTGAAGAAAGGCGACACCCTGTGCATCGTCGAAGCCATGAAGATGATGAACCACATCGAAGCCGATGTTGGCGGTGTCATCGACGCCATCCTGGTAGAAGACGGCCAGCCGGTTGAGTTCGACCAGCCGCTGTTCACCGTCGTTTGAATCGCGGAGAGCCAACGATGTCTGGGAAGCTCGAAAAAGTCCTGATCGCCAACCGCGGGGAAATTGCCCTGCGGATCCTGCGTGCCTGCAAAGAGCTGGGCATCAAGACCGTCGCCGTGCACTCCACTGCCGACCGTGAACTGATGCACCTGGGCCTGGCAGACGAGTCGGTCTGCATCGGCCCTGCATCGTCCAAGGATTCCTACCTGCATATCCCGGCAATCATCGCTGCCGCCGAAGTGACCGGCGCCACCGCGATTCACCCGGGCTACGGCTTCCTGGCGGAAAACGCCGACTTCGCCGAGCAGGTGGAAAAATCCGGTTTCGCCTTCATCGGCCCGAAAGCCGACACCATTCGCCTGATGGGCGACAAGGTTTCGGCCAAGGACGCGATGATCAAGTCGGGCGTACCGACCGTGCCGGGCTCCGATGGCCCGCTGCCGGAAGATGAAGAAGTCGCCCTGGCGATTGCCCGTGACGTCGGCTACCCGGTGATCATCAAGGCCGCCGGTGGCGGTGGTGGTCGCGGCATGCGCGTGGTGCACAAGGAAGAGGACCTGATTTCCTCGGCCAAGCTCACCCGTACCGAAGCCGGTGCAGCCTTCGGCAACCCGATGGTCTACCTGGAGAAGTTCCTGACCAACCCACGTCACGTGGAAGTACAGGTACTGTCCGACGGCCAGGGCAATGCCATCCACCTGGGCGACCGTGACTGCTCGCTGCAGCGCCGTCACCAGAAGGTACTGGAAGAAGCGCCAGCCCCGGGCATCGACGAGAAAGCCCGTCAGGAAGTGTTCAAGCGCTGCGTCGATGCGTGCATCGAGATCGGCTACCGTGGTGCGGGTACTTTCGAGTTCCTGTACGAGAACGGCCGCTTCTACTTCATCGAGATGAACACCCGCGTGCAGGTTGAGCACCCGGTGTCGGAGATGGTGACCGGTATCGACATCGTCAAGGAGATGCTGAGCATCGCCGCTGGCAACAAGCTGTCGTTCCGCCAGGAAGACGTGGTCATCCGTGGCCATGCGCTGGAATGCCGTATCAACGCCGAAGACCCGAAGAAGTTCATCCCGAGCCCAGGCAAGGTGAAGCACTTCCACGCCCCGGGCGGCAACGGCGTGCGTGTGGATTCGCACCTGTACAGCGGTTACTCGGTTCCGCCGAACTACGACTCGCTGATCGGCAAGCTGATCACCTACGGCAAGGACCGCGACGAAGCCATGGCGCGCATGCGCAATGCCCTGGACGAGATCGTCGTCGACGGCATCAAGACCAACATCCCGCTGCACCGCGACCTGGTGCGTGATGAAGGTTTCTGCAAAGGCGGCGTCAACATTCACTACCTCGAGCACAAACTGGCTAGCCAGGAGTGATCGCGTAGTGTGATGTACCGAAACCCCGGACTTGTGCCGGGGTTTTTTATTGCCTGTCAGGGCCTCATCGCCGGCAA
>NZ_DKHD01000021.1:51038-58651 GCF_002453565.1 Pseudomonas sp. UBA6753 | reverse complement strand
GTCTATGCGGTCGAGGTGGGAGCTGGCTTGCCGGCGATTGGGCTGCAAAGCAGCCCCCGGGCCCTACCCCTTCATCCGCGGCATCTCGATGTGGTGCTCATGCACCCGCCGGTACAAGGTCGCCCGCGATATTCCCAAAGCCCGCGCCGCATCGGCGGGCTTCCAGCGATGGCGGATCAGCGCATCCAGCAGCAACTGCCGAGCCGGACAGGACATGCTGCTTTCAGCCGAAGCGACCACCTCGCCGCGTACTTCCTGCGGCAGGTCCTGCACCTGCACCCGCCCGCCCTCACTCACCGCACAGGCATAGCGCAACACCTGCCGCAGCTGGCGCAAGTTCCCCGGCCAGCGGTAAACCAGCAGCGCCTGCAGCGCATCATCCGCCAACACCACCTCGACCCCGCAGGCCTCGGCCTCCTCGGCCAGCAACTGGTGAATCAACCCCAAGCGGTCCTCACGCTCGCGCAGCGGCGGCAACTCGAAGCGGGCATTGGCCAGGCGGAAGTACAGGTCCTCACGAAAACGCCCATCCTCCACCATCGCCGCCAAATCGCGGTGGGTCGCGCAAATCACCTGGATATCCACCCGCTCCCGCCGCGCCGCGCCCAGCGGCGCCACTTCACCCTCGGCCAGCACGCGCAGCAACCGGGTTTGCAGGTTCAGCGGCATGTCGCCGATTTCGTCGAGGAACAGCGTACCGCCATCGGCCTGCTGCAACAGCCCCTGCATGCCTTTGCTGGAAGCCCCGGTGAAGGCCCCGGCCACATAGCCGAACAGCTCGCTCTCAATCAGGCTTTCCGGAATGGCCGCGCAGTTCAGGGTGACGAACGGGCCATCGCGACGCAGGCTTTGCTGATGCAGCTGGCGGGCGAACACCTCTTTGCCGGCCCCCGTCTCGCCTTGCACAAGCACCGCCAGGTTGCAGTCCTTGACCCGCGTGGCCAGGCGCAAATGCTGCTCGATGCGGGCGTCCTGGGCCTGGCGCAACGGCTGCACACGCTGGCGCTGGCGGGGTGCGCTGACCCGGCCGTACAGCCCACCCAGGCCCGGCAGGCGTTGAGCGGACGATGCGTTCACGCGGCGCAGCTGGTCCATGTCGAACAGCTCGCCAATGTGCTCGGGCAAACGCCCCAAGTGCTCCACCAGCCGCTGGCGCGCCAGGCTGTTGATCGCCTGCAGGCGGCCATCGCCATCCCAGGCCAGCAGGTAGTCGGGCTGGCTTTCCACATAGCCCGGCGTGCCATGGGCACGCATCACCCAATGGCCCTGGGCACTGTGCATGAAGAAGGCATTTTCGATCTCGCGGGCAGTCTGCTCGACCAGTTGGCGGATCAGGTGCTGGCTGCGGCGGTCGTCCGGCGACTGCAAGGCCGAGACATCCACCACGCCCAGCAACTCGCCCAACGGGTCGAACACCGGTGCCGCCGTACAGGTCAGGCCAATGAACGCAGCGCGGAAGTGGTCGCGCTTGTGCACCGTGACCGGTGCCTTGCTGGTCAACACCGCCGCCACGCCGCAGGTGCCCTCCTCGCCCTCCGACCAGCAGGTGCCCAGGTACAGCCCGGCCTTGCGGCAGTCGTTGCGGATGGCCGACTCGACTCGGTAATCGATGGTGCGCCCCAAGGCATCGGTAAGCAGCACGCAGTAGTCGGCACCGCGCACCCGTTCATGCAAGCGGGCCACGGCATCGCTGGCGATACGCAGGAACAGTTCGGCGCGCTCGCGGCATTCGTTGAGCAGGCTTTGGGACAGGATGCGCGGCCCCTGCTGGGACCCAGGGTCGAGGCGGTACAGCTCCATGGAACGGCGCCATGAATCGAGGATCAGCGGTGGCACCGGCGCCTGCGGCAGGCGGTCGGCATTCTTCAGCACCCTGCTGACGCAGTCGACATGGGCTCGGGAGTTCGCGGCAAGCATTCAGGCCCTCCGGTTCTCGTTGCTGTTTTTATCGTTGTCCGGCCATTAAGCGCTTCCGGGCATGCCCCGACAAGCACTGCGTGATTACCGGCCCGCTTGAGACGCAGCGTCTCAGCGTCTCGGCAAGGTCGGCCCCGCACTGGCACCGGGCGTCTCGCCAGCAGAACCATCAGCACCTGCATGATCGTAATCAAACCGGTCTATTGCAGGCATTTCAGCCAATTCAAAAGAAGCTGGCACCGTGCTTGCTCCTGCCCTGACAAACAAGAATACGAGGTGCGCCATGCCGCTACCCGCCCCGACCGTCGGGATCATTGCCAACCCTGCCTCTGGCCGCGACCTGCGCCGCCTGACCGCCAACGCCGGGCTCTATTCGAGCACCGACAAGGCTTCGGCGATCCAGCGTCTGCTGGCCGCCTTCGGTGCCACCGGCATCGGCCAGGTGCTGCTGCCCAGTGACATGACCGGCATTGCCGCCGCCGTGCTCAAGGCCAGCCAGGGCCCGGTCGCCCGTGACCAGCACTGGCCGGCCATCGAAATACTCGACCTGCCGCTGACCCAGACCGTTGCCGATACCCGCCTGGCCACCCGCCGCATGGTCGAACGCGGTGTGGCGATGATCGCCGTGCTCGGCGGCGACGGCACCCACAAGGCAGTCGCTGCCGAGGCCGGTGACGTACCGCTGCTGACCTTGTCCACCGGCACCAACAATGCCTTCCCCGAACTGCGCGAAGCCACCAGCGCCGGCCTGGCCGGCGGCCTGCTTGCCAGCGGCCGGGTACCGGCCAGCATCGGCCTGCGCCGCAACAAGCGCCTGCTGGTGAAGGTGCCCGAACAACAGCTTGCCGAATGGGCCCTGGTGGAGGTGGCGGTGTCGCCCCAGCGCTTCATCGGCGCTCGGGCCCTGAGCCGCAGCGAGGACCTTTGCGAAGTCTTCGCCTGTTTCGCCGAACCCCATGCCATCGGCCTCTCGGCGCTGTGCGGCCTGTGGTGCCCGGTCTCGCGCCAGGACCCGCACGGCGCCTGGGTACGCCTGAACCCCGGCGCCGAGCAGGCGCTGCTCGCGCCGCTGGCACCCGGCCTCCTGCAAGGCTGCGGCATCACCGCCAGCGGCCCGCTGACGCCCGGCGTAGCCCATCGCCTGAGCCTGGCCAGCGGCACCCTGGCATTGGACGGCGAGCGCGAAATCGAATTTGCCGAGCACGACACCCCCACCATCACCCTCGATCACCAAGGCCCGTTGAGCGTGGATGTCGAGGCCGTGCTGGCGCATGCCGCCCGCCATCACCTGCTGGCCGTACCGCGCGGCCACCGGTTGCACCCTGCAAACCCGTGTTGAGACAACCCTGGAGAACAACAAGATGTCCAATCAACTCAGTACCGAACAATTGCTGCATGCCTATGAAGTGATGCGCACCATCCGCGCCTTCGAAGAACGCCTGCACGTGGAGTTCGCCACCGGCGAGATCCCCGGCTTCGTCCACCTGTATGCCGGCGAAGAGGCTTCCGCGGCGGGGGTCATGGCCCACCTGCGCGACAGCGACTGCATCGCCTCGACCCACCGCGGTCATGGCCACTGCATCGCCAAGGGCGTGGACGTGTACGGCATGATGGCCGAAATCTACGGCAAGAAGACCGGCGTGTGCGGTGGCAAGGGCGGTTCGATGCATATCGCCGACCTGGAAAAAGGCATGCTCGGCGCCAACGGCATCGTCGGTGCCGGTGCACCGCTGGTAGCCGGGGCCGGGCTGGCTGCCAAGATCAAGGGCAGCGACGATGTGTCGGTGGCCTTCTTCGGCGATGGCGCTTCCAACGAAGGCGCCGTGTTCGAAGCCATGAACATGGCCTCGATCATGAACCTGCCGTGCATCTTCGTGGCCGAAAACAACGGCTACGCCGAAGCCACCGCCTCGACCTGGTCGGTTGCCTGCGACCATATCGCCGACCGCGCCGCCGGGTTCGGCATGCCCGGTGTCACCATCGACGGTTTCGATTTCTTTGCCGTGTACGAGGCCGCCGGTGCTGCCATCGAACGAGCACGCTCCGGGCAAGGCCCGTCGCTGATCGAGGTCAAGCTCAGCCGCTACTACGGCCATTTCGAAGGCGATGCACAAACCTACCGCGCCCCGGACGAAGTGAAGAACCTGCGCGAATCCCGCGACTGCCTCATGCAGTTCCGCAACAAGACCACCCGCGCCGGCCTGCTCACGGCTGCGCAACTGGACGCCATCGACGCCCGCGTCGAGGACCTGATCGAAGACGCCGTGCGCCGCGCCAAGTCCGATCCCAAGCCACAGCCCGCCGACCTGCTCACCGACGTCTACGTCGCCTACCCCTGAGCCGCGGATTACAAGAACAACAGGAGAATCACCATGGCAAGAAAGATCAGCTACCAGCAGGCCATCAACGAAGCCCTGGCCCAGGAAATGCGCCGCGACAACACGGTGTTCATCATTGGCGAAGACGTTGCCGGCGGCGCCGGTGCCCCCGGCGAGGATGACGCCTGGGGTGGCGTGCTGGGCGTGACCAAGGGCCTTTACCACCAGTTCCCGGGGCGCGTGCTCGACGCGCCGCTGTCGGAAATCGGCTACGTCGGCGCCGCCGTCGGTGCTGCCACCCAGGGCCTGCGCCCGGTGTGCGAGCTTATGTTCGTCGACTTCGCCGGCTGCTGCCTGGACCAGATCCTCAACCAGGCCGCCAAGTTCCGCTACATGTTCGGCGGCAAGGCGGTCACCCCGCTGGTGATGCGCACCATGTACGGCGCCGGCCTGCGCGCGGCGGCCCAGCACTCGCAGATGCTCACCTCGCTGTGGACGCACATTCCCGGCCTGAAGGTGGTCTGCCCGTCCTCGCCGTACGATGCCAAGGGCCTGTTGATACAGGCGATCCGCGACAACGACCCGGTGATCTTCTGCGAGCACAAGCTGCTGTACAGCATGCAAGGCGAGGTGCCGGAAGAGGTCTACACCGTGCCGTTCGGCGAAGCCAACTTCCTGCGCGATGGTGACGACGTGACCCTGGTCACCTATGGCCGCATGGTGCATGTGGCGCTGGAAGCAGCCAACAACCTGGCCCGCCAGGGTATCGACTGCGAGGTGCTGGACCTGCGCACCACCAGCCCGCTGGACGAGGACAGCATCCTGGAAAGCGTGGAAAAGACCGGCCGCCTGGTGGTGATCGACGAAGCCAACCCGCGTTGCTCCATGGCCACCGACATCAGCGCGCTGGTGGCACAGAAGGCCTTCGGCGCGCTCAGGGGCCCGATCGAAATGGTCACCGCCCCGCATACTCCCGTGCCGTTCTCCGATGCCCTGGAAGACCTGTACATCCCTGACGCGGCGAAGATCGAGGCTGCGGTACGCAAAGTGATCGAAGCCGCAAGGAGTGCCGCATGAGCCAGATCCATACCCTGACCATGCCCAAGTGGGGCCTGTCGATGACCGAGGGCCGGGTGGATACCTGGCTGAAACAGGAAGGTGACGAAATCAACAAGGGCGACGAGGTGCTGGACGTCGAGACCGACAAGATCAGCAGCAGCGTCGAAGCCCCGTTCAGCGGAGTGTTGCGCCGCCAGGTGGCCAGGCCTGATGAAACCCTGCCGGTCGGTGCCCTGCTGGCGGTGGTGGTGGAAGGCGAAGCCGAAGAAGCTGAAATCGATGCCGTGGTGCAGCGCTTCCAGGCCGAGTTCGTCGCCGAGGGTGGCGCCGACCAGGCTCAGGGGCCGGCCCCGCAGAAGGGGCAAGTGGGGGGCCGCCTGCTGCGCTGGTTCGAGCTGGGCGAAGGTGGCACGCCACTGGTGTTGGTGCATGGTTTTGGCGGTGACCTCAACAACTGGCTATTCAACCACCCGGCGCTGGCTGCCGAGCGACGGGTGATCGCCCTCGACCTGCCGGGCCATGGCGAGTCGGCCAAGGCCCTGCAACGGGGCGACCTGGATGAGTTGAGCGAAACCGTGCTGGCCCTGCTCGACCACCTGGACATCGCCAAGGCCCACCTGGCCGGCCACTCCATGGGCGGCGCGGTCAGCCTGAACGTGGCGCGCCTGGCGCCGCAGCGGGTGGCCAGCCTGAGCCTGGTGGCCAGTGCCGGGCTGGGCGAGGCGATCAACGGGCAGTACCTGCAAGGCTTCGTCGCTGCCGCCAACCGCAATGCCCTCAAGCCGCAGATGGTGCAGCTGTTTGCCGACCCGGCACTGGTCACCCGGCAGATGCTGGAGGACATGCTCAAGTTCAAGCGCCTGGAAGGGGTGGACGACGCGTTGCGCCTGTTGGCATCGGCCATCGCCGACGGCGACCGGCAGCGCCACGATCTGCGCGGGGTGCTGGGGCAGCACCCGGCCCTGGTGGTGTGGGGCGGCAAGGACGCGATCATCCCGGCCAGCCATGCCGAAGGGCTGGAGGCTGAAGTGCTGGTGCTGCCCGAGGCTGGGCACATGGTGCAGATGGAGGCGGCCGAACAGGTCAACCAGCAACTGCTCGCGTTCCTGCGCAAGCACTAAGCCCTTTCCGTGAGTCTGGAGAACAACAATGAATGACCTGAGCCACCCCCACATGCGTGCCGCCGTCTGGCATGGCCGCAATGATATTCGCGTCGAACAGGTGCCCCTGCCGGCCGACCCTGCGCCCGGCTGGGTGCAGATCAAGGTGGACTGGTGCGGAATCTGCGGCTCCGACCTGCACGAATACGTCGCCGGCCCGGTATTCATCCCGGTGGAGGCACCACACCCGCTGACCGGCATCCAGGGCCAGTGCATCCTCGGCCACGAGTTCTGCGGCCAGATCGCCAAGCTGGGTGAAGGCGTGGAAGGTTTTGCCGTCGGTGACCCGGTGGCTGCGGACGCCTGCCAGCATTGCGGCACCTGCTACTACTGCACCCACGGCCTGTACAACATCTGCGAGCGCCTGGCCTTCACCGGCCTGATGAACAACGGCGCCTTTGCCGAACTGGTCAACGTGCCCGCCAACCTGCTGTACCGGTTGCCGCAGGGTTTCCCGGCAGAGGCCGGGGCGCTGATCGAACCGCTGGCGGTGGGCATGCATGCGGTAAAGAAGGCCGGTAGCCTGCTTGGCCAGACGGTGGTGGTAGTTGGAGCCGGCACTATCGGTTTGTGCACCATCATGTGTGCCAAGGCGGCAGGCGCGGCGCAGGTGATCGCCCTGGAAATGTCCTCGGCACGCAAGGCCAAGGCCAAAGAGGTTGGCGCCAGCGTGGTGCTGGACCCCAGCCAGTGCGACGCCCTGGCGGAAATCCGCAAGCTGACTGCCGGGCTGGGGGCGGATGTGAGTTTTGAATGCATCGGCAACAAGCACACGGCCAAGCTGGCCATCGACACCATCCGCAAGGCGGGCAAGTGCGTGTTGGTGGGGATATTCGAGGAGCCTAGCGAGTTCAACTTCTTCGAACTGGTGTCCACCGAAAAGCAGGTGCTGGGAGCGTTGGCGTACAACGGCGAGTTTGCCGATGTGATTGCCTTCATCGCTGACGGCAGGCTGGACATTCGCCCGCTGGTGACCGGGCGGATCGGGCTGGAGCAGATTGTCGAGCTGGGCTTCGAGGAGTTGGTCAACAACAAGGAGGAGAACGTGAAGATCATCGTTTCGCCGGGCGTGCGCTGATTGCACCTCAAAGGCAACACGGAACCTGTGGGAGCGGGCGTGCCCGCGAAACAGGCAACTCGGTGGATGGCACCGGCTTCG
>NZ_DKHD01000021.1:0-51032 GCF_002453565.1 Pseudomonas sp. UBA6753 | reverse complement strand
CTCCCACAGGGATCGCGCCAGCTTTTTGAAATTGAGCAAGACAGTTGCTCTCACAGGTATTACGCAAAGTTGAAAGTCCCCGCGGAACCTGTGGGAGCGGGCGTGCCCGCGAATCAGGCAGCTCGGTGGATGGCACCGGCTCCGCCGGTGTTCGCGGGCACGCCCGCTCCCACAGGTTCCGTGCCAGCTTTTGGATGCAGTGCAGGCTCGAGAGCTGCGCCAGCACATGCCTTCGCTGTTTCAGGATCCCATTCTGCGTCATACTCGGCAGACCTATTGCCCGGTTCTCGCCATGCGTTCACTGCTCCCCGTCACCCTGGTCCTGCTGCTCGCCGCCTGCGGCGATGGCGAATCGCTGCTCCCGCCGGACGCGCGCCTGCCTGACGGTGGGCGGTACCGGGGGCAGGTGGTCGATGGCCTGCTGCAAGGCGAGGGACGGATCGACTACCCCAACGGCAGCTGGTACGCCGGTACCTTCAAGGACGGCCAATGGCACGGCCAGGGCGAATGGCACGGCCGCAACGGCGAGGTCTACCGCGGCCAGTTCGCCGCAGGGCTGTTCCAGGGGCTAGGTGAGCTGAACACCCCGGGCAGCCACTATGCCGGCACCTTCAGCCACGGCCGCCGCGACGGCGAAGGCACCCTCAAGCAAGCCGACCAGACCTACCGCGGCCAGTTCAAGGACGACCTGTACGAAGGCGCCGGCGAGCTGGAACTGGCCGACGGCAGCCGCTATCAGGGCCTGTTCGCCAAGGGCAAGCCCAACGGTGCCGGGGTGCGCAGCGATGCCAGCGGCAACCAGTTCAGCGGCCACTTCATCAACGGCCAGCTGGAAGGCAGCGGCACCTACGAGAGCGTCGACGGCGAGCAGTACATCGGTGAGTTCAAGGACAACCGCCTGGAAGGCCGTGGCCGCTACGAAAATGCCGATGGTGATGTGTGGATCGGCGAATTCAAGGACGGCTCGCTGGTCGGCGAAGGCGAACTGCTGGGCAGCGATGGCAGCCACTACAAGGGCACCTTTGCCGACTGGCGCTTGTCGGGCCGGGGCAGCCTGCAACTGGCTGACGGCAGCAAATACATCGGCGGCTTCCTCAACGATGCCTACCACGGCCAGGGCCGGCTGATCCTGGCCAACGGCAAGGTCGAAAGCGGCACCTGGAGCAACGGCGTGCGCGTACGCGACCAGAACGGCAAACTGTTGCCCGACCCGCTGGACCTGGCGCTGCTCAACCAGGGCCGTTTGCTGGACGAAGCGCTGGCCCGGGTACCGCGCTCGGCGCCAGCAGTCCAGCTGTACAGCCTGGTGGTGGGCGGCGATGGCCAGCAGAGCGTGTTCATGCGCGAAGCCGACTACGTCAGCAACATGCTCAAGGTGCGCTTTGGCGCCCGTGGCCAGGTGACCTTGGTCAACCACCGCGATCACATGACCACCCGCCCCATGGCCACGCGTGAAAACCTTACCCGCGCCGCCCGCACCCTGGCCGAGCGCAGCGGCCCCGAAGACCTGGTGTTCATCTACCTCACCAGCCATGGCAGCCACGACCACCAGCTGGTGTTCGACCAACCGCGCCTGCAGCTGGCCGACCTGTCCGCCGACGAACTCGCCAGCGCCCTGGCACCGCTGAAGGACCGCGACAAGGTCATTGTCATATCCGCGTGCTATTCAGGGGGCTATATCGCCCCGCTCAAGGATGAGCGCACGCTGATCATGACCGCCGCCCGGGCCGACCGCGTGTCCTTCGGTTGCTCGGAAGAAGCCGATTTCACCTACTTCGGCGATGCCCTGTTCGCCGAAGCGCTGAACCAGACCGACGACCTGAAACAGGCGTTTGAACTGGCGCGCGCCAGCGTTGCCGAAAGAGAACAAAGGGAAGGTTTCGAGGCCTCCGAACCGCAGCTGTGGGCGCCGCCGAATGTGCTTGAGCACTGGCAGCACCTGCGCCGCCAACAGGCCGAAGAAGCATTGCGTAACGCCGCACAGGCCAACGTGGGGGAACAGGCGCAAACGCCCGGCAACCACTAAGCTTGTGTGTAACAAGGGAGAGACATCATGTATTTGACGCCTCAGCATGTCCTGCTTGCCGGTGCCACGGGTCTGACAGGTGAACACCTGCTCGACCGCCTGCTCAACGAGCCCACCATCACCCGCGTACTGGCGCCAACCCGCCGGCCACTGGCCGAGCACCCGCACCTGGAAAACCCGGTAGGCGACCCGGCGGTGTTCCTTCCACAGCTGGCCGGGCGGGTCGATATCGCCTACTGCTGCCTGGGCACCACGCTGAAGCAGGCCGGTTCCGAGTCGGCCTTCCGCGCGGTGGACCTGGACATGGTTGTGGCGTTCAGCAAGCGCGCCCGGGAGTTGGGCGCACGGCATCTGCTGGTGGTCAGTGCGTTGGGCGCCGACCCGAAATCGTCGGTTTTCTACAACCGGGTCAAAGGCGAGATGGAAGAGGCACTCAAGGCCCAGGATTGGCCGCAGCTGACCATCGTGCGGCCATCGTTGCTGCTGGGCGAGCGGGTCGAACCGCGGCTCGGCGAACAATTGGCTTCGCCGTTTGCCAAGCTGATACCCGGGAAGTATCGGGGGATCGAGGCTTGTACCTTGGCCCGGGCGCTGTGGCGGCTGGCGCTGGAGGAAGAGGACGGTGTGCGGATTGTGGAGTCGGATGAGTTGCGCAGGTTGGGCAAGAATTAGGCTTCACTTGTGATGGCCTCTTCGCGGGCACGCCCGCTCCCACAGGTACAGTGATCCCTGTAGAGCGGGCGTGCCCGCGAAAGGGCCCTTACAGGCCGCCAGTGGCCTGGAAGCCTACACCGGCTGCCGTGAGCAGCGACAACGGCAGCAACAAGGTATCCAGCAACATGCTCCCCGGCAGGTCCAGCCCCGGGTACGCCGGCGCATCAGCCCCGTAATGATCCCGCGGGCAGCACCCGCCATTGATCACATACAAGTCCAACCGGGTACCGGCATACACCACCGGTGCCCCGGGCTTGTTGGCATCCAGCGTGCGCACCGTGGCGCAGCCACCAAGCAGCACCAGCGCCAGCAAACCCGCCAGCGCTCGCTTCAATCATCCACCCCGAAGTGGTGCTCACCCCAGCGCGGCAACATGTCCTGGGGAATGTTCAGCAGGTTGAGAATGCGCGCCACCACGAAGTCGACCAGGTCGTCGATGGTCTGCGGCTGGTGATAAAAGCCCGGCGCCGCCGGCAGGATCACCGCGCCCATCTGCGACAGCTTGAGCATGTTCTCCAGGTGGATGGTGGAGAACGGCGCCTCGCGCGGCACCAGGATCAGCTGGCGACGCTCCTTGAGGGTAACGTCGGCAGCACGTTCGATCAGGTTGTTGCAGGCACCAGTGGCAATCGCCGACAAGGTGCCAGTGGAACAGGGCACCACTACCATTGCCGCCGGGGCGCCGGAGCCCGAGGCCACCGGCGACATCCAGTCCTCCTTGCCATACACGCGGATCTGCCCGTCGGCAGCGCCGGTATATTCGGTGAGGAAGGCCTGCATCGCCTGTGGCTTGGCCGGCAGCACCACGTCCGTCTCGGTAGCCATCACCAGTTGCGCGGCCTTGGAGATCAGGAAGTGCACCTCGCGGTCCTCGCGCACCAGGCAGTCGAGCAGGCGCAGGCCATACTGGGCGCCAGAGGCGCCCGTCATGGCCAGGGTGATGCGTTCCGGCCCGCTCACTTCAGTGCCTCGGCCAGCTTGCCGTGCAGGCCGCCGAAACCGCCGTTGCTCATGATCACCACATGGGTGCCTGGGCGAGCCTGGCCCTTGACCCGCTCGATGATCGCTTCGAGGCTGTCGGCCACCACGCTGGGCACTTTGCATTGCGCGGCGGTGGCAGCCAGGTCCCAGCCAAGGTTGGCCGGGGCGTACCAGATCACCTGGTCGGCGTCGTTGACGCTTTCCGGCAGGCCGTCACGGTGGGCACCGAGCTTCATCGAGTTGGAACGCGGCTCGATCACGGCGATCACCGGGGCCTCGCCGACGCGCTTGCGCAGGCCGTCGAGGGTGGTGGCGATGGCGGTCGGGTGGTGGGCGAAGTCATCGTAGATGGTCACGCCCTGCACTTCGGCAACCTTCTCCATGCGCCGCTTGACGCTCTTGAAGGCGCTCAGGCCTTCGATGCCCATGGCTGGCACCACGCCTACATGGCGCGCCGCTGCCAGGGTAGCCAGGGCGTTGGCGACGTTGTGCTGGCCAGTCAGCGCCCAGTCCACCACGCCCTGCGCTTCGCCGTCGAACAGCACTTCGAAGCGCGAGCCGTCGGGGCTGAGCAGACGGGCTTGCCACTGGCCACCTTCACCGGTGGTCTGCACCGGGGTCCAGCAACCCATGCCGATCACCCGTTCCAGCGCCAGCTCGGTGGTGGGGTGGATGACCAGGCCTTCGCTGGGGATAGTGCGCACCAGGTGGTGGAACTGCCGCTCGATCGAGGCCAGATCGGGGAAAATGTCCGCATGGTCGAACTCAAGGTTGTTGAGAATCGCCGTGCGCGGGTGGTAGTGGACGAACTTCGAGCGCTTGTCGAAGAAGGCGCTGTCGTACTCGTCGGCTTCGACCACGAAGAACGGCGTATCGCCCAGGCGCGCCGATACCGAGAAGTTCTGTGGCACACCGCCAATCAGGAAGCCCGGGCTCATGCCGGCATGTTCCAGCACCCAGGCCAGCATGCTGCTGGTCGTGGTCTTGCCGTGGGTACCGGCAACGGCCAGCACCCAGCGGCCCTGCAACACGTGGTCGGCCAGCCACTGCGGGCCGGAAACATAGGGCAGGCCCTTGTTCAGCACGTACTCCACCGCCGGGTTGCCACGCGACATGGCGTTGCCGATGACCACCAGGTCTGGCGCCGGGTCCAGCTGGGCCGGGTCATAGCCTTGGGTCAGCTCGATGCCCTGGGCTTCGAGCTGGGTGCTCATCGGGGGATAGACGTTGGCGTCCGAGCCGGTGACGCGGTGGCCAAGTTCCTTGGCCAGCACCGCCAGCGAGCCCATGAAAGTGCCGCAAATACCGAGAATGTGAATATGCATGGTCGACCTCGCAAAACATCGAGGCAGGGTAGCCCAGGGCGCGACAAATCGCACCAGATGTTTCGCTCAGTCGGCCCTGGTGATGCCGTGTTTGCGCAGTTTTCGATACAAGGTATTGCGGCTGATGCCCAAGTGCTCGGCGACACGGGTGAGGTGCCAGTGTTTTGCCTCCAGGGTCGCCAGCAGCGCATGGCGCTCGGCATCCTCCAACGCGGCAGGCCCTATCGCCGGCAAGCCGGCTCCCACAGGGATTGCACATGGCCTGAAGCCACCGCGATCGAGGTGGGAGCTGGCTTGCCGGCGATCGAGGGCGAAGCCCTCGCGAACAATGGCGGGGAGATCAGGGAACACGATGCGGGAGTCTTCGCAAAGTGCCACCAGGGTACGCAGCACGTTGCGCATCTGCCGCACGTTGCCCGGCCAGGCGAAGTCGAGCAGTGCCTGCCGCGCCCTGGGCTCGATATCGATCGGTTCTCCCTGCGCCTCCTGACGCAGCAGAAAGTCCAGCAACTGCGCCTTGTCACTGCGCTCGCGCACCGCAGGCAATGCCACTTCCAGGCCATTCAGCCGGTAATACAGGTCCTCGCGGAAACTGCCCTGCTCCACCCGTTCCAGCAGGTCACGGTGGGTAGCGCTGACAATGCGCACATCGACCGCCTGCGGCTCGCCACCGATCGGCACCACCTGGCGCTCCTCCAGCACGCGCAGCAGGCGGGTTTGCAGGGCCAGTGGCATGTCGCCAATCTCGTCCAGCAGCAAGGTGCCGCCATCGGCCTGCAGCAGCTTGCCGCGCATGCCTTCCTTGCGCGCACCGGTAAAGCTGCCGCCGCGGTAGCCGAACAGTTCGCTCTCGATCAGGCTCTCCGGGATCGAGGCGCAGTTGATGGCGACGAACGGCTTGCTGCGCCGCTCGCTGGCCTGGTGCACGGCCTGGGCAAAGGCCTCCTTGCCACAGCCGGTCTCGCCGCGCAGCAACAGCGGCACATCGCGCTCGAACACCCGCACGCTGCGGCGGAAGTCGTTCTGCAAGGCCGGGTCGAGCAGGCAGATAAGCGGTTCCACTTCCCGTGCGGGTCGCGGCTGGGCGGCCGGCACCGACCACACCGGTGCGCGCGCCTGGCCACGCAGGCTGGCGAACACCTGGCGCCCGTCCAGGGTATGCAGCGGCCAGGCCGTGCTGCCACCGGGCGTGGCGCGGCTGAACAGTTCGTCGTGGCTGCAAGCGAAAAAGCGTTCCAGCGGTTTGCCCAGCACGCCACCACGCACCGTGCCCAGCAGGTTCAGCGCGCTCTGGTTGGCGGCGCAGATGCGCCCGTCACCGTCGAACGCCAGCAGGCCTTCGCTGAACAGGCCGACCGACTCGGCCTGCAAGTGAAAACGCAGCAGCCATTGCTGTTCGAAATGGCGCAGGAAGTAGCAGCTTTCGATCATCTTCGCCGACAGGTTGACCAGGGCCATGGTGTGGAACTGGCTTTGCCGGGAAACGTCGGGCCGCGCCGAAGACACATCCAGCACTGCCAGCAGCTCGCCATGCGGGTCGAACACCGGGCTGGCCGAGCAGGTCAGGCCGGTGTGGCGACCACGGAAGTGCTCGTTCTGGTGAATGGTCAGCGCCTGGCGCTCGACCAGGCAGGTGCCGATGCCGTTGGTGCCCTCGCGCGCCTCGCTCCAGTCAGCGCCCAACCATAGGCCGGCGCGCTCGAAGCTGCGCCGCTCGGTCGGCGCGCTGACACAATTCAGGATCACCCCACGGGCATCGGTCAGCAGCACTGCATGGCCGGCCCCGGAAAGCTGCTGGTGCAGGCTGTTCATTTCATGGTCGGCAATCTGCAGCACCTGGCGCAGGCGCTCGCGGCTTTCCAGCAGGCGCCCATGCTCGAGCACCACCGGAGCCTCGATCACCGACGGGTCGAGGTGGTAGTCCTCCAGGCAGCGCAGCCAGGAGCGGGCGATGGACGGGTCACTGCCGCCCTCCCCGGCCCCACCATGGGCGACGGTATGGACTTGCTGGGCATGGCGACTGAAATGATTGCTCTGCATTGTTGTAGTTCTCCGCAGATAGAGAGTCCCGCCAGCATCCTCCACCCGGGAAGGCTTTGCAATGCACCCTCCGGTTACGTGTCGCAAATGGCACAAAGTGTCACCCCCCGCGCGTACCGGCGCTGGCACAGCGACCGTGGGCCAGGCCCAAAGAACCGAGCCAAGTCATTGATTTGCCTGGTGCTCGAAACGCTGGCCCAACCTTTGCTCTACGCTTTCCAACTCCCTAACAAACACAATAGCCAGGAGACACACCATGCGTTACGCACATCCCGGTACCGAAGGCGCGAAGGTTTCCTTCAAGAGCCGCTACGGCAACTACATCGGTGGTGAGTTCGTTCCTCCGGTAAAGGGGCAGTACTTCGAAAATACCTCCCCGGTGAATGGCAAGCTGATCGCTGAATTCCCTCGCTCCACTGCCGAAGACATCGATAAAGCCCTGGATGCCGCCCACGCTGCGGCCGACGCCTGGGGCCGCACTTCAGTGCAGGACCGCTCCAACGTTCTGCTGAAGATCGCCGACCGTATCGAGCAGAACCTCGAACTGCTGGCAATCACCGAAACCTGGGACAACGGCAAGCCGATCCGCGAAACCCTCAATGCCGACATTCCGCTGGCGGTCGACCACTTTCGCTACTTCGCTGGCTGCATCCGCGCCCAGGAAGGCGGCGCCGCGGAAATCAACGAAGGCACCGTGGCCTACCACATCCACGAGCCGCTGGGCGTGGTCGGGCAGATCATCCCGTGGAACTTCCCGATCCTGATGGCCGCCTGGAAGCTTGCCCCGGCACTGGCCGCCGGCAACTGCGTGGTGCTCAAGCCGGCCGAACAGACCCCGCTGGGCATCACCGTGCTGCTGGAAGTGATCGGTGACCTGCTGCCAAAAGGCGTGCTCAACGTGGTGCAAGGCTTTGGCCGCGAAGCCGGTGAAGCACTGGCCACCAGCAAGCGCATCGCCAAGATCGCCTTCACCGGCTCGACCCCGGTCGGCTCGCACATCATGAAATGCGCCGCCGAGAACATCATCCCGTCCACCGTCGAACTGGGCGGCAAGTCGCCGAACGTGTATTTCGAAGACATCATGCAAGCCGAGCCAAGCTTCATCGAGAAGGCGGCCGAAGGCATGGTGCTGGCGTTCTTCAACCAGGGCGAGGTATGCACCTGCCCGTCACGGGCACTGGTACAGGAGTCGATCTACCCGCAGTTCATGGAAGTGGTGATGAAGAAGGTGCTGCAGATCAAGCGCGGCGACCCGCTGGACACCGACACCATGGTCGGCGCCCAGGCCTCGCAACAGCAGTTCGAGAAGATCCTGTCGTACCTCGACATCGCCCAGAAGGAAGGCGCCGAGTTGTTGACCGGCGGCAAGGTCGAGAAACTGGAAGGCTCGCTGGCCACCGGTTACTACATCCAGCCGACCCTGCTCAAGGGCAACAACAAGATGCGCGTGTTCCAGGAAGAAATCTTCGGCCCGGTGGTCAGCGTCACCACCTTCAAGGACGAAGCCGAAGCCCTGGCGATCGCCAACGACACCGAGTTCGGCCTGGGTGCCGGCGTGTGGACCCGCGACATCAACCGTGCCTACCGCATGGGCCGTGGGATCAAGGCCGGGCGCGTGTGGACCAACTGCTACCACCTGTACCCGGCGCATGCCGCGTTCGGTGGCTACAAGAAGTCGGGGGTCGGGCGTGAGACGCACAAGATGATGCTCGACCACTATCAGCAGACCAAGAACCTGCTGGTGAGCTACGACATCAATCCGTTGGGCTTCTTCTAAACCGCGTCGCGGCCTTCGCGGGCTCGCCCGCTCCCACAGGTATTGCACCGGTCTTGAAACTTGTGCAGTCCCTGTGGGAGCGGGCAAGCCCGCGAAGAGGCCAGGCCTGCATATACAAAACCCAGAGCGGTAACCGTGCACCAACCGCTCTGGCTCGCTTCCTGCAGTACCCATCACCATCGGCCCGGAACCAGTCCGGCCACCAAGAAAAACAACAGGTGAATCTATGCCAAGCGATCATTCCGCCGGCTCGCCGGCAGGCTCTTCCGTCGACTTCGAAAAAGTCGGCTCGGACTATTTCCAGCAACGTGAACTGAAAAAAGGTGCCGCCGGCTGGGTCCTGCTGGTCGGCCTGGGCGTGGCCTACGTCATCTCCGGCGACTATGCCGGCTGGAACTTCGGCCTGGCCCAGGGCGGCTGGGGCGGCATGTTCCTCGCCACCCTGCTGATGGCCACCATGTACCTGTGCATGTGCTTCTCGCTGGCCGAACTGTCGTCGATGATCCCCACCGCAGGCGGCGGCTACGGCTTTGCCCGCAGCGCATTCGGCCCCTGGGGCGGCTTCCTCACCGGGACGGCGATCCTCATCGAGTACGCCATCGCCCCCGCCGCCATCGCGGTGTTCATCGGCGCCTACTGCCAGTCACTGTTCGGCATCGGCGGCTGGATGATCTACCTGGCGTTCTACATCGTGTTTATCGGCATCCACATCTTTGGCGTGGGTGAGGCGTTGAAGCTGATGTTCATCATCACCGCCATCGCCGCCATCGCCCTGGCCGTGTTCCTGGTGAGCATGGTGCCCCATTTTGATGCAGCCAACCTGTTCGACATCGCCAAAACGGACGCCGTGGGCGCCAGCAGCTTCCTGCCGTTCGGCTATGTCGGCGTGTGGGCGGCCATCCCCTATGCCATCTGGTTCTTCCTCGCCGTAGAGGGCGTGCCGCTGGCTGCCGAAGAAACCAAGAACCCCAAGCGTGACCTGCCACGCGGCCTGATCGGCGCCATGCTGGTGCTGCTGGCCTTCGCCCTGCTGATCCTGGTGGTCGGCCCCGGCGGCGCAGGCTCCGAAGCACTGAAAGCGTCCGGCAACCCGCTGGTAGAGGCCTTGTCCAAAGCCTACGGCGGTAGCACCTGGATGGGCGGTTTCGTCAACCTGGTCGGCCTGGCCGGGCTGATCGCCAGCTTCTTCTCGATCATCTACGCCTACTCCCGGCAGATCTTCGCCCTGTCCCGCGCCGGCTACCTGCCGCGCAAGCTGTCGGAAACCAACAAGAGCAAGGCCCCGGTACTGGCCTTGGTCATCCCCGGGATCATCGGCTTTGCCCTGTCGCTGACCGGCCAGGGTGACCTGCTGATCCTGGTGGCGGTGTTCGGCGCTACCCTGTCGTACGTGCTGATGATGGCAGCGCACATCACCCTGCGCATCCGCCGGCCGAAGATGGAGCGCCCATACCGCACCCCCGGTGGCATCTTCACCTCGGGCCTGGCACTGGTACTGGCCTGCATCGCCGTGGTCGCCGGTTTCCTGGTCGACCCACGGGTGGTGATTGGCGCCGCAGTGATCTATGCGGTATTAATTGCCTACTTTGCTTTCTACAGCCGCCACCACCTGGTCGCGGGTACACCGGAAGAGGAATTCGCCGCGATTCAGAAGGCCGAAGAGGCCCTGCACTGATCGCCGCCACCCGCCGCGGGGCAACCCGCGGCTCTGGAGAGTCTGTATGGCAAGTTTCGTACACACGGTCGGCCACCTGGTCTACCGCTTCGACAGCCTCAAGGAAGTGATGGCCAAGGCCAGCCCCGCCCGCTCGGGGGACTACCTGGCGGGCGTCGCGGCCAGCAACGACGGCGAACGGGTCGCCGCGCAGATGGCCCTGGCCAATATCCCGCTGACGCATTTCCTCAACGAAGCGCTGATCCCTTACGAGGATGATGAAGTCACGCGCCTGATCATCGACACCCACGATGCCCAGGCCTTCGCCCCGGTCAGCCACCTGACCGTGGGTGGCCTGCGCGACTGGCTGCTGAGCGAAGAGGCCAACGAGGACAGCCTGCGCAACCTGGCACCCGGGCTGACGCCGGAAATGGCCGCCGCGGTGTCGAAGATCATGCGCGTGCAGGACCTGGTGCTGGTGGCACAGAAGATCCGCGTGGTCACCCGGTTCCGTGGCACCATGGGCCTGCGCGGGCGCCTGTCGACCCGGCTGCAGCCCAACCACCCCACCGACGAGCCAGCCGGCATCGCCGCCAGCATTCTCGACGGCCTGCTGTACGGTAACGGCGACGCCATGATCGGCATCAACCCGGCCACCGACAGCATCGCCTCGATCTGCGCCCTGCTGGAAATGCTCGACGCCATCATCCAGCGCTACGACATCCCCACCCAGGCCTGCGTGCTGACCCACGTCACCACCTCGATCGAGGCGATCAACCGTGGCGTGCCACTGGACCTGGTGTTCCAGTCCATCGCCGGCACCGAGGCGGCCAACGCCGGGTTCGGCATCAACCTGAACGTGCTGCAGGAAGGCTACGAAGCGGGCCTTTCGCTGAAACGCGGCACCCTCGGGCAGAACCTGATGTACTTCGAAACCGGCCAGGGCAGCGCGCTGTCGGCCAACGCCCACCACGGCGTCGACCAGCAGACCTGTGAAACCCGCGCCTATGCCGTGGCCCGCCACTTCAAGCCGTTTCTGGTCAACACCGTGGTCGGTTTCATCGGCCCGGAGTACCTGTACAACGGCAAGCAGATCATCCGCGCCGGCCTCGAAGACCACTTCTGCGGCAAGCTGCTGGGAGTGCCGATGGGTTGCGACATCTGCTACACCAACCACGCCGAGGCCGACCAGGACGACATGGACACCCTGCTGACCCTGCTGGGCGTGGCCGGGATCAACTTCATCATGGGCATCCCCGGCTCCGACGACATCATGCTCAACTACCAGACCACCTCGTTCCACGACGCGCTGTACGCGCGCCAGACCCTGGGCCTGAAGCCCGGGCCGGAATTCGAGGCATGGCTGGCCCGCACCGGCATCTTCACCCAGGCCGATGGCCGGGTGCGCTTTGGTGACAACCTGCCGCCGGCCTTCCGCCAGGCCTTGGCACAGCTTGCATAGGGATGACCATGGACCACCGCACGCCTACCCCCGACAACCCTTGGCTGGCCCTGCGCAACCTGACCCCGGCGCGCATAGCCCTGGGCCGCACCGGCACCAGCCTGCCGACCGGTGCGCAGCTGGACTTCCAGTTTGCCCACGCCCAGGCCCGCGACGCCGTGCACCTGGCCTTCGACCATGCCGGCCTGGCTACACAGCTGAGTGACCGCGGGCGCGAAAGCCTGGTGCTGCACAGCGCCGCCAGCGACCGCAACCAGTACCTGCAACGCCCGGACCTGGGGCGACGGCTGAACGAAGATTCGGTTGCCGCGCTGCGCCAGCACGCCCAGGCCAACCCCGGCGGGGTCGACCTGGCCATCGTCGTCGCTGACGGCCTGTCGGCACTGGCCGTGCACCGCCACACCCTGCCGTTCCTGGCGCGTTTCGAGGAACAGGCCGCCGCCGATGGCTGGACCAGCGCCCCGGTGGTGCTGGTGCAGCAGGGCCGCGTGGCAGTGGCCGACGAGGTTGGTGAACTGCTGGGCGCACGAATGACGGTGATGCTGATCGGCGAACGCCCGGGGCTCAGCTCGCCCGACAGCCTTGGCCTGTACTTCACCTATGCACCGAAGGTCGGCCTGACCGATGCCTACCGCAACTGCATTTCCAACATCCGCCTGGAGGGCCTGAGTTATGGCATGGCGGCGCACCGCTTGCTGTACTTGATGCGCGAAGCCTGCCGGCGCCAGCTTTCCGGAGTGAATCTGAAGGACGAAGCCGAGGTCCATAGCCTGGAGAGTGAACACAGCACCGGCCAGAAAGGTAACTTCCTGCTCGGCAAAGGGTAAAAAACATGTCACGGAAGGCGGATTGCACTTGCACCGCGCATTGGGCAGCATGCCCTTGAAGGCTGATGGCAATCCGCTGTTTCCCCTAATGGACTCTGAGGGCCGCACATGCGCATCATCAAGGCAACCCTGGAACACCTCGACCTGCTCACGCCGATGTTCGTCAAATACCGTGAGTTCTATGGGCAGCTACCCTACCCTGACAGCTCGCGCAGTTTCCTGGAAAAGCGCCTGAAGCGGGATGAGTCGGTGATCTACCTGGCGCTACCCGATGATGACGACGGCAAACTGCTGGGATTCTGCCAGCTGTACCCAAGCTACTCATCGCTGTCGTTGAAGCGGGTATGGATTCTCAACGATATCTATGTGGCCGAGGACTCGCGGCGCATGCTGGTGGCCGACCACCTGATGCGCGAGGCGAAGAAAATGGCCAAGGAAACCAACGCCGTGCGCATGCGGGTGTCGACCAGTGCGGACAATGAGGTAGCGCACAAGACTTACGAATCCATCGGGTTTCGTGAGGATAACGAGTTCAAGAGCTATATCCTGCCGATCAGCCAGGATTGACCTGCACCGGCCTCTTCGCGGGCTCGCCCGCTCCCACAGGTACAGCACAGCCTTAGGAAGCAGTGATATCCCTGTGGGAGCGGGCATGCCCGCGAAAGGGCCGGTACAGGAATACCCCCTGCCGTAACCCCCCGCTACAAACTCCCCGGGCATGTTCCTGACTTAGCCGTATAATGGCCCACCTGTCATGTGTGAAAATTTACCCATCCCCAGGTAACCGAGCCTACGCCCAAGAACACAGGTGCTGTACATGGATTTCAACCCGCTGGACCTTATCCTGCATCTCGATGCCTACCTCGATCTGCTGGTCACCAACTACGGTCCCTGGATCTACGCCATCCTCTTCACCGTGATCTTCTGTGAAACCGGGCTGGTGGTCATGCCCTTCCTGCCCGGTGATTCGCTGCTGTTCATTGCCGGCGCCGTGGCCGCCGGTGGCGGCATGGACCCGTTGCTGCTGGCCGGCCTGCTGATGGCCGCCGCAATCCTCGGCGACAGCACCAACTACGTGATCGGCCGCACGGCCGGCGAGCGGTTGTTCAACAACCCCAACTCGAAGATCTTCCGTCGCGACTACCTGCAGCGTACCCACGACTTCTATGAACGCCACGGCGGCAAGACCGTGACCATGGCGCGCTTCCTGCCCATCCTGCGCACCTTTGCACCGTTCGTCGCCGGCATCGCCCACATGCACTACCCGCGCTTCCTCGGTTTCAGCGTCGCCGGTTCGCTGCTGTGGGTCGGCGGCCTGGTGACCCTGGGCTACTTCTTCGGCAACGTGCCATTCATCAAGCAGCACCTGTCGCTGATGGTGGTGGGCATCATCATCCTGTCGCTGGTGCCGATGATCCTCGGCCTGCTGCGTGGCCGCCTGGGCCGCACGGCCAAGGCCCACTGAAACCTGCCGATGTGGTCGTTCAGCGCCTGGCGGCGCAAGCGCACCCTGGCGCGCTACCCCATCACCCCCCAGCAATGGCAGGCCGTGCGCGAGCGCCTGCCGATGCTGGACGGCATCACGGACGAAGAAGATCGCTGGCTGCGTGAAGCCTGCATCCTGTTCCTGCTCGACAAGCACCTTACCTGCCTGCCCGGCGTCGAGCCGGACGACGAGCAGCGCCTGTTGCTGGCGGCCCAGGCACAGTTGCCGCTGCTGCACCTGGGCGAGCTGAACTGGTACCAGGGTTTCCACGAAATCATCCTCTACCCCGACGACTTCAAGAGCCCCCAGCGCCACCGCGATGCCAGTGGCGTGGAGCACGTATGGGACGGCGAGCACAGCGGCGAGGCCTGGCAGCAGGGCCCGATCATCCTCGCCTGGAACGGCGTGCTGGCAAGCGGTGGCTGGGAGGCCTACAACCTGGTCATCCATGAACTGGCGCACAAGCTCGACATGCTCAATGGCGATGCCAACGGCCTGCCGCCGCTGCACAGCGGCATGCCCGTGGATGAATGGGCAACCGCCATGCAACAGGCCTATGACGACCTCAACCGCCAGCTGGACGCCAACCCCGACGCCGAAACCGCCATCGACCCGTATGCCGCGGAGAACCCCGCGGAGTTCTTTGCCGTCACCAGCGAGTACTTCTTTAGTGCCCCCGACCTGCTGCAACAGGCTTATCCACAGGTCTACCGCCAGTTGTCGCTGTTCTACCGCCAGGACCCGCTGGCGCGCCTGTGCCGGCTGCAGGCCGAACACCCGGAATACCGCGAAAGCCACGCCTGACGGGGCCGCACATCAGGCCAGGCGTGGCATGCCCATGCAGAATGTGCCTATAATCGCCGCCACTTTTTTGGTCAAACACGGGGGCACTGCCCAATGAGCTACAGCAAGATTCCGGCGGGCAAAGACCTGCCGAACGACATCTACGTCGCCATCGAGATCCCGGCCAACCACGCGCCGATCAAATACGAGATCGACAAGGACAGCGATACCCTGTTCGTCGACCGTTTCATGGCTACCCCGATGTTCTACCCAGCCAACTACGGCTTCATCCCGAACACCCTGGCCGATGACGGTGATCCGCTGGACGTGCTGGTCGTTACCCCTTACCCGGTAGCCCCAGGTTCGGTTATCCGCGCCCGTCCGGTCGGCGTGCTGAACATGACCGACGACGGCGGCGGCGACGCCAAGGTCATCGCTGTTCCTCACGACAAGCTTTCGCAGCTGTACGTCGATGTGAAGGAATACACTGACCTGCCAGCCCTGCTGATCCAGCAGATCGAGCACTTCTTTGCCAACTACAAAGATCTCGAGAAGGGCAAGTGGGTCAAGATCGAAGGCTGGGAAGGCGCTGACGCCGCCCGTGCCGCGATCACCAAATCGGTTGCTGCCTACAAGGGCTGATGCCGGTTGCATGAAAAACCCCGCCTCGGCGGGGTTTTTTTATGCCTGAGGGATGGCTGGTCGCCCTGGCACTGGATGACCTGCCTGCGCAGAAGCAACTGCCTTGCTCAAATTCTAATTGCTGGCGCGATCCCTGTGGGAGCGGGCGTGCCCGCGAACACCGGCGCAGCCGGTGCCAGCCACCGCGTTGGCCTCTTCGCGGGCACGCCCGCTCCCACAGGAACCGTGCACTTGCTTAGGAGAGTAAAAAATCCTACGCAGTCCTACTCCCACGCCCTACAAACAGGCGCTTTTCACACAAGCCCCATCAACATCTGGTTCATATCCTTGCCGGCACCCCGCCGCTACACTCGCCGCCATGAACACATCCGGCGACCGACTCAAAGCCCTCCTCCACGAATGTGGCCTGACCTCTTCCGATTTCGCCGCCCAGCGCAGCGTCACCCCCCAGCACGTCAACAACTGGCTCAAGCGCGGCGTGCCTTTGGCCCGGCTGGACGAAATGGCCGACCTGTTCTGCGTGCATCGTCGCTGGTTACGCACGGGCGAAGGCCCCAAGCACCACAACCCGATCCTGCGCAGCTGCCCGCCAGGGCCGGCGCCCGCCAACCCGCGCACGCCGCTGTCGGCGCAAGGCGGCCGGGCACTGAAGGTGCCCTTTTACGAACTGCACAACGGCCTGCTGTCGCCCGTGGCGGGCAAGCACATGTGCCTGCCCGCAAAAGCCCTGAAAGAGTTGGGAGTGCATGCCGACAACGCCATCTGCCTGGCGATGCCCGCCAGCAACATGACACCGCTGATTCCGCTGCAGGCCACCCTGGCCATCGACCTGGGCATGACCCAGGTGTTCGAGGGCGAAACCTATGCCCTGCTGCACAACGGCGTGCTCAGGGTGAACAACCTCAGCCTCGGCCAGCACGGCACGCTGTACCTGCACAGCCATGATCGGCGCAACTATGCGGTCGAACGCTACACCACCGCCCAGCGCCAGACACAAGGGCTGGAGATTCTGGGCTGGGTGTTCCACTGGTCGCATTTCCGCCAGCAACGGCCCGACTGAAACAACCTGTGCCATTTTTTGCTGGGCATCCTGCGCGCGCCCTTGTATGCTACGCCGCACATTCAGCCCCGACCGGCGCGAGCCGCGGTCCAGAGGGCTCGGCGATATCCCACACGGGCATCTGCCATCTCTTTCAGGCCCTTGATGGCCACACAGTTAAGGCGATTGCGGCTTACCATAAATTAGTCGGAAGCGTCCCCGAGAAGCCGGCCACAAGCCGGCTTTTTAATGCCCGCCATTCTCATCCTCTGAAACTTTCTGCAGCCTTCCCATGGCCGGGCAATCGCCGTTGCGTGAGCGAAAAAAATCTCATTCGCCATTTATCTGACACTAAACTAACGCTCATCCGAAAATCGTCGGATAAATGACGTTTCGCGTGGAGCTTTCACCCTCCTGATCTAGGCTCAAGCCATATGGGAGGAGGTGTAGTCCATGCGCAAATTATTGATTGGCTCGTCGATACTGGCTTGTCTCGTGGTGTTGGGCGGCTGGTTGAGTCGACCGCAGCCGTTGCCGGTCAGGCTGCTGGAAGTTGAGCGGGGGCCGGTGGAGACGGTGGTAGCCAACACGCGCGCGGGTACGCTGAAGTCCTGTCGACGCTCGCACCTGTCCTTCAATGTCGGCGGCCAGGTTGCCGAGTTGCTGGTCAGCGAAGGCCAACGGGTCCAGCCGGGTCAGGTGCTCATGCGCCTGCGGCAGGACGAGCAACAGGCCAGGCTACAGGAAGCCGAGGCGCGGCTGGAGGCCCAGCGCAACACCCGCGAACAGCGCTGCCAGCAAGCTCTGCTGGACCGACGCGACCTTGATCGCCTGGGCCAGTTGGCCGACCGCAAGTTGATTGCCGCCGATCGCCTCGATCAGGCGGCGACCAAGGCCAACCTGGCGAAGCTGATGTGCAGTGCCAGTGCCGTGCTGATCCGCGAGGCCGACGCCAGCCTGCAGCTGCAGCGTTCACTGCTGGAACAGACAACCCTGCGTGCACCATTCGCCGGCATCGTCGCAGAAATCAACGGCGAACTCGGCGAGTTCGTCACCCCTTCGCCGCCAGGTATTCCCACGCCGCCGGCAGTCGACCTGATCGACGACAGCTGCCTGTTTGTAGAGGCACCGATCGATGAGGTGGACGCTGCCCGGGTTCACCCCGGAACCGCCGTACGGATCAGCCTGGATGCCTTCCGTGGTCAGCATTTCACCGGTCGCGTCAGCCGCATCGCGCCCTATGTGCGCGAGCTGGAGAAGCAGGCGCGCACCGTCGATGTCGAGGTGCGCTTCGACCAGCCGCCGGCAGACCTGGCCCTGCTCACCGGCTATAGCGCCGATGTCGAGATCCTCCTGGAGCAGCACGCGGGCGCCTTGCGCATCCCCACCGAGACCCTGCTGGAGGGGCAGCGCGTGCTGCGATATGACCCGAGCGCCCGGGTGTTGCGCGAGGTGCAGGTGCAAACCGGGCTGAGCAACTGGCGCTGGACCGAGGTGCTTGCAGGGCTGGACGAGAACGCACGCATAGTCGCGAGCCACGAGCAGGAAGGGCTCAAGGATACCGTGGCGGTGATCCCGGTGGATGCCGCGGAGACCGAGAAATGATCCGCCTGCGCGGCGGCAGCCGCAGCTTCCAGTTGGGCGAACAGCAGGTGATGGGGCTGGATGGCCTGGACCTGGACATCGCCGCCGGTGACTACATGGCGGTGATGGGCCCGTCGGGCTCGGGCAAGTCGACCTTGCTGAACATCCTCGGCCTGCTCGACGCGCCGAGCGCCGGCGAATACTGGCTGCAGGGCGAGGCCACGGCGGCGCTGAGCGAGGCGCGCCGCGCCCAGTTGCGCAGCCGGCTGATAGGTTTCGTGTTCCAGTCCTACCACCTGATCGCACGGCTGACGGTGCTGGAAAACATCGAGCTACCGATGGTCCTCGCCGGCATTGGTGCGGCGCAACGGCGCAAGCGCAGCAGCCAATTGGTGGCACGCCTGGGGCTGGGCGAGCGCATTGCCCACCGCCCGGCCGAGCTGTCCGGTGGCCAGCGCCAACGCGTGGCGATCGCCCGGGCGATGGTCATGCAACCGGCGCTGCTGTTGGCCGACGAACCCACCGGCAATCTCGATAGCCAGGCCGGCGCAGAGGTCTTCAGCCTGCTGGAGGAGCTCAACGGCGAGGGGCTGACCCTGATAGTGGTAACCCACGATGCCAACCTGGGCGCCCGTGCACAGCGCCAGCTGCACATGCGTGACGGGCGGATCCACAGTATTGCGCCGCAGTGGGCGCTGGCCTGATGCGCGCTGCCGATACCCTGGGTTTCTGGCTAGGTGCCTTGCGTGGGCATCGCTCACGCAGCCTGATGCTACTGCTGGCCATCGCTATCGGGGTGGTCGCGGTCAACCTGCTCACCGGTCTTGGCGCGGGCGCGCGGGCCTTCGTCCTGAACGAGTTCTCGCTGCTCGGGCGCGACATCCTCATCGTTTTCCCGGGGCGCAAGGAAACCACCGGGCGCATGCCGCCGCTCACCGGCCTGACGCCACACGAGTTGACCTTGCAGGATGTCCAGGCCATCACCCGGTTGCCGGGCATCCGCCGGGTCGCGCCGCAGCAGGCCGGGCAGATGGAGGTGATAGTCGGCAACCGCAATCGTGAGGTGCTGACGCTGGGCACCACCCGGGACTTCTTCGCCATTCGCCAACTGGCGGTCGTACAAGGCCAGCCCCTGCCGACGCTGGACCCTGAGCAGGCCGAGGCCGTCTGCGTGATCGGCGGCAAACTCCGGCGCGAGCTGTTCGGGGCTCGCCCGGCCCTGGGGGAATGGTTGCGCGCTGGCGACCGGCGCTTCCGGGTGGTCGGCATTCTCGATGAGCGGGGCGAATCGCTGGGGATGGATTTCGCCGAGATGTTGATCATCCCGGTGGCCAGCGCCCAGGCCTTGTTCAATAGCGAGGGCTTGTCGCGGGTGTTTGTCGAGGTGCATGGTCCGAGCTTTCTCGACCGTAGCAAGCAGCTGATACTCGCCGCGCTCAAGGAGCGCCACGAGGGTGAGGAGGACGTCACCCTGGTCAGCCAGGACAGCCTGCTCAGCGCCTTCGACCAGATACTCGCGGTGCTGACCCTGGCGGTGGCTGGCATTGCCGCGATCAGCCTGCTGGTGGCAGGCATCCTGATCATGAACGTGACCTGGATTGCAGTAAGCCAGCGCAGCGCCGAGATCGGCCTGCTCAAAGCCATAGGCGTGACGGCGGCGCAGCTGCGCCTGCTGTTCCTCGGTGAGGCGGCGCTGTTGGCCCTGACAGGGGCACTGGCAGGGCTGCTGCTGGCCGAAACCTTGCTCTGGCTGGGGCGCCTGGCGTTCCATCTGCCGCTCTATGCCCCCTGGTGGGCGCGGGCTGGCGCCGTGCTGCTGGCACTCGGCACGGCGCTGCTGTTCGCCTGGCTGCCGGCCGCTCGGGCCTCGGCGCTGGAGCCGGTGGCGGCGCTACGCCCGCCGGGGGCGCACTGATGCGCTGGCAAGATGGTTTCCGGCTGACCAGCTCGGCGCTGACCTGCCGCCCGCTGCGCAGCCTGCTGACCCTGCTCGGGGTAGCGATCGGCATAGCCGCCGTGGCGCTGCTCACGGCCATAGGCGAAGGCGTGCGCGGCTATGTGCTGGAGAACTTCTCGCAGTTTGGTACGCGGATCATCACCGTGCGCCCGGGCAAGACCCAGACCAGCGGCCTCGGCGGCCTGCTCGGCAGCGTGCGACCCTTGACCATCAGTGACACCGACGCCCTGCGGCGCTTGCCGCATGTCGAGGCGGCGGTGCCGATCATTCAGGGCAGCGGGAATATCCAGTTCGGTCAACTGAGCCGGCGCAGCGACATTCTCGGTGGCGGCCATCAGATGGCGCAGGCCTGGCGCATGCAACTGAGCCTGGGCGAGTTCCTGCCCCCGGCCCGTGACGGCCGTTCGCCGCCCTATGTGGTGCTCGGCCATCAGCTGCGTACCGAGCTGTTCGGGGCGCGCAACCCGCTGGGTGAGCTGATCCGCGTCGGCGGCGTACGTTTCCGGGTGATCGGCGTGATGGCGGAGAAAGGCCAGTTGCTCGGTTTCAACCTCGACGATATCGCCTACATCCCGGTGGACTGGGCGGAAAGCCTGTTCAACCGCACCGGGGTGGTCAAAGCCCATGTGGTGTTTGGCGCCGGTACCACTTCACGGGCGTTGAGCCGGCAGATTCGCGAGGTGCTCGGCGAACGACACGGTGCGGAGGACTTCAGCCTGACCACCCAGGACGACATGCTGCGCAGCTTCAACCGCGTTCTCGGCACCCTGAGCCTGGCCATTGGTGCCTTGGGGGGCATTTCGCTGCTGGTCGGCGCCGTCGGCATTCTCACCATCATGACGACCACTGTGGGCGAGCGCACGGCAGAAATCGGCCTGTTGCGGGCGATTGGCGCCAGTCCGCGGCAGGTACTTGGGTTGTTTCTCGCTGAAGCGACGCTGCTGTCCCTGGCCGGCGGCCTGCTTGGCCTGCTGTTGATGGGCATGCTGCTGGGGCTACTGCACCTGGCCATGCCGAGCCTGCCCTTGGCGCTGCAACCGCTGTTTCTGCTGCTGGCGCTGCTGCTGGCGGCAGTGCTCGGCATTCTCGCCGGCCTGGCCCCGGCCGTGCGGGCGGCCCGCTTGCATCCGGTGGCGGCACTGCACATCGAGTAGCGGCCAGGCCAAAGAGCCCCTTGATGGGGCTGCTTTGCAGCCCTTCGCGGGCACGCCCGCTCCCACAGGACTTGCGCATCTCCTGGCTACAGCGCCATCCCTGTGGGAGCGGGCGCGCCCGCGAAGGGCCGCAAAGCGGCCCCAGATTCTGCATGCCATGCGCTTCATCAGTCATACCCACCACAAGCTGACAGAAAAGTAATCTGAAGCTCAGCCAGCTGACAGCGCAGGTCCGCTAGCGTTAGGGAAGATTGTGGGGCTTCTCGCCCCACGGGCTGGGGCGTTCAACCGCCTGAACACCAGCAACTTTTCGACTGACTGGACGCAACGGCATGCAAAGCAAAACCACCAGACGCTCCTTCGTCAAAGGCCTGGCCGCTACCGGACTGCTTGGCGGGCTGGGCTTGTGGCGCACGCCGGTCTGGGCCGTGACCAGCCCCGGCCAACCGAATGTGCTGAGCGGCACCGACTTCGACCTCTACATCGGTGAGCTGCCGGTCAACATTACCGGCACTGCACGTACAGCGATGGCCATCAACGGCTCCATTCCCGGGCCCATCCTGCGCTGGCGCGAAGGCGATACCGTCACGCTGCGTGTGCGCAACCGCTTGCAGCAGGACACCTCCATCCACTGGCACGGCATCATCCTGCCGGCGAACATGGACGGCGTGCCGGGCCTGAGCTTCCATGGCATCGCCCCAGACGGCATGTATGAGTACAAGTTCAAGGTCCAGCAGAACGGCACCTACTGGTACCACAGCCATTCCGGTTTCCAGGAGCAGGTCGGGGTTTATGGCGCCTTGGTCATCGATGCGAAGGAGCCTGAGCCATTCACCTATGACCGAGACTACGTGGTCATGCTCAGCGACTGGACGGATGAAGACCCTGCACGGGTGCTGTCCAAGCTCAAGAAGCAGTCCGACTACTACAACTACCACAAGCGCACGGTGGGCGATTTCGTCAACGATGTGAGCGAAATGGGCTGGTCCGCCGCGGTAGCCGACCGCAAGATGTGGGCCGAGATGAAAATGAGCCCCACCGATCTCGCTGACGTGAGCGGTTACACCTACACCTACCTGATGAACGGCCAGGCCCCGGACGGTAACTGGACGGGCGTGTTCAAGCCGGGCGAGAAAATCCGCCTGCGCTTCATCAATGGCTCGGCCATGACGTATTTCGATGTGCGAATTCCCGGCCTGAAGATGACTGTTGTCGCGGCGGATGGGCAGCATGTCAAACCCGTTGCGGTCGACGAGTTCCGCATCGCCGTTGCCGAAACCTACGATGTCATCGTCGAGCCCGAAAGCGAGCAGGCTTACACCCTCTTCGCTCAATCCATGGACCGTACCGGGTATGCCAGGGGCACCCTGGCTGTTCGCGAAGGCTTGCAAGCCCCTGTTCCAGCTGTCGATCCACGGCCGATCATTTCCATGAGCGATATGGGCATGGACCATGGCGGAATGAACCACGACAGCATGGCCGGTATGGATCACGGCGACATGGCAGGCATGGATCACGGCAGCATGGCCGGCATGGACCATGGCGACATGGCTGGTACCAGCGCGCCCATGCAGAGCCACCCAGACTCCGAGACCAACAACCCCCTGGTCGACATGCAGACCATGACCCCGACACCAAAACTGGGCGATCCAGGCATCGGCCTGCGTGACAACGGCCGCCGTGTGCTGACCTATGCGGACCTGCGCAGCACCTTCCCGGACCCGGACGGCCGCGCGCCGGGTCGCACAATCGAGCTGCACCTCACCGGCCACATGGAGAAGTTCGCCTGGTCCTTCGACGGCATCAAGTTTTCCGATGCCGAGCCACTGCGCCTCAAGTATGGCGAGCGCCTGCGCATCACCCTGGTCAACGACACCATGATGACCCACCCCATCCACCTGCATGGCATGTGGAGCGACCTGGAGGATGAGAACGGCAACTTCATGGTGCGCAAACACACGATCGACATGCCGCCTGGCTCAAAACGAAGCTACCGCGTCACTGCAGATGCTTTAGGACGTTGGGCCTATCACTGTCACCTGCTGTTCCACATGGAAATGGGCATGTTCCGCGAAGTCCGTGTGGACGAATGAACTGGAGTTCCGAGATGAGCAAACCAATGAAACGAAGCGCGTTTTTCCTTTCTGCCGTGATGGCCGGCCTGTTTGCCGTATATGCCCCGCCGTCGTGGTCCGGCGACAACCAGCAGCCTGCCGATGGCGCAAAAGCCAAGGGCGCCCAAGGCATGGACCATGGTTCGATGAAGGGCATGGATCATGGCGCCATGAAGGGCATGGACCACGGTTCGATGAAGGGTATGGACCATGACGCCATGAAAGGAATGGACCATGGCTCGATGCAAGGCATGGACCACGGCAAGATGATGGAATCGCATGGCAGCGACAAAGCTGAGGCAGGGAAAGATGCTCAATAGCCTGGCACGTCCATCGCTGCTGGCATTGACCGTTTCGCTCGGCGTGCTGGGCGCTGTGCCCAGCTTCGCCGCTGAAGAAATGGACCATTCGATGATGGACCACGGCAAGATGGATCATGGCAGCATGCCGGGCATGGATCATGGGTCCATGGATCATGGAGCCATGAACCATGAAGCCATGGACCATTCGAAAATGAACCACGGCACGGCGGATACGCCGACGACCAGCCGTACCCCGATCCCGGTGCTGACCGATGCCGACCGCCAGGCAGCCTTCCCCCCATTGGGCGGGCATCAGATGCACGACAGTGCTATCAACAGCTTCTTCCTGCTGGACCAGCTCGAATACCAGGATGCCGATGAAGGCAGCACGCTGGCCTGGGATGCTTCTGGCTGGATAGGCGGCGATATCAACCGGCTGTGGGTCCGCTCCGAAGGTGAACGTACCAACGGTGTCACCGAGGATGCCGAATTGCAGCTGCTGTACGGCCGCTCGATCAGCCCATGGTGGGATGTGGTTGCCGGGGTGCGCCAGGACTTCAAGCCTGAATCCCCCCAGACCTGGGCGGCGTTCGGTATCCAGGGCATGGCGCTTTACGACTTCGAAGCCGAAGCCACCGCGTTCATTGGCGAGAACGGCCAGACTGCCGCGCGCCTGGAAGGCGACTATGACATTCTGCTGACCAACCGCCTGATCCTGCAGCCGACCGCTGAAGCCAATTTCTATGGCAAGAACGACCCTGTGCGCGGCGTCGGTTCCGGCCTGGCAAATACCGAAGTCGGGCTGCGCCTGCGCTATGAAATAGTCCGCCAGTTCGCCCCCTACATCGGCATCACCTGGAACCGCTCCTACGGCAAAACCGCCGATTTCATCCGCGACGAGGGTGGTGATGTGGATGAAGCGCGTTTCGTGGCCGGTATCCGCATGTGGTTTTGAGAACCAGACATGAAAAGAACAATAACAACGCTTGTAGCAGCAGGCGCAGTGGCCAGCGTGGCCGTACTGGGTGCTGCGTACTCCGGCCTGGTTAACGTCGGGGCCGATGATCCCCATTTCCCCGCCGTGCATGCCTTTCTGGCCATGGCACGGGACCGATCGATCGCCGTACGGGCCAGGGACATCGAGGTGCCGGACCTGAAAGATGAAGCGCTGATTGGTACCGGCGCCGGTAACTACAACGCCATGTGCATCGGTTGTCACCTTGCCCCTGGCGTCGAGAAGACCGAGCTCAGCCAGGCACTGTATCCATCGCCCCCCAACCTGGCCAAAAGCGGGATTGGTGGCGACCCCGCTGCGGCGTTCTGGATCATCAAGCACGGCATCAAGGCCTCCGGCATGCCGGCCTGGGGCAAGAGCATGGGCGATGAATACATCTGGGGCATCGTCGCCTTCCTGGACCAGTTACCCCAGTTGAACGCCGAACAATACAAAACGATGGTCGCGGCCAGTGGCGGCCACCAGCATGGTGGTGGCGAAAGTGAAATGCACAACCATGAAGGCCAGCACCGCGGCAACGTGCCTGACCACCATGGTGAGCAGGCCTCGGGCGCAGGCCAGCATGATGAGGGGCATTCAAAGGCCCATACTCATCGCGATGGCAAACAGCACATGCATAAAGACTGAAGGCAGCTTCGCATTGCCTTCAGTTGTCACGCAGGGTACGCAGCACGCGATCCGCCAATGCCAGGCAACTGGTCAACCCCGGTGACTCGATGCCAAACAGGTTCACCAGCCCCGGCACACCATGCTCGGCGGGCGTACTGATGACAAAGTCCGCCGCCGGGTCCAGCGGGCCGCTGATTTTCGGGCGGATGCCGCTGTAGGCCGGTTGCAGGCTGGCGTCGGGCAGGTCGGGCCAATAGCGCCGTACGGCGGCATAGAAGCTGTCGCCGCGCCGGGGGTCTACCGGGTAGTCGATATGTTCCACCCACTCCACATCCGGGCCGAAGCGCGCCTGGCCGCCCAGGTCGAGGGTCATGTGCACGCCCAGGCCGGCGTGTTCCGGTGCGGGGTACACCAGGTGCCGAAATGGCGCACGACCGCTCAGGCTGAAATAGCTGCCTTTGCATAAATAGGCCTGGGGCACATGGGCCGGGTCGAGGCCGGTGATGTGCCCAGCGACTTCAACTGCCGATAACCCGGCGCAGTTGACCAGCCGCTGGCAGGTCAGGCTCATCGGCTCGGCACCGCCCATGTCCAGGCTGAAACCGGCCTCGATCACCCGCGCGGCAAGCAGTGGGGTATGCAGTACCAAGGTGGCGCCCGCAGCCTCGGCGTCACCCAGCAGGGCGAGCATCAAACCGTGGGAGTCGATGATGCCGGTGGACGGCGACCACAGCGCGGCGACACATGACAGCGCCGGCTCCAACTCACGCGCCTGGTCGGCGTCGAGCCATTGCAGGTCATCGACACCATTGCGCCGGCCCTGCTCCAGCAGGCGCTGCAAGCCTTCGACCTGGGCCGCATCGGTGGCGACGATCAGTTTGCCGAGGCGTTGGTATTCAACGCCCCGACTGTCGCAATAGGCATACAGGCGTTGCTTGCCCTCGACACACAGCTGCGCCTTGAGGCTGCCATCGGGGTAATACAGGCCGGCGTGGATCACCTCGGAGTTGCGCGAACTGACCCCGACGCCAATGCCCTCGCCCGCCTCCACCACCAGCACTTCATGGCCAGCCTGGGCCAAGGCGCGCGCCACCGCCAGGCCGACCACACCGGCCCCGACCACCACACACTCGATATCAACGCTCACCTGCACCTCGCTTGCCGAAAGGCTGGACTGGCCTGTATTACCCCAGGCGCCACTCTAATCAAGCGGGCGATCAGGTGTATACCGACAGGTTTGCAGCGCCTATGAGACCGAGCGCCGCGCGGGCGGCGCTCGGTCTCATAGGCGCTGAAATTGCCAAGGCGAACCCCTTGCGGCCTTCACACAACCTGAAGGCAAATACTCACTGCTTCATACCCAACTCAGCATCATCCATCAGCGCCTTGGCCATCGCACTCAGGTAGTGCGCAGCCCAGATCATCATCGGCTTCTCATCCATCAGGCCGGTGATGGTCAGTTCGCGGACATAGCCCATCAACTCCGAAGATTGTTCGCGGGCATCGCGGCAGGGGATACCGGGCTCGATGCGGAACAGTGGGTGGGTGCCATGTTCGCCTTGGTAGAACGTGGTCTTGCCGACAGTGAAATGGGTGTCTTCTGTGGTCATTTTTGAATCCCCTGAAAGTTCTCGACTGCTTGCTCTGGCCCTTTCGCGGGCACGCCCGCTCCCACAGGTACTGTGCAAGTCTTGAGTACCGTGAAGATCCTGTGGGAGCGGGCGAGCCCGCGAAGAGGCCGGAACAGGCAACACATTGCTTAGGCCCTAGTGCAAAGTCCTGGGCCCAGCGGGCGTCTGCACCTGAATCAATGCCGACTCCAGCAAAGCCCGCAGCGTCTCCAGTTCATGCATCGACGTCATCATCAAAACCGACGCCGGCGACTTGGGCTGCAGCAGCATGGCCTGATGCACAACGGTCGCAGCGCACAGCGCGTAGTCCGTGGTGGATCAGGGTGTCTTCAAGGGAATGAATATCGTGGGGTGGATCGGGGACAATCTTAAGCATGTTGACACTCTCTATAGGTTGGCTAGAGCTGCCACTCATGACTTGCAGTGTGATGGGTGGCAGCCACGTACGGGTCTGCAAGACCGGCAGAGAGCAAAATCCGGCAGGTTCGAAAACCTCCCGTACGCAGCCACCATTAAGCGCGCGCAATGGCATGCCATTGGCATCGGTGATCGGCATTTTGCTCTGGACAGGCTTGCAGGCCCGGTCGCTGATTTGGCAACGACTGGGCCACACTAGTCCGCCAGGAACACCACCGCAATGGCTCAAGGGCGCTAGGAAGCTATTTCAGAAATGGCCTACGCGCAACGGGAAAAATCTGATTATCAGAAGTCAAACCGCGGCTCGATTGAAGGGACATCTCGGTAAAACCGTCAGCCCTTCACACACACCACCTGCCGCAAGGTGTGCACCACCTCCACCAATTCCTGCTGCGCGCGCATCACCGCATCGATGTCCTTGTAGGCCATGGGGATCTCGTCGATCACCTCCTTGTCCTTGCGGCATTCCACATGCACCGTGGCCCGCCGCTGGTCTTCCACGGTGAAGCGGCTCTTGGCCTTGGTCCGGCTCATCACCCGGCCGGCACCATGGCTGCAGGAACAGAAAGATTCCTCGTTGCCCAGCCCTCGCACGATGAAGCTCTTGGCCCCCATCGAGCCGGGAATGATGCCCAACTGCCCTTTCTGCGCCGACACCGCCCCCTTGCGCGTCACCAGCACCTCTCGGCCAAAATGCTGCTCGCGCTGCACATAGTTATGGTGACAGTTCACCGCTTCCAGGCTGGCCTCGAACGGTTTGCCCAGCGCCTTGCGAGCCGCACCGACCACCGCCAGCATCATCAGCTCGCGGTTCTGCCTGGCGTAGTCCTGCGCCCACTCCACTGCTTCGACGTAGTCGGCGAAATGGCGGCTGCCTTCCTCGAAATACGCCAGGTCCTTGTCCGGCAGGTTGGCCAGGTGCTGGCGCATGTCGGCCTGGGCCAGTTCGATGAACAGGTTGCCGATGGCATTGCCCACGCCCCGGGAGCCGCTGTGCAGCATGAACCAGACGCGGTCAGCCTCGTCCAGGCACACCTCGATGAAGTGGTTGCCGCCGCCCAGCGTCCCCAGGTGATGGCGATTATTGGTCTTCTCCAGGCGCGGGTACTTGTCGGTGATGGCCTTGAAGCGCCCGGCCAACTGCCCCCAGGCCTTGTCCGCCTTGGCCGGCACATCGGCCCAGGCGCCCTGGTCACGTTTGCCGAAGGTCTTGCCATGCGGCACGGCGTGCTCGATGGCATTGCGCAGGCCATGCAGGTTGTCCGGCAGGTCGCGGGCGTGCAGCGACGTGCGCGCGGCGATCATGCCGCAGCCGATATCCACCCCCACCGCGGCGGGGATGATCGCGCCAACCGTGGGTATCACACTGCCGATGGTCGAGCCCTTGCCCAGGTGCACGTCCGGCATCACTGCCAGGTGCTTGAAGATGAACGGCATCCTGGCCGTGTTGAGCAGTTGCTTGCGGGCGTCGTCTTCCACCGGTACGCCGTCGGTCCACAACTTGACCGGCTTGCCGCCGGCAACCTGGAGAATGTCCATGGGGCTGTTCCTCGAATGCATAGCCGAATGATACCGCCAAAGGTCGTAGAGCCGTGGGTTGCCAGCGAGGTGGCAATGTGCTGTATGCTTGGCGGGTCTTCAGGGCGGGGTGAAAGTCCCCACCGGCGGTAAATCGAAAGATGAGCCCGCGAGCGCCCCGGCCATGCCGGGGGTCAGCAGATCTGGTGAGACTCCAGAGCCGACGGTCATAGTCCGGATGAAAGAAGGCGTCAGGCAGGGGCCATCCGGGCGCCCCTGCGCGCGCATTTTGTTCGCCCCGAGACGTTCATCGATCATTCACGAGGAGCGTTTCATGTCCACCAGGCACCACCCGCAATTCCCCAATGTCAGCGCTGCCATCGCCGCCTTCCAGGCCGGGCGCCCTGTACTGCTGCTCGACGACGACGACCGCGAGGACGAAGCGGACATCATCGCCGCCGCCGAGAACATCTCGCTGCAGACCATGGCCATGATGATTCGCGATTGCAGCGGCATCGTCTGCCTGTGCCTGGACGAGGCCACCGTCGACGAACTGCAACTGGCACCCATGGTGCAGAACAACCAGGCCCGCCATGGCACCGGCTTCACCGTCACCATCGAGGCGGCGGAAGGCATTACCACCGGGGTGTCCGCCCAGGACCGCATCACCACCATTGGCGCGGCACTGCGCTCCACCGCGGAGCAGCGCCATATCGTCAGCCCGGGGCATGTGTTCCCGCTGCGCGCCCGCAATGGCGGGGTGCTGACCCGCCGTGGCCACACCGAAGGCTCGGTGGACCTGGCACGCCTGGCCGGGTTGCGCCCGGCGGCAGTGCTGTGCGAACTGATGAACCCCGATGGCACGATGGCCCGTGGCGAACAGGTGGCGGTGTATGCGCGGCAATACAATCTGCCGGTGCTGACCATCGAGGAACTGGCGCGGTACCGTGAGGCCATGCTGGAGCTGGAAGCAGAGCCAGCCTGACAGGCTACCTTGGGGCCATTCGCGGGCTTGCCCGCTCCCACAGGAACATCACAGTCTTCAAGGCCTGTGGTGAACCTGTGGGAGCGGGTAAGCCCGCGAAAAGGCCCTTGAAACCAACAGCGTTGCCCCTGAAGTTTGCTCCCCCCGCCCCGCTCTGCTAGTGTCGCGCCGTTCTGAATGCCACCGAGACAGTCGCCATGGCCCGCAAAAAAGCCTCCCTCGATTTCGAGCAATCCCTCGCAGACCTGCAAGCACTGGTCGAGCGCCTGGAGAACGGCGAGTTGTCGCTGGAAGAGTCGCTGGCCGCCTTCGAGCAAGGCATCGCCCTGACCCGCGATTGCCAGGGCGCCCTGGCCCAGGCCGAACAGAAGGTGCAGATCCTGCTGGAACGCGACGGCGAACTGGCAGCACAGCCCTTCGACGCGGAGCCGGAAGCATGATCGGCACCTACCAGGCCAGCTGCCAGGCGCGGGTCGACGCCGCCCTCGAACCGTTGTTCGTCGCCCCGACCAAGGAACTCGAACGCCTTTACGCCGCCATGCGCTACAGCGTGATGAACGGTGGCAAACGCGTTCGTCCGCTGCTGGCCTACGCGGCCTGCGAAGCCTTGGGCGCCCCGGCCGAACAAGCCAACGGCGCTGCCTGTGCGGTGGAACTGATCCACGCCTACTCGCTGGTGCATGACGACCTGCCGGCCATGGATGACGACGACCTGCGCCGCGGCCAGCCGACCACCCACAAAGCCTTCGATGAAGCCTGCGCGATCCTCGCCGGCGACGGTCTGCAGAGCCTGGCCTTCAGCGCCCTGCTCGACCCGCACCTGAGCCCGCAGGCCGACAGCATTCGCCTGGCCATGGTCCAGGCCCTGGCCAAGGCTGCCGGCCCGGCAGGCATGGTCGGTGGCCAGGCCATCGACCTGGGCTCGGTTGGCCTGAAGCTGGACCAGCAGGCGCTGGAGTTCATGCACCGGCACAAGACCGGTGCGCTGATCGAAGCCAGCGTGCGCCTCGGCGCCCTGGCCAGCGCCCGCGCCGAACAGGCGCAACTGGATGCCCTGCAGACCTATGCACAGGCCATCGGCCTGGCGTTCCAGGTGCAGGACGACATCCTCGACGTGGAAAGCGACACCGCCACCCTGGGCAAACGCCAGGGGGCCGATATCGCCCGTGACAAACCGACCTACCCGGCACTGCTGGGCCTGGAAGCGGCCAAGGCCTATGCGATCGAACTGCGCGACCAGGCGCTGGTCGCACTGAGTGGGTTCGACGACAAGGCCGAGCCGCTGCGAGCGCTGGCACGCTACATCGTCGAACGCCGCAACTGATTTGATTGGGGCCGCTGTGCGGCCCTTCGCGGGCACGCCCGCTCCTACAGGACAGCGCTGCACCTGTGGGAGCGGGCTTGCCCGCGAAGGGCTGCACAGCAGCCCCATGCGACACCCGTCTGAATGGGCAGTATTTCCTACAATGGGGTAAACTGCCGCGTCTTCACACACCTATAACGACTCGCCTGATGCCCACGACGTTTCAAGAGATCCCCCGCGAACGCCCGGTCACGCCGTTGCTCGACCGCGCTGACACGCCTGCCGGCCTGCGCCGGCTGGCCGAAGCCGACCTGGAGACCCTGGCCGACGAACTGCGCCAGGAACTGCTCTACACCGTGGGTCAGACCGGTGGGCATTTTGGTGCCGGCCTGGGTGTCATCGAGCTGACCATCGCCCTGCACTACGTCTTCGACACCCCCGACGACCGGCTGGTGTGGGACGTGGGCCACCAGGCCTACCCGCACAAGATCCTCACCGGGCGCCGTAACCGCATGCTCAGCCTGCGCCAGAAGGACGGCATCGCCGCATTCCCGCGCCGCAGCGAGAGCGAGTACGACACCTTCGGCGTCGGCCACTCCAGCACCTCGATCAGCGCCGCACTGGGCATGGCCATTGCCGCCCGCCTGCAGAACAGCGACCGCAAGTCGATAGCGGTGATCGGCGACGGCGCGCTGACCGCCGGCATGGCCTTCGAGGCGTTGAACCACGCCCAGGAAGTCAACGCCGACATGCTGGTGATCCTCAACGACAACGACATGTCGATTTCGCGCAATGTCGGCGGCCTGTCCAACTACCTGGCCAAGATCCTCTCCAGCCGCACCTACGCGAGCATGCGCGAAGGCAGCAAGAAAGTGCTGTCGCGCCTGCCGGGCGCCTGGGAAATCGCCCGCCGCACCGAGGAGTACGCCAAAGGCATGCTGGTGCCGGGCACGCTGTTCGAAGAACTGGGCTGGAACTACATCGGCCCGATCGACGGCCACGACCTGCCGACCATGATCGCCACCCTGCGCAACATGCGTGACCTCAAGGGCCCGCAGTTCCTGCACGTGGTAACCAAGAAGGGCAAGGGCTTCGCCCCGGCCGAGATCGACCCGATCGGCTACCACGCCATCACCAAGCTGGAGCCGGCCGACAAACCCGCCGCACCGAAGAAAGCCAGCGGCCCGAAATACTCGGCGGTGTTCGGCCAGTGGCTGTGCGACATGGCTGCCGCCGACAACCGCCTGGTGGGCATTACCCCGGCGATGAAGGAAGGCTCCGACCTGGTCGACTTCAGCGAGCGCTACCCGGAGCGTTACTTCGACGTGGCGATCGCCGAGCAGCATGCCGTGACCCTGGCGGCCGGCATGGCCTGCGAGGGCAGCAAGCCGGTGGTGGCGATCTACTCTACCTTCCTGCAGCGCGCCTACGACCAGCTGATCCACGACGTGGCGGTACAGAACCTCGACGTGCTGTTCGCCATCGACCGCGCCGGCCTGGTCGGCGAAGACGGCCCGACCCATGCGGGCAGCTACGACCTGTCGTACCTGCGCTGCATCCCGGGCATGCTGGTGATGACCCCAAGCGACGAGAACGAGCTGCGCAAGATGCTCAGCACCGGCCACCTGTACAACGGCCCGGCGGCTGTGCGCTACCCGCGTGGCACTGGCCCGAACGCGCCGATCAGCGGTGACCTGGAACCGCTGGAAATCGGCAAGGGCGTGGTCCGTCGCCAGGGCGAAAAAGTCGCCTTGCTGGTGTTCGGCGTGCAACTGGCCGAGGCCATGCAGGTGGCTGAGCAGATCAACGCTACCGTGGTCGACATGCGCTTCGTCAAACCGCTGGACGAGGCACTGGTGCTGGAACTGGCCGCAAGCCATGAGCTGCTGGTGACCATCGAAGAAAACGCCATCATGGGCGGTGCCGGTGCGGCTGTGGGTGAGTTCCTGGCTAGCCAGGCGATCGTGAAACCGCTGCTGCACCTGGGGTTGCCGGATATCTATGTCGAGCATGCCAAGCCTGCGCAGATGCTGGCTGAGTGTGGGCTTGATGCGGCCGGGATCGGGGCTTCGGTGAAGGCTCGGATGGCCAGGCTCGGCCTGTAATCCCCGGGGGCCGCTTTGCGGCCCAATCGCCGGCAAGCCAGCTCCCACCTCGACCGCGCCAGCCTCCAGTCATGCGCTATCCCTGTGGGAGCCTGGCTTGCCAGCGATCGAGGGCGCAGCCCTCGCAGAACCTCACCTGGGCGTTGGCGCTTTAGACTCGAGCAGCGCACACAAGCGCGCCGTAGCTTCGATCATCTGCCCACTAGGCCGCTCCAGGCCTTTGTCGGGCACCACCAGTAAACGATCATCGGCAACCGCACGCAGTTGCGGCCAGGCCTTCCAACTCGCCAACTGCGCCTCATCACCCGCCAGAATGACCTGCGGGTTGCGCAGCAGCACAGACTCCACATTCACCTGCGGCGCCGGCTGGGTGAGATCGGCGAAGACATTACGCGCGCCGCAAACGGCCAGGGCATCGCTGACCACCTGCCGGCCACCGAGCGTATACAGCGGTCGGTCCCAGACCTGGTAGAACACCTGCAGGGGCTCGTCCCGTCGATACTGCTGGCGCAGCTGCCGCAGCCGGTCACGCAGGGTTTGGGCATACCGATGGCCCTGTTCGGCACGGCCGATACGTTCGGCGATGGCTTCGATCTGCTCGATCAGCTGGTCGATGTCATGAGGTTCTGCGCTGTACGTTGCGATACCCAGGCGCTTGAGCTGGTCACGTTGGGCCGGCGGCACGCTGCCCGGCCACAGCAGCAACAGGTCGGGGCGCAGGCTGAGCAGGCGTTCGAGGTCCAGTTGCCCCTGGCGCCCCACCGAGGGCAGCTCGTGCAGCGCCGCCGGCCGTTCGCCACCGTCGAGCACACCTACCAACAGGTCATCGGCCTGCAGTTCGAGCATGATCTCGCTCATCGATGGGGCCAGGCTGACCACCCGCAGGGGTTCGGCGGCCAGTGCGGAACAGGCGAACAGCGCCAGCAGGCCAGGCAGCAGGCGCATCAGCCGAGCTGGCGTGGAATGCGATAGAGGTACAGCACTACTGCGGTGGACAACGCCAGCAGGATCTGCGGCACCGCCTCGAGGCCGACCAGCACCGACAAGGCGGCGACCCAGGCCGGGAAGCAGGCATACAGCATGGCCAGGCGCCGCACCCGCGCCAGTTCGATCCAGGCGGCAGGCTCTTCGCCAGTGCCGAGCACCTTGGATGTGGCGATGAGGGCGCGCTTGTAGGCACCGAAGCGCGGCAGGCTGAGGAACATGGTCGCCGCACCGGCAATGAACAGTGGCATGGCCAGCACCGAGGCCAGCGCATCACCGCCACCGAAGGCCCAGGCCATCACTGGCAGCGGCACCAGGCCCACCGCCAGGTACTGCCACCAGGCCAGCGCCAGGCGCCGCTTGACCTCGGCGCGGGTCACGCCTGAGGCACCTCGCCCTGGTGCTCGTTACCCAGCATGTGGCCCAGCTTGCCGGCCTTGGTTGCCAGGTAGTAGCGGTTGTGCGGGTTGTGCCCGGTGTGCAGTGGTACGCGCTCGGCGACGACGATGTTCATGTCGGTCAGGGCTTTGACCTTGCGCGGGTTGTTGGTCATCAGGCGCAGCGACTTCACGCCCAGGTGCTCCAGCATCGGCAGGCACATGGCGTAGTCGCGCTGGTCGGCGGCAAAGCCCAGGCGCTCGTTGGCCTCGACGGTATCGGCGCCACCATCCTGCAGCTCGTAGGCGCGAATCTTGTTCAGCAGGCCGATGCCACGGCCTTCCTGGCGCAGGTACAGCAGCACGCCACGGCCTTCACGGGCGATGGCCTGCAGCGCGGCTTCCAGCTGCGAGCCGCAGTCGCAGCGCTGGCTGAACAGGGCATCGCCGGTCAGGCACTCGGAGTGCAGGCGCCCCAGCACCGGCTGGCCGTCCGCGATGTCACCCAGGCTGAGCACCACGTGCTCACGGCCAGTGGCTTCGTCGAGGAAGCCATGCATGGTGAAGGTCGCGAAGGGAGTCGGGAGTTTAGAGGCGGCAACAAAGACGACGGGCACGTTGTGCTCCTGGAATAAGTTGAAAATTTCTCGTGCGCCGATTGTATCAGCAGGTTGGGGGATGTGGGCTGGCTGAATACCGTGGCTTAAGATCGAAAAGTTCGATGCTTAGCAGAGGTCTGTACTCAACCCTGTGGGAGCGGGCATGCCCGCGAACACCGGCGTAGCCGGTGCCTCCCACCGCGGTAGATTCTTCGCGGGCACGCCCGCTCCCACAGGTCAATGCGGTTTGCTATTCGGGCTGAACGGATACGGCTGCTGCCAGTGCTCGAAGATCGGCTTCAGCTCGCCACTGCGTACCAGATCGGCCATGCGCTTGTCGAACAGGTCGCGCAGGGCCTTGGCCTGGTCGTTGCGGGCAAAGGCCAGGTACAGCGGCAGCTCGGCCACATGGGTGCGACGGAAGCGCTCGGGTTGGGAGGTCTGGCCGAGCACGTAATCGATCTCGGTCAGCGCATCGATGTAGTAGTCCACGCGGTCATGCTCGAGCATCGGCAAAATGCCTTCGCGGCGCTGGACTTCGCGAAAGTCATGCACATTGGGCAGGTAGCTGCCGAAGTCGTAGCCACGCACCCAGGCGAGGCGGTAATGGCCTATGGTCTGCTGGGTAGGCACAGGCTTGCTGACCAGCCCCAGGGCGTAGATGTGGTCCATGTCGAAGTGCCAGCGCGGGTACAGGTTGTCGTCGTTCTCGTCCTTGTACGAGCCTACCCAGGCGTCAGCCTCGCCACGCTTGACCAGCCCGATCGCACGGCTGTAAGGCGCACTCTGGGTCACCACCTTGACCCCGGCCGGCTCGAACACCTTGCGCAGCACGTCCCAGGCCACCCCGGTACCGTCGGCGTTGGTGTAGTCGAGCCACTCTTCGCTGACCAGGTGGATCTGCTTCGGCACACCTTCGGCAGCCGCCGCCCACGGGGCAACGCTCAGCAGCATTGCCAGCAGCACCGTCCTCATGGCCATTCACACGCTCCCTGTATCAGGCAACCGCCCACACCAGAACCTGCATCCCCAGCCAGGCAAACACGCCGGCCAGGATATCGTCGAGCATGATCCCGACGCCCCCATGCACATGGCGGTCGACCCAGCGGATCGGCCACGGCTTGAGGATGTCGAAGAAGCGGAACATCAGGAACCCCGCCAGCAGCCACTGCCAGCCTTCCGGCACCAGCCAGAGGGTTATCCACATGCCGACGATCTCGTCCCAGACAATACCTTCATGGTCGTGCACGCGCAGGTCATTGGCGACCTTGCCGCAGAGCCAGAAGCCGAACAGCATGCTCACGCCCAGCAACAGCCAATAGCCCCAGTCGGGCAGCATCTGCCACAGCGGGATGAACGGTATGGCCACCAGCGAGCCCCAGGTGCCCGGCGCCTTGGGCAAGGTGCCGGAACCAAAACCGAAGGCGATGAAGTGCCACGGGTTGCGCCAGACCGAAGGCGGAACGAACTCCGCAGGCACCTGGTTGGGGTGATCGGTCACGGTGTCTCCCTAAAATGTTGATAGCCGCGTTGCCGCGGGGTGATGTCCTGGCCCTGCCGGTCGCGCAGGCTGACACCCTGCCCTTCGAGCACCCGCCCGATGACATGGAACGCCGCCAGGCCTTGTGCCTGCAGGGATGAAAGCTCGGCTGGCGGCAAGGTGAACGCCAGCACATAGTCGTCGCCACCGGTCAGCGCCGCCTGCACGGCCGCCTCGGCACCGAGGAACCCATGCAGAGCGGCTGACACCGGTACCTGCTCCAGGTTCACCTCGAGCGCCACACGGGAGGCCTTGGCGATATGCCCGCAGTCGGCCAGCAAGCCGTCGGAAATATCCAGCGCCGAGGTGGCACGCCCGCGCAGCAGTTGGCCCAGGGCGAACTGTGGCGATGGCGACCAGTAATGGTCGAGCAACGGTTGCGCCAGCACGGCATCAGCCTGGCGCTGGCCCAGCACCAGCGGCAAGGCACCCGCCGCGTTACCCAACTCGCCACCAACGCACAGCAGGTCGCCCGGGCGAGCGCCGTCACGGCGCAACGCCTGCCCCGCCGGAACCCGGCCGAACACGGTCATGGTGATACTCAGGGGGCCACGGGTGGTATCGCCACCGATCAGGCTCAGCTGGCAGTGGCCGGCCACGCGGTTGAGGCCGCTGGCATAGGCTTGCAGCCAGTCGGCGCTGACCTCGGGCAAGGTCAGGGCGAGGGTAAAACCGATGGGGGTGGCGCCCATGGCAGCCAGATCGCTGGCCGCCACGGCCAGCGATCGCTGGCCGAGCAACCAGGGGTCGCACACCGCCGGAAAATGCACTCCGGCAACCAGGGTGTCGGTGGACACCGCCAGTTGCTCGCCGGCGGGAAGGCTCAGCAGGGCGCAGTCGTCACCGATGCCCAGGGCCACGCCTTCACCGCCTTGCGCACAGGGCGCGGCGGCGAAGTAATGGCTGATCAGCTCGAACTCACCCATGGTCCGCAAGCGCCAGGATCAGCGCTTGTTCGCCTTGACTTCTGCTTCGCGCAGGGCCGGGGCGAGCTTGTCCAGCACGCCGTTGACGAACTTGTGGCCGTCGGTGGCGCCGAAGACCTTGGCCAGTTCCACGCCTTCGTTGATCACTACGCGGTACGGCACGTCAACGCGCTTGATCAGTTCCCAGGTGGACAGGCGCAGCACGGCCAGCTCGACCGGGTCGAGCTCTTCCAGTGCGATGGTCATGCACGGCACCAAGGCTTTGTCGATTTCGCCCTTGATTGCCGGGACCCCATGCAGGATCTCGCGGAAATAGGCACCGTCGACATCGGTGAAATCGTTATCGACCCGGAACTGCGCTTCGATCTCGTTCAGCGAATGCTGCGCCATGTGCCACTGGTACAGTGCCTGGGTCGCGAGCTTGCGGGCTTCGCGGCGCTTGGCGCTCTTCGATGGCTTGCCGGCATCCGCAGGTTTTGGATCGCGCGGGTTGAAACGATCGCTTTCGTCGCTAATCACTTGGCCTCCAACTGCGCCAGCAGGCTGACCATTTCCAGAGCGGACAGGGCTGCTTCAGCACCTTTGTTGCCGGCCTTGGTGCCGGAACGCTCGATGGCCTGTTCGATGGAGTCGACGGTCAGTACGCCGAAGGCCACCGGAACACCGAACTCCATGGACACCTGGGCCAGGCCCTTGGTGCATTCGCCCGCCACGTATTCGAAGTGCGGGGTACCACCACGGATCACGGCGCCCAGGGCGATGATCGCGTCGTAGGCGCCTTGCTGGGCGACCTTCTGTGCCACCAGCGGGATTTCGAATGCACCCGGGGCACGGATGATGGTGATGTCGCTTTCGCTGACACCGTGGCGTACCAGGGCGTCAACGGCACCGCTTACCAGGCTTTCGACGACGAAGCTGTTGAAGCGGCCAACCACCAAAGCATAGCGACCTTTGGGGGCGATGAAGGTACCTTCGATGGTCTTCAGGGTCATTCCGATATTCTCATCTTCAAGAGCGAGGCCGCATGCTGGCGGCCTCGACAGGGGTATGGACTCGAGCTGGAGGGCGTCACTGCCGCCTCAAGTCACTCGGAGGGCACGTATTCTACAACTTCCAGATCGAATCCGGATATCGCGTTGAACTTCATCGGCGAACTCATCAGGCGCATCTTGCGCACACCAAGGTCACGCAGGATCTGCGAACCGGCACCCACGGTGCTGTAGGTGGTCGGTGCCTTGGCGGGTGCATCGCCCGCGCTTTCGCGGATGTGCGCCAGCAGCACGTCGCCGTCCAGCGGGTGGCCCAGCAGCAATACCACGCCGCTGCCGGCCTCGGCCACGGCGGCCATGGCGGCGCGCAGGCTCCAGCGGCCCGGTTGCTTGACCAGCAGCAGGTCGCGCAGCGGGTCCATGTTGTGCACGCGCACCAGGGTCGGCTCTTCGGCGCAGATCTTGCCCAGGGTCAGGGCCATGTGCACGTCGCCTTCCACCGCGTCGCGGTAGGTGACCAGGTTGAACTCGCCCAGCTCGCTCTCCACCGGTTGCTCGGAGACGCGCTGCACGGTGCGCTCGTGGATCATGCGGTAGTGGATCAGGTCGGCGATGGTGCCGATCTTCAGGCCGTGCTCGGCGGCGAACACTTCCAGCTCGGCGCGGCGCGACATGGTGCCGTCGTCGTTCATCACTTCGCAGATCACGCCGCTCGGCTCGAAACCGGCCATGCGCGCCAGGTCGCACGCGGCCTCGGTGTGGCCGGCACGGGCCAGGGTACCGCCAGGCTGGGCCATCAGCGGGAAGATGTGGCCAGGGCTGACGATGTCTTCGGCCTTGGCGTCCTTGGCAGCGGCCGCCTGCACGGTGCGGGCACGGTCAGCGGCGGAGATGCCGGTGGTGACACCTTCGGCGGCTTCGATCGACACGGTGAACTTGGTGCCGAAGCCCGAGCCGTTGCGCGGCGCCATCAGCGGCAGCTTCAGCGTTTCGCAACGCTCGCGGGTCATCGGCATGCAGATCAGGCCACGGGCGTGCTTGGCCATGAAGTTGATGTGCTCGGGCAGGCAGCACTCGGCTGCCATGATGATGTCGCCTTCGTTTTCGCGGTCTTCGTCATCCATGAGGATGACCATTTTGCCCTGGCGGATGTCTTCGACCAGTTCTTCGATGCTGTTGAGCGCCACGCGGCACCCCCTTCTCAATCAGGATTTCAAGAAGCCGTTGGCGGCCAGGAAGCTTTCGGTAATGCCACTGCCCTTGCTCGGTTCGGCGGCCTTGTCACCCAGCAGCAGACGCTCCAGGTAACGGGCCAGCAGGTCGACCTCAAGGTTTACCCGACGCCCTGCACGGTAGTCGGCCATGATGGTTTCGGACAGGGTGTGCGGGACAATGGTCAGCTCGAACTCGGCGCCATTGACCTCGTTGACCGTCAGGCTGGTGCCGTCGACGGTGATCGAACCCTTGTGGGCGATGTACTTGGCCAGTTCCTTCGGTGCACGCACGCGGAACTGGATGGCGCGGGCGTTATCGCTGCGCGAGATGATTTCGCCGACCCCGTCGACGTGGCCGCTGACCAGGTGCCCGCCCAGCCGGGTGGTGGGGGTCAGGGCTTTTTCAAGGTTGACCTTGCTGCCGCTCTTGAGGTCGATGAAGGCGGTGCGCTTGAGGGTTTCGACGCTGACGTCGGCCCAGAAGCCGTCACCCGGCAGTTCGACGGCGGTCAGGCACACGCCGTTGACGGCGATGCTGTCGCCGAGCTTGACGTCACCCAGGTCGAGCTTGCCGGTTTCGACGTAGACGCGCACGTCGCCACCCTTGGGGGTCAGGCTGCGGATGGTGCCGATGGATTCGATGATGCCGGTGAACATGGGGTCTTCCTCAAAAACGGTTTGCGCGGGGCAAGCCTGGCATTATACGCCGGGCGCCGGCAGGGGGATGGCCGTGACCCGCCAGTCATCGCCCACTGCGCGCATTTCGGTAATTTTCAGCCGCGGCGCTTCGCTCATCTTGTCCAGTGGCCAGTCCAGCAGCGGGCGGGCCTGGGAACCGAGGAAAGTGCCGGCGACGAACAGCTGGTACTCGTCGATCAGGCCTTGCCGGGCGAAGGCGCCGACCAGGCCGGCACCGGCTTCCAGCAGGATTTCGTTGACGCCACGGGTTGCCAGGGCCTGCAGCAGCGCCGGCAGGTCTACCTGGCCATTGTCACCCGGCAGGCTGAGCAGTTCGTGGCCGGCAGCGGCATAGCGCGGGTCATCTGCGACAGCGGTCACCACCAACGCCGGGCCAGCCTGGAAGAACGGTGCATCCAGCGGCAGGCGCAGGCGGCCATCGACCAGCACGCGCAGCGGTGTGCGGCTGAGTGCCAAGGCGGTGGTTTCGGCGTCCAGGCCCAGCTCGGTGCCGCGCACGGTCATCCGCGCGTTATCGGCCAACACGCTGGCGGCGCTGGTCAGTACCACGCTGGAGCGGGCGCGCAGGCGCTGCACCGCCGAACGGGCGGCCGGGCCGGTGATCCACTGGCTTTCGCCACTGGCCATGGCGGTGCGGCCATCCAGGCTCATGGCCAGCTTGGCGCGAACGAACGGCAGACCATGTTCCATGCGTTTGAGGAAACCGGGGTTGAGTGCGCGGGCCTCGGCCTCGAGCACGCCGCTGGCCACTTCGATACCGGCCTCGGCCAAGCGCCGCAGGCCCTGCCCCGCCACTTGCGGGTTGGGGTCCTGCATGGCGGCTACCACCCGTGCTACCCCGGCCATGACCAGCGCTTCGGCGCACGGCGGCGTGCGGCCATGGTGGCTGCACGGCTCGAGGGTGACATAGGCACAGGCGCCACGGGCACGCTCACCAGCCTGTCGCAGGGCATGCACTTCGGCATGCGGCTCGCCGGCGCGCACATGCCAGCCTTCACCGACCACCTCGCCATCGCGCACGATCACGCAGCCTACGCGCGGGTTCGGGTGGGTGGTGTACAGGCCCTTGCGCGCCAGCTCCAGCGCGCGGGCCATGTAGTGGGCGTCGAGGATGGCAGCTTGGCTGGACATGGTCACTCTTTAGCCGGCTCGCGAGCCAGGCGGTCGATTTCTTCGCGGAACTCGTCGAGGTCCTGGAAGCGGCGGTAAACCGAGGCAAAACGGATATAGGCCACTTCGTCGAGCTTGCGCAGCTCGGCCATGACCATCTCACCCACCACCAGCGATTTGACTTCACGCTCGCCGGTGGCACGCAGGCGGCTCTTGATATGCGCCAGCGCAGCTTCCAGGCGCTCGACGCTGACCGGGCGTTTTTCCAGTGCCCGCTGCATGCCGGCGCGCAGTTTTTCTTCGTCGAAGGGTTGGCGCGTACCGTCCTGCTTGATCAGCCGGGGCAGCACCAGCTCGGCGGTTTCGAAGGTGGTGAAGCGCTCGCCGCAGGCGACGCATTCACGGCGGCGGCGCACCTGCTCGCCCTCGGCGACGAGGCGAGAGTCGATGACCTTGGTGTCGTTGGCACCGCAAAAGGGACAGTGCATGGTGGCAGGCAACAAAAAAAGGGAGGGCCATGGTAGCGCATCCCACTGGCAAGACAAGCCAAAGGGGTTAACATCCATGGGAAATCTGCCCGTGAAGGACTACCCCATGCACTACCGAGCGCTCGTCGTGCTGTGCTGCGCCGCCCTGCTCGCCGCCTGCGGCAGCGACAGGCCGAAGCCCGACACCCCTCCGGCACCCACGCCAGCCCGCACGGCCAAGCCGGCCGCAGTACTGGGCCCGCTGCCGGCCTACCAGCGCGAGCTGAGCGGCACCTTGCTGGCAATCCCGGCCGGTGCCGACGTGGAGCTGGCCTTGCTGGTCATCGATGAACGCGACCGCCCACAACGCCTGCTGGCCAGCAGCAACCTGACCGGCACCGGCCAGGCCCTGCCCTACCAACTGCGCTTCAACCCCGAGGCCTTCCCCGCCGGTGCCCGGGTAGAGCTGCGCGGCCGCGCCAGCAGCTCTGGCCAGCTGATCATGCACCTGCCGCCGGTGCGCATTACCCAGGCCCAGACCCAGGCCATCGGCCCGCTGCGTTTCGAGAAGGCGCCGTAAGTGGCGCCAGTCTCCCTACAACAGCCCCTGCAACAGGCCCTCAGCAGTCTGATCGGCGAAGCGCGTCTTGTCGTCAGCGAGCTGCCCGGCTGCGACCTCAAGCTGTGGCTGATCGACGACCAGAACATGGACCGCGCCTTCAGCAGCGAAGAGACCCAGCGCATTCTTGAAGAACCGCCCTACTGGAGCTTCTGCTGGGCCAGCGGCCTGGCCATGGCCCGTTACCTGGCCGAGCACCCGGAATGGGTAGCCGGCAAGCGCGTGCTGGACTTTGGCGCTGGCTCCGGTATCGCCGGTATTGCCGCCGCCCGTGCCGGTGCGCTGGAAGTGGTGGCCTGCGACCTCGACCCGCTGGCACTCGATGCCTGCCGCGCGAATGCCGCGCTGAACGGGGTGGAACTGGGCTACAGCAGCGATTTCTTCGCCGAAGACGACCGCTTCGATCTGATCCTGGTTGCCGATGTGCTGTACGACCGCGCCAACCTGCCGCTGCTGGATGCCTTCCTCGGCCGCGGGCGCCAGGCGCTGGTGGCCGACTCGCGGGTACGCGACTTCAGCCACCCGCTGTACCAGCAGCTGGGCGTGCTGGAAGCGCTGACCCTGCCGGACCTGGCCGAGCCGCACGAATTCCGCCGGGTCAGCCTGTACCACGCCAGCCGCGACACCTTATAGTGGTGTTATCCACGAGTTTGCGAGAGTCGCGATGACCCAAGACACGCCTTACATTTTCGACGCTACCGATGCCACCTTCCAGCAACTGGTTATCGAGAACTCCTTCCACAAACCGGTGCTGGTGGACTTCTGGGCCGAGTGGTGCGCACCGTGCAAGGCACTGATGCCACTGCTGGCGAAGATCGCCGAGGGTTACCAGGGCGAGCTGCTGCTGGCCAAGATCAACTGTGACGTGGAGCAACAGGTGGTTGCCCAGTTCGGCATCCGCAGCCTGCCGACCGTGGTGCTGTTCAAGGACGGCCAGCCGGTGGACGGCTTTGCCGGTGCGCAGCCAGAATCGGCGATCCGCGCCATGCTCGAGCCACACGTGCAACTGCCCGCCGCCCCCAGCGCATCGCCGCTGGAGCAGGCCAAGGGGCTGTTTGCCGAAAGCCGTTTTGCCGAGGCCGAAGCACTGTTGCAGGCACTGCTGGGTGAGGACAACAGCAATGCCGAGGCGCTGATCCTGTATGCCCGTTGCCTGGCCGAGCGCGGGGAGCTGGGTGAAGCCCAGGTGGTGCTGGATGCGGTCAAGACCGACGAGCACAAGGCCGCGCTGGCCGGCGCCAAGGCCCAGCTGACCTTCCTGCGCCAGGCAGCCAGCCTGCCGGAAGTGGCCGACCTGAAAAGCCGCCTGGCACAGAACCCGCAGGATGACGAGGCGGCCTATCAGCTGAGCATCCAGCAACTGGCGCGCCAGCAGTATGAAGCGGCGCTGGAAGGGTTGCTGAAGCTGTTCCAGCGTAACCGTGGTTATGAGAACGGGCTGCCGCAGAAAGCGTTACTGCAGGTGTTCGAGCTGCTGGGCGGTGATCACCCGCTGGTCGGCGTGTATCGTCGCAAGTTGTCGGCGGCGATGTTCTGACCTGAGGCCTATTGCGAGGGCTTTGCCCTCGTTCGCGGGCACGCCCGCTCCCACAGGGTACGCACTGAATTCAATACCGGTGGTATACCTGTGGGAGCGGGCAAGCCCGCGAACGAGGCCAGCACAGGCAATACAGATTTATCCCACCCAGTGATACACCGGCGCGTCCACGCCACTTTCCACCTTGACTTCACTGCTATGCCGCAAGCGCACCAGCAGCCGTTTACCCGCCGCCGTACTTCCGGCCAGCCCTTCCAGCCGGTCCAGCAATTCCGGCCCGCTCATCTGCCCCGCCAAGCGCAACACCTCACGTGCCGCAGTCCATTGCCCGTCATCCTGACGAGTTGTCGCCACGGTTTCCGTTGCTGCATTCTGCGCCACCGCGGGCAATTCGATCTGCCGCCCCAGTTGCGCCCACTCTTCAGGCGCCAGCTCGAAGGTCAGATCCACAGGCCAGTCACCAATCTGTCCACGAATTCTCATGCCGCATTCCCTGAACCCAAGTCAATGCCACCATCCTACCCCAACATGAAACCTGCGCCACGCAGGCTGGCAGCATCCGGAAAAGTTGTTATAACATAACCCAATCTTCCCGCCCGCTCCGGAGTCGTCCATGCGTCGCCTGTTGCTCGCCCTGCCCTTCGCCCTGCTGCCCCTGGCCGTGGCCCAAGCCCACGATGATGACCATGATCACGACCACGCCCACGGCACCCTCGGCGCCCACGAGCATGGCGTGGCCAAGCTCAACGCCGTGCTCGATGGCAACACCCTGGAGCTGGAGCTGGACAGCCCGGCAATGAACCTGGTCGGCTTCGAACACGCCGCCAACAGCGACGCCGACAAGGCCAAGGTCGCGGCTGTGCGCCAGCAGCTGGGGCAGCCACTGAAGCTGTTCGGCCTGCCCGCTGCCGCTGGCTGCAAGGAAGACCAGCAGGAACTGGAAAGCCCGCTGTTCGGTGATGCCCCGAAAGCCGACGACGATGGTGACGAGCACGAGCACGAGCACCAGCACAGCGACATCGGCGCCCATTACCAGCTGACCTGCGCCAACCCCGACAAATTGACGCAGGTGGACCTCGCTCCGCTGTTCAAGGCATTCCCGGCTACCCAGAAAATCACCGTTCAACTGATCGGCCCCAATGGCCAGAAAGGCGTGGAAACCACACCGGCCAAGGCCGCGGTCGCGTTCTGAATGCGCCAGCCGTTGATCGAACTGCATGACCTGGTGTTCGCCTGGCCCGGCCAGCCAGCGCTGCTGGATATTCCGGCATTCCGCCTGGAGGTTGGCGAGGCCCTGTTTCTCAAGGGCCCCAGCGGCAGTGGCAAGACCACATTGCTGGGCCTGCTGGGCGGGGTGAACGTACCGGGCCAGGGCCGCATCCAATTGCTCGGCCAGGACCTCGGCCGCCTGGGCCAAGGCGCCCGTGACCGCTTCCGGGTCGACCACACCGGTTATATCTTCCAGCAGTTCAACCTGCTGCCGTTCCTCTCGGTACGCGAAAACGTCGAGCTGCCCTGCCGCTTCTCGCGCAGCCGCAAGGCCCGCGCCGAGCAGCGCCATGGCAGTGTCGACCAGGCAGCCGGCACGCTGCTGGCCCACCTGGGCCTGGACGACCCCACCCTGCTCGCCCGCCGCGCCGACAGCCTGTCGATCGGCCAGCAGCAACGGGTCGCTGCCGCCCGCGCACTGATCGGCCAACCCGAACTGGTGATCGCCGACGAACCGACCTCGGCGCTGGATGCCGACACCCGCGAAGCGTTCATCCGCCTGCTGTTCGATGAATGCCGCGCCGCCGGTGCCAGCCTGCTGTTCGTCAGCCACGACCAGAGCCTGGCGCCGCTGTTCGACCGCCACCTGTCGCTGGCCGAACTCAACCGTGCCGCCAAGCCCCGGGAGGCCTGATGTACCTGCTCCGCCTTGCCCTGGCCAGCCTGGCCAACCGCCGCTTCACCGCATTCCTCACCGCCTTCGCCATCGCCCTGTCGGTGTGCCTGCTGCTGGCCGTGGAACGGGTCCGTACCGAGGCCCGGGCCAGTTTCGCCAGCACCATCAGCGGTACCGACCTGATCGTCGGCGCCCGCTCCGGCTCGGTGAACCTGCTGCTGTACTCGGTGTTCCGCATCGGCAACGCCACCAACAACATCCGTTGGGACAGCTATGAGCACTACGCCAAGGACCCGCGGGTGAAATGGGCCATCCCCATCTCGCTGGGCGACTCGCACCGTGGTTATCGAGTGATGGGCACTACCGGCGACTACTTCAGCCATTACCAGTACGGCCGCCGCCAGCACCTGGAATTGAACCAGGGCCGCGCGTTTGCCGATGATCCGTTCGAGGTAGTGCTGGGTGCCGAAGTGGCCGAGGCGTTGCACTACAAGCTGGGCGACAAGCTGGTGCTTGCCCACGGCGTGGCCGCGATCAGCCTGGTCAAGCACGATGACAAACCGTTCACCGTGGTCGGTGTGCTCAAGCGCACCGGTACGCCGGTCGACCGCACGCTGCATATCAGCCTGGGCGGCATGGAAGCCATCCACATCGACTGGCACAACGGTGTGCCGGCCCGTGGCGCCGGGCGTATCAGCGCCGAGCAGGCACGGACCATGGACCTGCAGCCTGCCGCCATCACTGCGTTCATGCTCGGCCTGAACAGCAAGATCGCGACATTCAGCCTGCAGCGGGAGATCAATGAATACCGCAGCGAGCCGTTGCTGGCGATCCTGCCCGGGGTAGCCCTGCAGGAGCTATGGAGCCTGATGGGCACCGCGGAGCAGGCGTTGTTCGTGGTGTCGCTGTTCGTGGTGCTGACTGGCCTGATCGGCATGCTTACGGCGATTCTCACCAGCCTCAACGAACGCCGCAGGGAGATGGCGATATTGCGCTCGGTTGGCGCCAGGCCGTGGCATATCGCAGGGCTGCTGGTGCTGGAGGCACTGTCGCTGGCGGCGGTCGGGATCGCTGCCGGGCTTGGCTTGCTGTATGCGGGAATCGCCCTGGCACAGGGGTATGTGCAAGCCAACTATGGTTTGTATTTGCCGCTGGCCATGCCGAGCGCTCATGAATGGACGTTGCTGGCTATCATCCTGGGAGCTGCACTGTTGATGGGCAGCGTGCCGGCGTGGCGGGCCTATCGGCAGTCGTTGGCCGATGGCTTGTCCATTCACCTCTGAGGGCGTGCAATGATCCAATACCTCACTGCCTTCTTCGCGGGCGCGCCCGCTCCCACAGGCCTTTCACAAGGTTCGAAGCCTGTGGTGAACCCTGTGGGAGCGGGCATGCCCGCGAAGAGGCCAGCACTGCATACGCTGCTGATCCTGCTGCTCACAGTAGCGATGCCTCTGTGGGCCTCGGAACCCCGCGAACTTGACTGGCCCGCCCTCATCCCCGAAGGCGCCCCGGTCATCCCGCCCCAACTCGCGCCGCTGCACGACATGTCGCAGCTCAGCAACGCCCTGTCCGCCGAGTCCGCCCCACCGGCGCGCCAGCAGGCACCCGACGCCCCGGTGGTAAAAAGCCTCGACGGCCAGCAGATCAAACTGCCCGGCTACATCGTGCCGCTGGAGGTGAGCGAAGAAGGCCGCACCACCGAATTCCTGCTGGTCCCCTACTACGGCGCGTGCATCCACGTGCCACCACCACCCTCGAACCAGATCGTGCACATCTTCAGCGAAATGGGCGTGCGCGTAGAAGACCTCTACCAGCCCTACTGGATCGAGGGAAAGCTGCAGGTTAGAGCCTCCAGCAGCGAACTGGCCGATGCCGGCTACCAGATGGAAGCCGAGAAAATATACGCTTATGAGCTGAGATGAGAACTGTTTCGAATTCGTGACGACGCTTCTTTGAGCTGGGTCAAACTTTCTGTTTAACGGCATCCGTACCATTGGACTACTCGATTACTCACGTCCTCTGGGAGCTTCCATGAACAAGTCCTTGCTCAGCGCCGCCCTCGCGGCCCTGGCGCTCGCTGCCCCTGTCGCCCACGCCCACCAGGCAGGCGATATCATCGTCCGCGCAGGTGCCATTACCACAGCTCCCAACGAAAGCAGCGGCGACCTGAAATTCGACGGCAACAAAGTCTCGGGCACCAAGGCGACTCTGGACAGCGACACCCAACTGGGCCTGACCTTCGCCTATATGCTCACCGACCATATCGGCCTCGAGCTGCTGGCTGCCACCCCGTTCAAGCACACCGTCGGCGTCAAAGGCCTGGGCGGCGGCCTGGACGGCAAGCTCGCCGACATCAAGCAGCTGCCACCGACCCTGTCGTTGCAGTACTACCCGATGGAACCGACTTCCAAGTTCCAGCCGTATGCCGGCGTCGGCATCAACTACACCCTGTTCTTCGACGAAGACCTCAGTAGTGCACGCAAGCAGCAGGGCTTCAGCAACCTGAAGCTGCAAGACTCGGTCGGCATCGCCGGCCAGCTGGGCATGGACTACATGATCACCGACAACTTGCTGGTCAACGCATCGGTCTGGTACGTCGACATCGACACCAAGGCCAGCGTCAACGGCCCGAGCGCACTGGGCTACAGCAAGACCAAGGTCGACGTCGATGTCGACCCGTGGGTGTACATGGTCGGCCTTGGCTACAAGTTCTGACCTGAACACTGCAGGGCGGCTTCGGCCGCCCTCGCGCGTTGCAGCAATAGCCAGTACCCCAGCGCCACCGCGCTGATGCCCATCCCAAGCCCACACACCGCTGCCCAACCCCAATGGGCATACACCCAGCTCGCCAGCACTGCCCCCACTCCACTGCCAAGCGAATAGCAGCACATGTAGGCGCCGATCAACCGGCTGGCCATTGCACCACGCCCGGCCAGCAGCAGGCTCTGGTTGGTGACATGCACCGCCTGCACGGCAAAGTCCAGCATCAGCACACCCAACCCGAAGGCCATCAGTGAATGCCCGACGAAGGCCGTGGGCAGCCATGACAGCACCAGCAGAACCAGCGCCAGACCGGTGGTGCGCTCCCCCAGCCCCTGGTCGGCCAGGCGACCGGCGCGCGCTGCCGCCAATGTGCCGGCAACACCCGCCAGGCCGAACAGACCGATCTCGGTATGGCTCAGCGCCAGTGGCTCGGCACTCAGAGGCATGACCATGGCACTCCAGAGCACGCTGAACGCAGCGAAGATCAACACGCCGAACAGCCCGCGCTGACGCAGCAGCCGGTCGTGCCGGTACAGCCTGAACTGGGCAACGATCAGCGCCCGGTAGCCAGACCGCAGCGACACCGGTTGCCCCGCGGGCAGTCTGCGGCACAGCACCAGGGCCAGCAGCATCAACAGCCCTGCGGCAATCAGGTACACGCTGCGCCAGCCAGCCAGGTCGGCAAGCCCGCCCGAGACCAGCCGCGCCAGCAGAATGCCCAGCACTATGCCGCTGGTGACGGTGCCCACGGCCTGCCCTTGCTGGCCGGGGGCGGCAAGGCTCGCTGCATGCGCCACCATCACCTGCACCATGACCGCCATCAGCCCGGTGATGGCCAGGGCCAGCAGCAACAGCGCCCAGTTGGGCGCCATGCCTACCCCAACCAGCGCCAGGGCCGAGAACAGCAACTGCCCGAGCAACAGGCGCTTGCGGTCTATCAGGTCCCCCAGCGGCACGATCAGCAACAACCCCAGGGCATAGCCCGCCTGGGTCGCGCCCACTACCCAACCGATCTGCTGCTGCGCCACGCCCAGGTCAGCGGCCATCGACTCGAGCAGAGGCTGGGCGAAATACACAGTCGCCACGGCCATGGCGCTGGTGATGGCCAGCAGCAGGGTTATCCAGCGTGTCAGTGCAGGGTTCATCGGGCTGGCCTCGTCAATCTGGTTTCGAATTGAAACCACATGCTGGCTATTTAGCAAATGTGGTTTTAATCTGCAACCAGATGATCACGAAAGGCCCCGTCCATGCTCGATGAAAACAATGCGCAATGCCCCGTCGCCCGGGCCCTGGAGGTGCTGGGAGACCGTTGGGCGCTGATGATCCTGCGCGACGCCTTCGATGGCCTGCGGCGCTTCAGTGAATTCCAGAAGAACCTGGGGCTGGCGAAGAACATCCTCGCCTCACGGCTGAAGTGGCTGGTGGAGAGCGGGCTGCTGACGCTGCAGCCGGCGTCGGATGGCAGTGCCTACAAGGAATATGTGCTGACCGAGAAAGGGCGATCGGTATTCCCGGTGGTGGTTGGCTTGAGGCAGTGGGGGGAGCGGTTTCTGTTCGAGGCGGGCGAGGTGCGTTCGGAGTTGGTGGATGGTGATACGGGGCAGGCGCTGGAAACACTGCAGGTGCGGGCCCGGGATGGGCGGGTGCTGGCGGCCGGGGACTGCCTGCGAAAAGTGGTGCGGCATGAGTGATTCTGGGGCTGCTGCGCAGCCCATCGCCGGCAAGCCAGCTCCCACCTCGACCGCATTGACCTCAAGCCATGGGCTATCACTTGGGGAGCTGGCTTGCCGGCGATAGGGCCAGTACAGGCAGCACAAGACAGTTGCTCCCACAGGGACCGCGTACTCGCTCTTGGACTGCCCCCAAGAAGTTG
>NZ_DKHD01000019.1:0-17780 GCF_002453565.1 Pseudomonas sp. UBA6753 | reverse complement strand
AAGATCAAGATCAAGATCAAGAGCCAGAGCCAGAGCCAGAGCCAGAGCCAGAGCCAGAGCCAGAGCCAGAGCCAGAGCCAGAGCCAGAGCCAGAGCCAGAGCCAGAGCAGAGCAGAGGGCGCCGACTGGCGGAATGTGGGCACCGGAAGCAAATTCGCACCCAATTGCAGTTGCTCCACGCGACGCGGCGCCTTAGACTGCCGCCCCCTGTAAAAGAGTGCCGGTTGGCGCTTGAAGAATTCCGCTGCCGATGTCAAGGCGTCGGCGGCACCTGAATCGCCCAAATGCACATTTTTTCATAGAGAAATCGATGACCAAGGAACAGTTGCTGGCCATGTCGGCCGATGACTACATGAACGCTGACCAGCTGGCTTTCTTCGCTGGCCTGCTGCAGGCGATGAAAGTCGAAACCCATGAACGCATCGAGCTGAGCCGTGCCACCATCGAAGGCCTGGACACCCCGTCGGATCCTGCCGACGTGGCTTCGGTCGAAGAAGAGCGTAGCTGGCTGGTAAACGCCATCGACCGCGACCAGCGCCTGCTGCCGCAGCTGGAAATGGCCCTGGACCGTATTGCCGACGAAAGCTTCGGCTGGTGCGATGACAGCGGTGAACCAATCGGCCTGAAGCGTCTGCTGATCAGCCCGACCACCAAGTACTGCATCGAAGCCCAGGAGCGCCACGAGCAGCTCGACCGCCACCAGCGCCAGGTGTAACTCCGCGCGGTGTGCCAAGCCCCACGGAGCGATCCCTGGGGCTTTTTGCGTTTCTTGCCGGCCGCGGTTTTGTTGCCCTGCACGTAACACTGCTGTACCGGGATGCGCTGTTTCTACGCCGTACGCAGGCGTATCATGGCTTTATCGTTAGGGTGCTAATTAAATTCCGGAGGGAATGATGAATAGCCGAGTCGATGTAGCCGTGATGATTGGTTCGGGTGTGCCCGCCATACTGCGTGCGCTGGGTAAACGCATCTGCTGGGTGGTGCTGGTCAATGGCGAACGCCGTGGTACCGCATTCGCCACGCGAGAAGAAGCGCTGGAGTGCCAGGCGGCCTGGCAGCAGCAGTTGAAGAAGAGTCTGGCGGCTTGAGTGCAGTGAGTGCTGCCGACGAGCGAACGGGGTGTCGTTCAGGGCGTTCCTCTGTAAGAAATGTACTTTGCCTCTCGACGAATTTCGGTGTTTTCATGCATATTCTTCCCCCAGTAATGCGCTGATGGATTGCAGGGCCCGTTCTCACGTGCGCTCTGGCATTGCCTGCCGCATCTTTTCTGGCGGTTTTGCTGTCAGACATTACGCTTCCCGAATCGGGAATATGCCGAAAGCCTGTATTTGAGGCCAGATCTGGCAAGCCAGAGTAAAGATTCCTGCACGCTGCATCGCCAGCGTGCACAGACATTTCGCGTATCGCTTTATTACTCTTTTCGCCTATCGATAAGAAATGGCCGTGCCTCACCGAGCTTGGGTGAGGGCGGGTTGTAACCGGTTGAGGATTACTTCATTGGCAGTCAGCACTCTTGATACCCATGCGTTGTTCGCCCTGGGCGACTTGCGCGGTAAATTGGCCCAGCTGTTCCAGGGCCGCTTTGTCTATGTCACCGAACAGAGTCCCGAAGGCCTGTACATGGCCGAAATCGACACCGAAAGCGCATTGGTCGTCGATGACAAGCAGCGGTTGGAACTGAAGGTGGGCGACCACTTTCGCGCCGCCGTACTGCCCAGCCGCGAAGGCGGCAAACTGGAAATGCGCTTTCGCGAAATCAAGCTGAACGTGTATGGCGTGGGCGACTATGCCTTCGTGTCGGTGCCCGAAGGCGAGGGCATCGTGTTCCGTGAAGGCCACGGTGTGATGCTGGTGTTCGCCGCGCAGCAGCAAGTGCAGGAAGGCTTGGGCAAGTTGCTCAAGGCGGTGACCGGCAAGGTTGCCAAATGGCGCAAAGGTGAGCTGACCACCTTCAAGGCCAGTGAATGATCCACAGTGACGACGCGCCCGCCACGCGTGCCGAATTCCATCGCCAGCACCAGGCGGATGCCGTGGCCGAGGCCGAGCGTTTGCTGGCCAGGCGCGAAGAGTTGCAGGGCGCCTGGTTGAACTGGGTGGCGGGGGAATTGTATCGCCTCGGCCCGCCGCCTTATGCGGCCATGGTCCGGCGTGAGTTGCAGCGCCTGGCCCAAGGGTGAGGCGGCAACCTTTCAGTTACCGCGATCGCGGCCGCTGCTCACTTCTTCAGGGACCGGCTCTTTCGCCATGCGCTTGCGGAACAGCGCCGCCCGGGCCAGCAACAGTGTGGTCACCGGTACGGTGATCGACAGCAGGATCGGAATCAGCCAGGCGTGCAGCACCGGGGCGTCCTTGAGCCAGGAAAAGTAGATGATCGAGGCCAGTGCCACGCACCAGGCACCAATGGTCGAGGCCAGTGCCGGCGGGTGCATGCGCTGGAAGTAGTCCTTCAGCCGCAGCAGGCCCACGGCACCGATCAGGGCGAACAGGCTGCCGGTCAGCAGCAGCGCGGCGGTGACCAGCTCCAGCCAGAAGGGGAGTTGCAGGGTTTCAGTCATTCGATCACCTCACCGCGCAGCAGGAACTTGGCCAGGGCAAACGAGCCAACGAAACCGAACAGCGCAATCAGCAGGGCACCTTCGAAGTAGGTGTCACTGGCATAACGGATTCCCAGCACCAGCATGGTCAGCATGGCCAGAATGTACAGGTAGTCCAGCGCCAGCACCCGGTCCTGGGCGGACGGGCCGCGGAACAGCCGGACAAGTGCCAGGGCCATGGCCAGGGCGAAGATGAACAGGCTGGCGAGGACAGCATTGGCGAGCAGGCCTGTCATTGGAAAATCTCCATCAGCGGGCGTTCGTAGGTGTCCTTGAAGTGCTGGATGAAGGCCGCCTCATCGTCCAGGTCGAACACATGCAGCAGCAACACGCTGCGGTCCAGCGCCAGCTCGGACCAGACCGTGCCGGGCACCACCGTGGTAATCATCGACAACGCCGCCAGGCCATGCGGGTCGCGCAGGGCCAGCGGGATGTGCACGAACGCCGAGCGTGGCGGCTGCTTGCCGGCGCGCAGCACGCCACGGGCAACCAGCAGGTTGGACATGATCACATCGATGCCGACCCGGCCAATCAGCCGGGCGATGGCCAGCGGCCGGCGCACATGGGCATGCTGCGGGCGCAGCGGTGCCATCAGCAGCGGCGCCAGCACGCCAAGCGCGGCAGCCAGCAGCAGGTTGCCGGGGCTGACCGACAGGTTCAGCAACAGCCACAGGCCGAACAGCGAAACCGATAACAACGGTGCGGGGAACAGTCGATTCATGGCTGCACCTGTACGTCGAACGAGGTGGGGCCAGGAATCGGCCGGGCGGCCATCACGGCTTCGATATAGGCATCGGGGGCCTGCAGGCTGGCGGCGGTGTCCTGGGTGTAGCGCAGCAGCGGTTCGGCCTTGAAGCTGAGGATGATGCACAGGCCGAGCAGGATGACGATGGGCAGGCATTCATAGCGGCGCAGCACCGGCGACGGGCGTTCCTCAGGCTTCCAGAAACGCTGGATGCCGACGCGGCCGAAGGCGATCAGCGAGGCCATGCCAGACAGGATCAGCAACGCCACCAGGCCCCAGCCCACCGTGCCCAGCGGCTGCTCGGCAGGTACGCCCACCCCCTGCGGGTTGAACAGCGCGCTGATCAGGTTGAGCTTGCCGACAAAGCCCGACAGCGGCGGCATGCCGATGATCAGCAAGGCGCAGGCGATGAAGCTGAGGCCGAGGAAGGCCATGGTCCACGGGATGATCTGGCCGATCACCACCTTCTGCTCATCATCGAGGTTGATGCCCTTGGGCGGGTGCAGTGATTCCAGCGGTGGCGGCATGGCGTCTTCTTCGTCGTCCAGCGGTGCTTCGTTGGCCGAGCGCGAACGCTCGACCAGTTCGGCGAGCAGGAACAGTGCGCACAGTGCCAGGGTCGAGTTGACCAGGTAGAACAATGCTGCGCCGGTTAGCGCCGATTGCGCAAAACCGACGGCGCCGAGCAGGGTGCCGGCCGAAACCAGGATGCTGAGGGCGGCCATGCGCTCCAGGCGCTGCGCGGCCAGGATCGACACCGCCGCCACCGCCAGGGTGACCAGGCCACCGTACACCAGCCATTCACCACCAAAGTGCGCCGAGGCCCCGGCCTGCCCGGAGAACAGCAGTGTCCACAGGCGCAGCACGGCATACAGGCCGACCTTGGTCATGATGGCGAACAGCGCAGCCACCGGCGCGCTGGCGGAGGCATAGGCCGGCACCAGCCAGAAGTTCAGCGGCCAGATGCCGGCCTTGACCAGGAAGGCCATGGCCAGGATCGCCGCGCCGGCGTGCAGCAGGCCGCGGTCGGCCTCCGGCACCAGCGGAATCTTCAGGGCCAGGTCGGCCATGTTCAGGGTGCCGGTCACGCCATACAGCATCGCTGCGCCGATCAGGAACAGCGACGAGGCGAACAGGTTGATGGCAATGTAGTGCAGGCCGGCACGCACCCGGGCGCGGCCCGAGCCATGCAGCAGCAGGCCATAGGAAGCGGCCAGCAGCACCTCGAAGAACACGAACAGGTTGAACAGGTCGGCGGTGAGGAAGGCGCCGTACAGGCCCATCAGCTGGATCTGGAACAGTGCGTGGAAGCTGGCCCCGGCACCGTCCCAGCGGGCGCGGGCAAACAGCAGGGCACTGAAGCCGATGATGCCGGTGAGGGTCAGCAGCAGGGCCGACAGGTGGTCGACCACCAGCACGATGCCGAACGGCGCCGGCCAGTTGCCTGGCAGGTAGACACCGATCGATTCCGCCTGGCCCTGGGTGCGCACCCACAGCAGCAGGCTGACCGCGATGGCCAGGCCGGCGAAGGTCGACAGCAGGTTCAGCCGGGCTTTTATCTGCCGGTGTTTCTCGCCCAGCAGCAACATCACTGCCGCGGTCACCAGGGGCAGCAGGATGGGCGCGATGATCAATTGGCTCATGCCACTCATTCGTCACGCTCCCGGCCATCCACGTGGTCGGTACCGGTCAGGCCGCGCGAGGCCAGCAACACCACCAGGAACAGCGCGGTCATGGCGAAGCTGATGACGATGGCGGTGAGTACCAGGGCCTGCGGCAGCGGGTCGGTGTAGTGCAGCAAATCCTGGGGCACGCCGTCCTTGATGATCGGTTCCTTGCCGATGAACAGGCTGCCCATGCTGAAGATGAACAGGTTGACCCCGTACGACAGCAGGCACAGGCCCATGATCACCTGGTAGGTTCGCGGGCGCAGGATCAGCCACACCCCCGAGGCGGCCAGCACGCCGATGGCAACTGCAATCACTTCTTCCATCAGGCGGCTCCTGCTTGGCTGGTTTTCGCCGGGTTGCCCGGGCGGTAGGCGCGCACCGACTGGTGCGCCAGGGCAGTGAGGATCAGCAGGGTCGAGCCGACCACCACGGTGAACACGCCGACATCGAAGAACAGCGCGCTGGCCACGTGCACATCGCCGAGCAACGGCAGGTGCAGGTGGGCGGTATGGGTGGTGAGGAACGGGTAGCCCAGCAGCATGGCGCCCGCGCCGGTCAGGGTTGCGCACAGCAGCCCGGTGCCCATCCAGCGCAGCGGGCGCAGGCTCATCTGCGCCTCGACCCACTGGGTGCCGGCCACCATGTACTGCAGGATGAACGCCACCGACATCACTAGGCCGGCGACAAAGCCGCCACCGGGCTGGTTGTGGCCACGCATGAACAGGTACATCGACACCAGCAGGGCGATCGGCAGCAGCAGGCGCACCAGCACCGCAGGCACCATCATGAAGCCCAGGGCGGTGTCCGTGGCATGCCGTGGGTTGATCAGGTCGGTGACCACGTCAGGTGCCAGCTGGCGCTGCTGCGCCGGCAGTTGCATGCTTTCCTTCGGCGGGCGGAAGCGCCGCAGCAGGGCGAACACGGTCAGCGCCACGGCCACCAGCACGGTGATTTCACCGAGGGTATCGAAACCACGGAAATCGACCAGCATGACATTGACCACGTTGGTGCCACCGCCCTGGGGCAGGGCCCGGCTCAGGTAGAACGAGGAAATGTCGTTCGGCGTCGGCCGGGTGAGCATGGCGTAGGACAGCACGGCCATGCCGCCACCTACCAGCACCGCCAGCAGCAGGTCGCGCAGGCGACGCATGCGCGCACGCTCCAGGCTGCCCGGCAGCGGCGATACGCCTTCGATCCGCCGCGGCAGCCAGCGCAGGCCGAGCAGGATCAGTACGGTGGTGACCACTTCCACTACCAGCTGGGTCAGGGCCAGGTCGGGCGCGGAGAACCAGACGAAGGTGATGCAGGTCATCAGGCCGCAGACGCTGACCATGATCAACGCCGCCAAACGGTGATACTTGGCCTGGTAGGCGGCGCCGATGGCGCAGGCAATGGCGATCAGCCACAGCGCGACGAACACGCCCGAGCCCGGAATCTTCGGCCGGTCGCCCCAGCTCAGGCCGCTGTAGAGCATGGGGGTGAGGCCGGCGAGGAAGGCGGCGAGCACCAGCATGAACAGCTGCGACTGCAGGCGGCGGCTGGTGAGCAGGCGCTCGATGCGCCGCGCCAGCAGCATCAGTTGCACCTGGCCGTGTTCGAACAGGCGCTTGCCGTTGAAACGCTCGATCACCGGCGGGTAGGGGAAGCGGCCCAGGCGCAGCTGCTTGCGCAGCAGCAGGTACAGCACGATACCGCCGCTCATGGCCACCAGGCTCATGATCAGCGGCGCGTTCCAGCCATGCCAGATGGCCAGGCTGTATTCCGGCAGGGTGTCGCCCACCACCGGCAGGGCGGCGGCGGCCAGCAGCGGGCCGACCGACTGGGCAGGGAAGATGCCCACCACCAGGCAGGTGAGCACCAGCAGTTCGACCGGCGCACGCATCCAGCGTGGCGGTTCGTGCGGGGTGTGCGGGAGGTCCTGCGCCGTGGGGCCGAAGAACACATCGACGGTGAAACGCAGGGCATAGGCCACGCTGAAGGTGCCGGCCAGGGTGGCGATCACCGGCAGCGTGGCCTCGACCCAGGCAGTGGAGCTGATGAACACCGTTTCGGCGAAGAACATTTCCTTGGACAGGAAACCGTTCATCAACGGCACGCCGGCCATCGAGGCGCTGGCCACCATGGCCAGGGTGGCGGTGTATGGCACCAGGCGTATCAGCCCGCTGAGGCGGCGGATGTCACGGGTACCGCTTTCGTGGTCGATGATGCCGGCGGCCATGAACAACGAGGCCTTAAAGGTGGCATGGTTGAGAATGTGGAACACCGCCGCGACCGCGGCCAGCGGGCTGTTCAGGCCCAGCAGCAGGGTAATCAGGCCCAGGTGGCTGATGGTTGAGTACGCCAGCAGGCCCTTGAGGTCGTTCTGGAACATGGCGGCGAAGGCGCCGAGCAGCAGGGTGAGGGCGCCGGCACCGCCGACGATCCAGAACCACTCCTCACTGCCCGACAGCACCGGCCACAGGCGCGCCAGCAGGAACACCCCGGCCTTGACCATGGTCGCCGAGTGCAGGTAAGCCGATACCGGGGTGGGTGCTGCCATGGCATGGGGCAGCCAGAACTGGAAGGGGAATTGTGCGCTCTTGCTCAGGGCGCCGATGAGGATCAGGGGCAGCAGCACCGGGTACAGCGCATGCTGGCGGATGGTGTTGCCGGCAGCCAGGACCTTGTCCAAGTCGTAGCTGCCGACCACATGGCCGAGCAGCAGGGCACCCACCAGCAGGCACAAGCCGCCCGCGCCCGTGACCATCAGCGCCATGTAGGCGCCGCGGCGGGCGTCGGCACGATGGTGCCAGTAACCGATCAGCAGGAACGAGAACAGGCTGGTGAGTTCCCAGAAGAACACCAGCTGGATCAGGTTGCCGGAGATCACCAGGCCGAGCATGGCGCCCATGAAGGCGAGGAAGAAGGCGAAGAAGCGTGGCACCGGGTCTTGTGGCGACATGTAGTAGCGGGCATACAGCGACACCAGCGTACCGATGCCCAGCACCAGCAGCGAGAACAGCCAGGCGAAGCCGTCCATGCGCAGCACCAGGTTCAACCCCAGGCTGGGCAGCCAGAGGAATTCTTCGCGAATCACGCCACCGTGGGCAACCTGAGGGTACAGCAGTGCTACCTGGACAGTGCCGACCAGGGCCACGAGCCCGGCGAGAATGGACTCCGCGTTACGTGCGTTGTGCGGCAGCACGGCTGCCAGGCAACTGCCCACGAACGGCAGAAGCAATAGCACTATCAATGACATAGCGTTCTATTCTGGAAAAGTTTGCAAAGAATCATACGTGCCGAGGGGTTGATCACCAACACGCAAGCTGTCGCAGAATCCTACAAACAGGCTGTGACAAGCTGTTTTTTTATAACAGATTCTTACAAAGCATAGCCGCAGTTGGCGGCTTTACAGGCCAGCCTGGCGTTCGCCTTCATCCTGCACATCCCGTGCTTCGGCCACCTCGCGCGGGCGGCGCACCTTGAGTTCGCTGACCACCACCGCGATCACGATCAGCAGGCCGCCGAGCAGTGCCACGCCCGGCAGGCGCTCACCGGCGATGCGCCCGACGATCCCGGCCCATACCGGTTCGCCGGCATAGATGAGGGTGGCGCGGGTGGGCGAGACCGACTTTTGCGCCCAGTTCATGGCCACCTGGATCACCGCGCTCATGGCGCCCAGCCCCACGGCACTGGCCAGCAGCAGCCAGGAGAAGTCGGGTATGCGCTCCTGGGTCGGCACGATCATCAGGAACGCCAGCAGCGAGGCGGTCGCCAGCTGCACCACGGTGACCCGGCGCACATCGACCTGGCCGGCGTAGCGGCTGATCAGGATGATTTCGCCGGCAATGGCCACGGCGCTGACCAGGGTTACCAGCTCGCCTTCGCTGAAGTGCAGGCTGCCACCCTCCGGGCCGGCCAGCAGCATCAGGCCGATGAACGCCAGGCCGATACCGATGCTGGGCATCAGACCGGGGCGCCGGCCCAGCACCAGCCATTGCAGCAGCGGCACGAACGGCACGTACAGCGCGGTGATGAACGCAGACTGGCTGCTGCTGATGGTTTGCAGGCCCATGGTCTGCAGGCCGTAGCCGAGCATGATCGACACCCCGATCAGCATGCCGGCCTTCAGTTCGGTGAAGGTCAGCCCCGGCAGCGCCCGCGCCGAGACCACCCCGACGAACAGCGCGGCTGCAGCGAAGCGCAGGCCGACGAAGAACATCGGGCCGCTGACGGTCATCACGTTGTGCACCAGCAGGAAGGTGCCACCCCACAGCATGGTGATGAACACCAGCACCAGTTCGGCCTTGCTCAGGCGAAAGGCAATGGCAGGGGTCGGTTTGGTGCTGGGCTGGTTCATGGTCTTGCGCACTCGGAGGGGGCGGCGCACAATCGCCGCAAAGTGGGCAGTATACTGCGCAATACCGACCAGTGAGCAATATAGTGCACAAAGATTCCTCGCACCGGGCATCGGTGCTGCAACATGTCAGCCTCAATGTACGCAGCTTGCGCAATGCCGCGGGCATGAGCCAGACGGCGCTGGCGGAACGCTCCGGTGTCAGCCGGCGCATGCTGGTGGCGATCGAGGCGGGCGAAAAGAATGTCAGCCTGACTACTCTCGACCTGATTGCCGAAGCCCTGGGCGTGGCTTTCAGTACCCTGATCCAGGCACCTGACCAGCGTGACCCCGGGCGCATCGAAGAGTTGGCCTGGGCCGGGGAGCACCCGCAGAGCCGGGCGGTGCTGCTGGGCAGCAGTGTGGCGCGGCGTGAGGTGGAGCTGTGGGAATGGACCCTGGCACCAGGCGAATGCTATTCCAGCGAGGCTGATGCCGAGGGCTGGAGCGAGCAGATCTATGTGGCGCAAGGGCAGCTGACGCTGATTATCGAAGGGGTCGAGCATCGCTTGCAGGTCGGGCAGTTCCATGTGTTTCCCAGCAATTGCCGGTATGCCTATCGCAACGATGGGGCAGTGGCGGTGCGGTTTGTGCGTAATGTGGTGATTTGATCGAGAGGTGTTGCTGCCTCCAGGGCCTCATCGCCGGCAAGCCAGCTCCCACAGGTTCTCCACTGGCTCCGAGCCTGAAGGTGGACCTGTGGGAGCTGGCTTGCCGGCGATGAGGCCTGTATGGACAACCCCAGGTTCGCGGTCAGTCTCCTATCAACTCATCGGTCCTGACCACCTTGGCATAGGCAAACGCCAACGCCGCCATCACCGAATCATGCACCTGCGCCGCCGGCACCCGCTTGCCATCGAACTCCAGTGGCAGTGTGGCACAGGCGTCGTGCGCCACGGTCACGTCGTAACCCAGGTCGGCCGCGGCCCGGGTGGCGGCGTCGATGCACATGTGGCTCATGCTGCCGACGATGGTCAGGGCCTCGACGCCATGCCGGTCCAGCGTGTGCTCAAGGTCGGTACCGAGGAAGGCGTTGACCTTGTGCTTGAGCACCACCGGTTCACCGGCCTGAGGCTCGACCTTGGCATGGATCGCCGCACCCTGCGAGCCTGGCGCGAAGAACGGCGCATCGGCGCTGTCGAACTCATGCCGCACATGCACCACCAGATCGCCCCGTTCACGCGCCGCCGCCAGCAGGCGGGCAGCATTGTCGGCCGCCTGGTCGGCACCATCGAGGGTCCATTTGCCGCCCGGGAAGTAGTCGTTCTGGATGTCGATGATGATCAGCGCCTGCTTGCTCATGCTGCCTCCTGTGGCAGTAGTCGTTGGATGACGTTAGTTATAGGCTGTGTGCACTGACCTGAGGATTGGCGCGAACGACACTATGCAGGCAAAAACTGACAACCCCGCCAGCCTGGACATCGGCCTGCTGCTGTACCCCGGCGCGCAACGTGCTGCCGTGCATGGGCTGGCCGACCTGTTCCTGGTCGCCAACCGGGTGGTTGCCGAACTGGGTGCCCTCGAGTTGCCATCGGTGCGTATCAGCTTCTGGCAGGCAGACGAAGCGGGGCAGTTGCAGCCTGCCCCTGAGAGCCCACCTGCCGCCGCGGCAGATCTGCGGGTGCTGATCATTCCGCCAAGCCTGGAGTCGGCACCTCAGGGTGAGCTGCTTGAGCGCCATCGTGCGTCGTTATGCCAGTTGCACGGGCACGGCACGGTGCTGGCGTCGGTGTGCATCGGGGTGTTCTTCATCGCCGCCAGTGGCCTGCTCGACGGGCGCCCGGCCTGCACCCACTGGAACTACGTGCATTCGCTTGCCCAGCGTTTTCCCAAGGTGCGGGTCGAGGCCCAGCAACCGTTGCTGGACGATGGCGACATCGTCACCTCGGCCGGGCTGATGGCCTGGACCGACCTGGGCTTGCGCTTGCTGGAGCGCTTCATGGGCGCGACGGTGGCGCGGGAAACTGCTCGCTACCTGGCGGTCGACCCGGTCGCGGCGCCGCTGCCTGGTGCAGTGTTCAATCCACGCCTGGACCATGGCGATGAGGCGGTACTGAAAGTGCAGCACTGGTTGCAGGGCAACGGTGGGCAGGATGCCGACCTGGCCAGCATGGCTGCGTGCGCGGGGCTGGAGGAACGCACCTTCCTGCGGCGTTTTCGTGCTGCCACGGGGCTACGGCCGACCGAGTACTGCCAGCAGGTGAGGGTGGGGCGGGCGTGCCGCTTGCTGGAGTTCACCCGGCGCAATGTCGAGCAGATCGCCTGGGGCGTCGGTTACCAGGACCCGGGTGCGTTTCGCAAGGTGTTTCAGCGCATAACCGGCCTGACCCCGAGTGATTACCGGCGGCGCTTCGCGGTATCGGGTTAGGGCGCGGGGTGTTCCCGGTGCGGAAAACCGCTTGACCTTGACATAACTTGAGGTTTTACCCTGCTCGGCATCGCGCTGTAGGCGTCCGTCACCAGGAGACCGTTCATGACGGCAAAATCCCATGCCCTGTGGTTTACCCAGATGATCGAATATGAAGTGCCTGGCAGGTTCCAGCAGGCGTTGGCCCAGGCGCTGGTGGCGCGCAGCGAAGCGCTGGCCGCGCGTTGCGAAGGGCTGCAGGGTGTCAGCATCCAGGCCAGCGACGATGGCAGCCGGGTGCTGCAGTATCTGCAATGGCAGTCCCGCCAGGCGTGGGCAGCGGCGGCCGTTTATTTCGTCGGGGAGCCTTTCCTCGAACTGCTTGGCCAGCATCAGGCGCGTGGGGTCAACTTTGCTGCCTACCAGACCCTGCGTAGCCTGGTGCGCGGCGCCGATGGCGGCCTGCATTGCCAGGTGGGCGAGCCTCAGGCATACCAGGGCGCGTAGTGCGGGTAGCGGTCCAGGCGGGCGCCAACGACCATTTCACTGATCCATGCCGCCAGGATCGAACTGTAGGCTTTCTGGCTCTCTTCGCTGGACAACGCGTGGTCGGCACCGTCGACGATGCGGTGGGTGAGCGAATGGGCGCTGACGAATGCCGAGCGGTAGCTCATCAAGGTGCTGTGCGGCACATAGTCGTCCTGCTCGGACTCCACCAGCAGTACATCGCCACTGAACTCGGCACAGGCGGCCAGTGCGCGGTTGTCCGCCGGGCCGAGCGGGCGCTGGCGGTAGGCGTTCAACCGTTGCCGGTCGAGGGTTTGCTTGGGGAGGTTCCATTCGTCGTCCCAGTACATCGCGGGTACCCGCAGGGCCAGCCATTTGACCGGCCGCTCGCGGGTCAGCAGGGTGGCCAGGTAGCCGCCATAGCTGCTGCCGATGATGGCGATGGCACTGGTGTCGACGGCCGGGTGGCTTACCAGCCGGTCGTAGGCCACCAGCAGGTCGGTCAGGTTCTGTTCGCGGGTGACCGTCAGCCGTTGGCTTTCGGTTTTTTCGTGGCCGCGCAGGTCGAAGGTCATGCACACGCAGCCCAGCCCGGTGATATGCCGGGCGCGGGCCAGGTCGCGTTGCTGGCTGCCACCCCAGCCGTGGACGAAGAGGATGCCCGGCATCTTGCTGCCGGGGCTGACCAGGGTGCCGACGATGCTGTCATCCTCGACCTGCAGTTCAACGGTTTCACTCTGAATGGTCATGTTCACGAATCCGCGCGAATTTGCTGAGTTGTCCGAGTTCACTGTCGTTTCCTTGGTAAAAGAGGGTGGCGTCAGTGGGCAGTTCGGGGGTGCCGAACACTTCATGGGTGGAGGCTCGTACCCGTTGCAATGCCGGGTCGTCGGCGAACGCCTGCAAGGCCAGCAGCTCGGCACTGCTGGCTCCGCCCAGGCGCCAGGATTGCTCGAGTACGCCGCTGCGCAGGTGGCCCAGGGGATTGACGCCGCGGGCGATGTCGTAGTTGCGCCGTGAGGCGATGAAGCCGGGGAAGTGCTGCTCGGCGGCCTGCTCGTAGGCCATCGCCTGGTTGATGGCCAGGCGCAGCGGCTCGTCCAGCGGCAGTTGCAGCAGTGCCTGATAGTCACCGCGCACCACTACCAGGTCGGAGCCGCCATACACTTCTGTGCCCTGATGGTCGCGGGTCAGTTGCTGGGTACCGTGATAGCTGCAGGTCAGGCCGGCGACGCGTACCTGGCCGACGCTGAAGGTTTGCACTTCGCTCAGGTCTTCCTCGAGCACCAGCCCCCATAGCGCAAGGTCCTGGTCATCCATGCCGGCCAGCAGCGGTTCCAGCTCATCGGCCGTGGTGATGACCTGTTGCCCACGGCCTGCGCAGGCCAGTACCGGCTTGATCCGCAACGGGCCGTCCGCCAACAACAGCTGTGCGGCGGTGCGCGCATCAGCCTTGCTGAACACGGTATAGCCGCGCAGCAGGGCGTCGCTGGCTTGGCGGGCGAAGGCATCGGTCCAGCCCGGCGGGAAACTGGCCCCGGCTGGCAACGGGTGGGAGATCGCCTTGGTCGCCATGTAGGGGTGTGCGACCAGGCCACCGAACAGGTCCTGCTCGCTGCAGATGCCCAGGGCGGCATGGCGCTTGGGATCGACCAGGGTTTCGGTGGGCAGGTAGTAGTAGCCATCGGTGGCGCTTGGTGGCTGGCCGGGTTGCACATGTGGGCAGCTCAGCAGGCGGGCCAGGCCATCAGCAAGCTTCAGGTGTACGGCATGCTCGTGGTCGGGGGTGTGCGCGCGGGTGTCGAGCAGCACCACGCCGCTTTTAGGGGCGCAGGCATTGGGCATGGTCATTTGCCTGTGTGCAATGAATGTACTGAGTGTGAAGCCGGTGCTTTGAGGAAGTTCAGCGCAACTTGATCGGTGGTCCTGGCCCGTCTGTAGGAAATGTCCGGTAGGCGCAGGGCGTGACGGGCAATGCATGCCGTGTGTCGGTCGCCACGATTGCAGGGCTTTGGCGGCTGTTCCATTATCGGCACACTGGATAAACCGTGATGTAGCCGCAGGAGAGCGCATGAACGTTCAGACCACCTTTGGGCAAAGCGTGCCGCAGCGCCTGACGCGGGTTCGCCAGGCCATGGCCGCAGAGGGCATCGATGCCTTGCTGGTACCCTCGGCCGACCCCCATCTTTCCGAATACCTGCCCGGTTACTGGCAAGGGCGCCAGTGGCTGTCGGGTTTCCACGGCTCGGTCGGCACGCTGGTGGTCACGGCTGACTTTGCCGGGCTGTGGGTCGATAGCCGCTACTGGGAACAGGCGGAACACGAGCTGGCTGGCAGCGGCATCGAGCTGATGAAGCTGTTGCCGGGCAAGCCTGGTGCGCTGGAATGGCTGGGCGAGCACGTCGAGACCAATGGCAGCGTGGCGGTAGACGGTGCGGTCATGGCCCTGGCTTCGGCGCGCCAGCTTGGCGACCGGCTGAAGGCGCGCGGGGCGCGACTGGTGACGGACAAGGACCTGCTGGGCCAGGTATGGGAAGGGCGCCCGGCGCTGCCAGGCAACCCGGTCTACCAGCATTTGCCACCGCACGCCACGGTAAGCCGTGCGGAGAAGCTGGCGCAGTTGCGCCAGAGCGTGCAGGCCAAGGGGGCCGACTGGCATTTCATCGCTACCCTGGATGACATTGCCTGGCTGTTCAACCTGCGCGGTAGCGATGTGTCCTATAACCCGGTGTTCGTCGCCTTTGCCTTGATCAGCCAGCAGCAGGCCATCCTGTTCGTCGGCCAGGACAAGCTCGACGAACATCTACGCCAGGTGCTGGCGGCCGACGGTATCGAGGCGCGCGACTACGCCGAAGCAGGCAAGGCCCTTGCCGCCATGCCGGTCGGCAGCCGATTGCTGGTCGACCCGGCCCGGGTAACCTGCGGCCTGCTGGATAACCTGCCGGCCGGGGTGGAACTGGTCGAGGGGCTCAACCCCAGCACCCTGAGCAAGTCGTGCAAAGGTGATGACGATCTGGTGCACATCCGCCAGGTGATGGAGCAGGACGGCGTGGCCTTGTGCGAGTTCTTCGCCTGGCTCGAGGCCAACCTCGGTCGGGAGCGGGTTACCGAACTGACGGTCGACGAGCAGTTGAGTGCCGCGCGTGCCCGCCGCCCAGGCTTCGTGTCGTTGAGCTTCTCGACCATTGCCGCCTTCAATGGCAATGGCGCGATGCCGCATTACCGTGCCACCGAGCAGTCGCATGCGGTCATCGAGGGCGATGGTCTGCTGCTGATCGATTCGGGCGGGCAGTACCTTGGCGGTACCACCGACATCACCCGCATGGTGCCGGTGGGGAACCCGAGCCTTGCACAGAAGCAGGATTGCACGCGCGTGCTCAAAGGCATGATCGCCCTGTCGCGGGCCACCTTCCCGCGTGGCGTGCTGTCGCCGTTGCTCGATGCCATTGCCCGGGCACCGATCTGGGCTGACCAGGTGGATTACGGCCACGGCACCGGGCATGGGGTGGGTTACTTCATGAATGTGCACGAGGGGCCGCAGGTCATTGCCTACCAGGCGGCGCCCACGCCGCAGACGGCGATGCAGGTGGGCATGATCAGCTCGATCGAGCCGGGCACGTACCGCCCAGGGCAGTGGGGTGTGCGCATCGAGAACCTGGTGGTCAACCGCGAGGCCGGCAAGAGCGCCTTCGGCGACTTCCTGAACTTCGAGACCCTGACGCTGTGCCCGATCGATACCCGCTGCCTGGTGCCCGAACTGCTGACCAGGGAAGAACTGGACTGGTTGAACGGTTATCACGCCAAGGTACGCGAGCGCCTGACGCCGTTGCTCAAGGGTGAAGCGCTGGCCTGGCTGCAGGCGCGTACCGCGCCCTTGTAAGGTGGCAAATGAAAAGGGCAGCTTGCGAGCTGCCCTTTTTCTACTTGCAGATGACGATCATGCTGCGGCTGGTGTAACCCGCCGGGTTGATACCGAACAAGTAGTCACCGGGTTCTTCATCGCTATCGCCCGAGCGTGCAATGACCCGGTAGCCGCGCGTGCTGCAGGAGCTTGCGGCCTTGCTGTAGCAGTTGTCCCACGAGGAAGACAGGCCGGAGCAATTGATATGCAGGCCCTTCTTGCCCCTTTTGACCTCAGTCTTGGCCGTGGCGGCACATCCAGCAATAGCCAAGATGGCCAGGATGAGCAAAATACGTTTCATTCCTGTCCTTAAATGCAGGGCGGATCAGCTGCCAGGCCCTGTCGTTATCGCTTTGGTTCTTCCTGAAATTTCCCCAGCGTCCGTGTTCGGTCCAGTAGATAGCGTAAAGATGATGATTCTGTGACAGCTTAATCAGCGAGACGGGTCGCTACAATCACTAATCCTGTCTCAAATGAAAATATTTCTCATATCAGTCTGCTGGGACGGCCGGGCTTGGTTCCTTGCGCATGGACAGGGTGGTGCCGACCGACGCGGTAATGATCGCCAGGATGGCCAGCCACTGGGTAATCGTCAGTACCTCGCCCAGGAACAGCAGGCCGGACAGTGCGCCGAAGGCTGGTTCGATGCTCATGAGGGTGCCGAAGGTGCGTGCCGGGATGCGCGTGAGGGCAACCATTTCCAGGCTGTAGGGCAGGGCGGTGGACAGCACCGCAACGCCCAGGGCCATGGGGATCACGGCGGGTGTGAGCAAAGCGCTGCCGGCGTGGGCGATACCGATGGGGGCAACGAACAGCGCGGCGACCACAACGCCCAGTGCGGCACTCTGGATGCCATGCTCGGCCCCGGCCCGCTGCCCGAACAGGATGTACAGTGCCCAGCACACGCCCGCGCCCAGGGCATAGGCTGCGCCGACCGGGTCGAGGGCCTGCCCGCCATGGCCGGCCGGCAGCAACAGCAGCAGGCCGACGATGGCCAGCGCAATCCACAGGAAGTCGATCGGCCGGCGCGAGGAGAAGATCGCCACGGCCAGCGGGCCGGTGAACTCCAGTGCCACGGCGATGCCGATCGGTACCGTTTGCAGGGCCATATAGAAGAGGAAGTTCATGCCGCCCAGCGCCATGCCGTAGATGATGACGTTGCGCAGGGTGTTGCGGGTCATGCGCACCCGCCACGGGCGCAGGATCAGCAGCATGATGATGCTGGCAAAGATCAGGCGCAGGGTGGTGGTGCCTTGGGCGCCGATGAGGGGGAACATGCTTTTGGCCAGGGAGGCACCGGACTGTATCGATGCCATGGCGATGAGCAGCAGGCCGATCGGGAAGAGGGTAGCGGCCAGGCTGCGGGGCTGGGTGTTCATTTCTGTGCAGCGATCCTTGAGCGGGGTGGGGTGAGCAATATAGTGCGCAATTATGAGGGTGTGGGGCAAGGTGCCGGCCATGAGTTTTCTGGCGCCTGTGAGATCGAGCACCTGGCGGCCCTGACGCGGTCTTTTTCAAAAAAACCTAAATTATTGAAATTAAAGGTTGACCTCCTGAAACGCCGCCCTATAATGCGCACCACTCCAACGCGGTAGCGAAGCAAAGCCAGCCACCCTGTTGAGTCAAGTGTTTGAAGCTAAA